>VGXR01000020.1 GCA_016873255.1 Planctomycetota bacterium
GGACCATTGCAGCGCGGCGGCGCCGTACGGGTTGAGGTCCCAACCCGCGACGGCCGATCCGGCGGTGCCCGTGGCGCCCGTCTGGACGTTGATGTAGATACCGTCGGAATTGGCCGGGACGGGCAAGAACGTGGGCGTGTACTGGACGCCTGCCGTCGCCGAAGCGGCGACCGCGGTCGTGAGGGCGGCCGCGAAGTGGCGCCCGAGGCGGGAAGGACGATTCATCATTGTTCCGATCTCCGAGTGTGATATGGGCGCGGCGACATCCGTCGCGCAGGGGTTGCTCTCAAGAGTACGGCGTAACCGGGATGGTGCCAGTATCACCCTTTGAAACGCAAATAAAACACGACGCCCGCAGCCGAAGTTGCGGGCGTCGGAAGTTCTCGGTCATTCCCGGGCGGGGGCCCGGCAGCCGCACTCAGGCGCACGGCCCCCAGGCGCCCAGCATCAGGCCCAGGTCGAACCCGTTGACGGTGCCGTCGTCGTTGACGTCACCGGTGCCGCTGAAGCCCCAGTTGCCCAGCAGCAGGCCCACATCGAAGCCGTTGACCACGCCGTCGGCGTTCACGTCCGCCGGGCATGCGGGGCCCTGCGGGGCCACGATCTCGATGTTGAAGGGACCCGTGGCCAGCACACTGAAGCCGCCCACCGCGAAGTAGTACGTGGTGCCCGCGTTGAGCGTCCACTCGACCTTCGAGGTGAAGGGCGCCGTGCCGCCCGTGCAGCCGTCGTCGTCGCACACCTCGTTGGTGGAGGCATCGCCGCAGGCCGTCAGGATGGAGATGCGCGCATCGACCGTGGTGCCGGTGTCGCTGCAGTTGCCGATGACGTACACGCCGGTCACCGTGGGGGTAAAGCGGATGTACTTGGCGTCCGTGATGGTGGGATCGCCGATCGGGAAGGTGCAGTAGCCGGTCAGGTCGAGGTTGGGGTACGCCGGGTCAGGGATGACCTGATTGATGCCCACCACGCCGTTGATGATGTTGGCGGGGTCGCACGGGTTCGGGGGGGGAGCCGACGGGGTGATGGTGACCGCCACGCCTTCCGGCGGCGCGGTGCTCGCGGGATCCCACAGGCCCACCGCGAGGAACACCGGCACGCCGGCGGTTGCCTCGAAGTTGAGCGACGAGTTGAAGGGCGCCCCGCCCGTGCAGCCGTCGTCGTCGCACGCAAAGACGGTGCTGCTGTCGCCGCACGTGGTCATGGCCGCCATGACGGTGTCCACGTTCACGTCGCAGTTGCTCAGCGTGTAGAAGCCCGAGGTGGGGGGCACGAAGCGGAGGTATCCCGGCGCGCTGGCCGGGTTGCCGTTGAAGGCGCACGTCACGGCCAGCGGGGCCGCGGCGGGGTCAAGGCCCACCACGTTGGCGCCCACCACGGCGTTCACCGGGTTGTCGCAGGTGTTGGGGCTGATCGGCGCGCCAATGGTCACCGTGAGGCCGTCCGCGGGCGCGGCAGCCGTGGTCGACCACAGGCCCACGGCGATGAAGATCACGTCGCCTTGGTTGGCCGAGAAGTTGAGGAGCGACGTGAACGGCGGGTTGCCGCCGGTGCAGCCGTCGTCATCGCAGGCGATGACGGTAGCGGAGTCGCCGCACACCGTCATGGCTGCCATGACGGTGTCGGTGGCGCCGTTGCAGAAGCTGCAGAAGAAGTTGCCGGTGCTCGGGGCCACGAAGCGGATGTAACCGGGCTTGCTGATGGGGTTCCCGCCGAAGGCGCAGTCCACCGGGAGCGGGGCGCCCGCGGCGTCGAGGCCCACCGTGTTCTCGCCGACGACGCCAGCGAGCGGGTTGCTGCAGGTGTTCGGCGTGATCGGACCCTGCGACGTGGCGATGACCAGGTCGCCGCTCGGGAGATCCGCAGCGGCGAAACCACCGACCACCACGAAGTAGGTGGTGCCGGCGGTCAGCTGGCTCGTGAGCGGGGCGCCGGCGTTCGAGAGGTTGAGGCCGCTCGAATAGTTGCCGGCGCAGCCTGAGCTGCAGGCGCAGTTGTCATCGTTGTAGGCCAAGGACGACATCGCGGTGCCAGCGGGCGGGCAGGCCGCGCCGATGGCGAGCTTGGTGTCGCCCACCGAGCCGCAGGTGCTCAGGGTGTAGAAGCCCGTGGTCGTGGGCGTGAACTTGAACACCTTGGCGTTGTTGATGATCGTCGTCGCGGTGCCCGCGGTGTTCGAGGTCACGGTCTGCGCGAGCGTCGAGCTCGAGCAGTCGAAGGCGGTGGTGCCGACCGCGGCCGACGGGGCGTCGGTGAAGTCGGGCAGGCACGGCGGCGGGGCGCCGAAGGTGATGGTCAGCGTGCCGGCATCGATCGCGGCATCCTGGGTGGCGCCGCCGCCGTCATCGAAGGACTCGTAGGCGAAGACCTTGAGCTGCGTGGCACCCGCCGGGATGGGGAAGGGGCCGCCCGCGGCGATGGTGCCGGGGCCCGCCTCCGTGAACGGACCGGCCGCCGCGGGGGCGCCAGTCACGCGCAGGGTGTAGGAGCTGCCGGTGGCGCCGACCACCTCGACACGCATGCGAAGCTCGCTGTTCCAGCTGCCTCCGAGCGAGGTGTACGAGATGTTGGCGTAGACCATGGCCTGGAGGCCCGTGGCGCCCGAGGGGATGTCGACCGTCGTGGACGAGTTGGACGGGTCGGCAATGCCGCCCCAGGTCTGCCAGCCGGCCATGTCCACCGACACCTGTGCGCTGGCAGCGGTGGCAAGGCACAGGGCCGCAGCTGCGGCCGTGGTCATGCGCGTGAGAGAGATCTTCATGACGGACGTTCTCCGAGTCTGAAAAGAGCGGATCGCAGGTTTCGGCGGGGCGATCGATCGCGTCGCCCAGTCGCTCCACACGGACAAGGGACGCCTTGGCGCAAAAAGCGATCGCCAAAGCCTCCGGGTGGTAGACGGAAAGTAGCCCGGCCTCAGGATGGTTCAAGTTTTGGTTATCTCGAAATGTCTTGAATCCGCCGCGCCGCGCGAGGCGCGGATCGGGGTTTCTCGCGTGGGGGGGAAGTGCGGGGCGCGGCGGTTTGCGGTAACATTGGCCTTCCTGGCCCCCGCGAGGGGGTGTTGGCGGGGTGTAGCTCAGCTTGGCTAGAGCGCTTGCTTCGGGAGCAAGAGGCCGCAGGTTCGAATCCTGTCACCCCGACTCCTCACTCGAGAACCGAAGGCCCAGGGCCTTCGGTTTCTCGTTCCGGGGCCGGTGTGTGCGTCCCGGCTGCGCCGGTCCGCGGCGTCAGGCGCGGTTGCGGTGCAGGGAGGGGTCCACGGAGGCCAGCATTGCCTGTTCGTTGAGGGTGCCGCCGAGGAAGGCGTTTAGCTGGGGCACCCAGGTGCCCGGGGCGGCGACGAGGTCGGCATATGGCACGTCGAGCCGCCGGAAGTTCGGGCGCGCGGCGAGCCACGCGTCCACGGACTTGAGCTGCTGCTCGTACACGGCCATCAGCCGCTCGGGGGGCAGGCCGCCGCCGGCCCGGCCGGAGCGGGACAGCATGGTCGACTGGCTCTTCACCACCTCGCGCAGGTCACGGCGCATGAACACCACCCGGTAGGGCCGGTCGTCGGGGAGTTCAGCAAGCAGGAGGTGGATGACCTTGACCACCTTCCCGGCCGCCTCGTCAAGCCACGCCTTGTCGTTCCGGAGCTGCTTGACCCGCTCGAACTCGAAGTAGCCGCGCGGATTGTCGTCGTCGCTCGTGCGTTGGCCATCGGTGACCGCCGGCAGCCCGCCCGCGTGGATCATCTGCATGGCCAGGCTTGTGCCGGAGCGGGGCAGGCCGGAGACGACGGTCACGGGTTCGGGCATCGGTGGCGGGAATGTACGGCAGGGGACATACTGCGGGCATGCCTGCCGCACTCGTTCCCGCGATGATGGCGCTCGCACTCCAGGCCGAGCCCGTGCCGGGGCGGCCGTTCGCGCGGGCGGATGGTCCCATCGAGGTGCGCGTGACGACGTCGTGCGAGCTGGTGGCGATGGATGCCGCCGGCCGCCAACTCGCTCGCGCGGCGGCGGCGGCGGGCGAGCAGGACCTGGCACGCCTGGTGCCCGGGCTTCGCGACATTCCGTGCGCCGTGCGCGTGCAGGCCGTCGTCGCAGGCCAGCCCACGGGCGCTCCGCTCGTGGTCACGCCCCTCGAGGTGCGACCGACGATCCGCACGATGAACGACCTGCGCCCCGACGGCACCACCCGCTTCACCCGCATCATCGGATGGGGCGACCGGCTGCTCGACCCTTCCAATCCTGCGCACGTCAGGGCATCGAAGGCCTGGGAGAAGGCCGATCCGTCGCCGCGCTCGGGCTTCCGCGTCGACGTGGACATGGACGTGGTGTTCGAGACCACCGCGGGCCGCATCCGCTTCGCGATGCGCCCGGACATGGCGCCCTCCACCGCACGGAACTTCGTGCAGCTTGCGGCAAGCGGCTTCTACGACGGCACCATCGTCCACCGCGTGGTGCCGAAGGGGCGCGGCGGCAAGCCCTTCGTGATCCAGGGCGGCGACCCGACGGGCACCGGCGACGGCGGCCCCGGCTACGACATCGCCCTCGAGCCATCCGCGCTGCCGCACGACTTCGGCGTGCTCTCGATGGCACGCAACGACTGGCCCGACAGTGCCGGCAGCCAGTGGTTCGTGGCCCTGACGCGCGAGGAGACCGCGCGGCTCGACGGCCAGTACTGCGCGTTCGGCGAGGCCGTCGAGGGCGCCGACGCAATCCTGGCAATCGAGCGGGGCGAGATCGCCGACGAGGCGACCGGTCGCCCGCGTGCGCCCGTGACGGTCACGCGCGCGTTCGTGCAGCCTGCCGCGCCATGGGTACCGGGCCGCGGCCGGGCCGAGGCACGCGTCGTGCGGCCGGGGACGCCGCGGTGAACGGCACCCCGCCGCGCGGACTCTGGAACCGCGGGTTTCTCTCGCTGGTGGCCACGCAGTTCTTCGAGGCCGCGAGCGACAACATCATCAAGGGAACGCTGTCCTTCGCCGTGGCGCTTGGCGCGCCGTGGGAGCAGGTGTTCGGCGAGGGCGGCAACGGGTTCGTCGGGCTGGTGTTCACCGCGCCCTTCGTCCTACTGAGCGCCTTCGGCGGCAGGATCGCGGACCGTCACTCAAAGTCGCGCGTGACCGTGCTGCTCAAGGCGGTGTCGCTGGCTGTGGCGGCATTCACGGCGCTGGAGTTCGCGCGCGGGTCCGCGTGGGGCGCACTCTCGGCGCTCGCGATGTTCGCGGTCGTGAGCGCGTTCTTCGGCCCGGTCAAGTACGGGATGATCGCCGAGCTGGTCGAGCCCGGAAAGCTGGCACGAGCCAACGGCATCATCAACATGTCGACCAACGTCGCGGTGATCGTCGGCATGCTGGTGGCCGGCCTGGTTGCGCAGCGGTGGAAGTCCGGGTTCGTCGACGGCCAGCCGTCCGGTGCGTCCGCATGGCTCCCGGGAATCGCCATGGGCATCGCTGTGACGCTCGGGTTCGTCACGTGCCTGACGCTCCCGCGGCTGGTGCCGCAGAGCCCGGGGCTGCCGGTCGACCTGAACCCCTTCTCGACGTACGTCTCCACCCTGCGTGACATGGCACGCGGGCCGCTCCTGCTGACGGCGCTGGCGTGGACGTTCTTCTACTTCGTCGCCGCCGTGGTGCTCCTCGTGCTTCCCGACTACTCGGCGTTCCTCGGCATCGACGACGACCGCACGTCGCTCCTGATGGCCGTGCTCGCGGTGGCGATCGGGCTGGGCTGCGTCGCCGCCGCGTACCTCGATGCGCCGGCGCGGCGCGCGCGGTTCGTGCTGGTCGGCGCCGCCGGGCTTGCGGCTGGCTTCGCGGCGCTGGGCGTCGCGCCCGCCGACTTCGCGGTCACCATGGCGCTGCTTGCCGCGTCCGGGTTCGTGGCCGGCTTCTACATCATCCCGCTGCAGTCCAACCTGCAGGCACTGGCGCCCGACGACGCGCGCGGCCGCGTGCTGGGAACCGCGAACGGGCTCAGCTTCGTGATGGCGGGCGTGGGCAACGGGATGTTCCTGGCGCTGCGCCGAGGCGGCATGCCGAGCAACCGCGTCTTCCTGGTGCTCGGCGGCTGCTGCGCGCTGATGGCCGTGCTTGCGTTCCGCAACGCGCGGCGCACCGCCGCGCCTGCGTGAGCGGACTCAGGCTTCCTTGGCCAGCTCGTCCGCATACGCCTGCATCAGGCGCTCGCGGGTGAGCACGCCGAGCAGCCGGCGGCTCCCCGGCTCCACCACCGGGATGGCATCGACATCGCGCGCGGTGAGCTTGTGGAAGGCGATCTCGAGCGACTCGTCCTCGGTGGTCACGGGCACGTCCGTCCGCATCAGGTCCGCGGCCAGCGTCACGCCGAGCGCCTCGCGCGCAAGCAGCGCCGACTGCAGCTCGCGTGCGGTGATCATGCCGCGGTAGCGGCCCTCGCCGTCGATGACCACCGCGTCGCGCGCACCGTGGCGCTCGACCAATTCCACCAGCGCATCGCCCGCCGCGCCCTCGTGCAGCACCGCGCCGGGCAGGTGGCCAACCTGGCGCACGGAGAGCCGGCGCATGGCCGCGAAGTCCGCCAGCGCGCCCTGGCGCACGCCGAGCGCCACAAGCCCCGACGTGTACATGCTGAGCGGATGGATGGAGCGGCAGACGAGCGTCGAGACGACGGTGGCAAGGAGCACGGGCAGGATCACCGACTCCTGCCCGCAGAGCTCGTACACCAGCATGGCACCGGCGAGCGGCGCGTGCGTGGTGGCCGCCACCATGCAGCCCATGCCCGCGAGCACCAGCTCCGGCGCCGGCGTCGACTGCACCCCCGCCCACCGGAGGCCCTCGGCGAGCGCGCCGCCGAGCATCGCGCCGCACACGAGGCTCGGCGCGAACAGGCCGCCCGCGGACCCGGAGCCGAGCGTGGTGCCGGTGGCGAACACCTTCGACACGAACCACACGAGGAGCACGAGCGACGGCATGATCAGGGCCTCGCCGGTGCCCGAATGCTCGAGCAGGTCCTTGACCACCCAGTAGCCGCTCCCGAAGAACGGCGGCAGCGGCGACTCCTGGTGCGTCCACACCCACGCCGCGCCGCCCGCGCCGAGGATCGCCGCGCCGAGGATCGGCTTGGTCCACCGCGGCACCGGCAGCAGCGCGAAGGTGCGCTCGATCACCTCGAGCGAACGCATGAAGAACACCGCACCGACCGCGGCCAGCACCGCCACGAGGCCGAAGAGCGGCACCAGGCCGACGGTCATGCCCGAGAGGCGCGGGCCGATTTCGCGCGCGGCCGCGCCGAAGAGCGAGTCCACCGGCCCGAGCACGCTCTGCACGGTGGCGAACGCCAGCACGGAGGACACCACGATGGGCGCGAGCGTCCGCGCGGAGAAGTCGCGCAGCACCACCTCCATGGCGAAGAAGATCCCGGTGAGCGGCGCCGCGAACACCGCCGAGAGGCCTGCCGCCGCGCCGCAGCCGAGCAGCGTGCTCGTGGTGCCAGGGGTCGGCCGCCCCACGAGGCGCGCCGCGTTCGATCCGACGGTGGCGCCGATGGTGACGATGGGGCCCTCGGGGCCCGCGCTGCCGCCCGACACGATGGTGAGCGTGGCCGCCAGCCACTGCCGCACGGCGAGCATCGCGGGAAGCCGGGAGTTCATCCGCTGCACCGCGTAGAGCACCTGCGTCACGCCGTGCCCGCGGGCACGCATGGGGATGAGCGCGTACACGATGACCGTGCCGATGGCGCCCGCCACGGGTGCCAGTGCAGCGACCAGCGAGGCCGCATCGCGCCCGCCGCGCAGCGCGCCCTCGAGCGCGTGCTCCGCCCAGCGGATGGGGAGGATGAACCCCAGCGCGACGAACGCCACCGCCACGCCGATGGCGGCGCCCGCCAGGAGAATGGTCCACTCGGCATCGAGGCGCCGGAGCGCCGCCGCGCGCTGCGCGGCCGAGGTGCGGCCAGCGAGGAACGGGTTGCGTTGGTCCATGTGCGGGCGGCGCCTGCCGCGTTCGGCAAGGATATTCCGCCGCGGCATCCCTTGACCTGCGGCCGTGCTAGCCTCGCCGATCCCCGTGAGCAAGACCACGTCCACATCGCCGCGCACCGGGCACGACCCGCTGGCGGCGCTCCGGCTGCCCGACTACCGGAAGTTCGCGATCGGGTTCTGCTTCGGGTCGACCGGGCTTCAGGTGATGAACACCGCGGTGCAGTGGGAGGTCTGGCAGCGCACGCACGACCCGATGGCGCTGGCGTGGATGGGCATCTGCCGTGCGCTCCCGGTGGTGCTGCTTGCGCTGTACGCGGGGCACTTCGCCGACACGCGCGACCGCCGCAGCATCGTGGTGGCCACGCAGGCGGGGTTCGCGGCGGTTGCCGCCGGGTTCGCCTACCTCTCGTACTCGAGCGCACCGGTGTGGTGGTGGTACCTGCTGCTGGTGGCGAGCGCGTGCGTGCGTGCGTTCAACGGCCCGGCGCGGCAGAGCTACCTGCCGCTGATCGCGCCAAACTCGGTGTTCCAGAACGTGGTCACCTACAACAGCGGCATCTTCCAGTTCGCGGCCGTCGCGGGCCCGCTGCTCGCGGGCCAGCTGATCGACCTGCTGCCTGCGATGTGGCCGGTGTACCTGGTGACGGCGGCAGGCTGTGCGGTGTTCGCGGTGGCGGTGGCAGCCACGCGCCCGCGCGCCGCGCCGCGGGCCGCGCAGGCGCCCACCACGGAGGCGATGCTTGCCGGCATCCGCCACATGTGGCACGAACGCCCGGTGTTCGGCGCCATCCTGCTCGACATGCTCGCGGTGATCTTCGGCGGCGCCACCGCGCTCCTTCCGCAGATCACCACCGAGGTGCTCGGGGGCGGACCGGTGCTCCTGGGAGTGCTGCGCGCCTCGCCCTACGTCGGCGCGCTCCTGATGGCGGGCGTGCTCGCGTTCCGCCCCGACTTCCGGCGCGCCGGCCCGCTCCTCCTCTGGAGCGTGGCCGTGTTCGCGGCGGCGACCATCTGGTTCGGGCTGTCCACCTCCCCGGTCATGGCCGCGGTTGCGCTGGCCGTGGCCGGCGCCGCGGACAACGTGAGCGTGGTGATCCGCCACGTGCTGGTGCAGATGCGCACGCCCGACGCGCTGCGCGGGCGGGTGGGCGCGGTGAACACCATGTTCATCGAGTGCTCCAACGAGCTCGGCGGCTTCGAGAGCGGCGTGGTGGCCAAGTTCTTCGGGCCCGTGGCGAGCGTGGTCAGCGGCGGTGTCGGCACGCTGGTGGTGCTGGCCGGGATCGCTGTCGCCGTGCCGCAGCTGCGCCGCCTGCGCGGCATCGAGCCGCTGCGCGAACCCGATCCGGGCTGACGGGCGCGGCGTCGTGGGCATAGGATCCCTCGGATGCGCCTTTCCGCCTGCACCGTGTTCGTCGCCGCCCTCGCCGCGGTCCTTGCCTCGTGCGGGGACGGGTCGTCGCCCTCGGGCGCCGCCGCGCCGGCGGCCGGGCAGCGCAAGGGCGGCTTCCTCGCATCGCTGCCACTGCAGCCCGTCGACGGCAAGGTGTCCTTCGGCAGCGTCAGCCCGTGCGGCCCCGCCCTCGAGCGCACCGTCAAGGTGCGAAACCAGTCAGACGCGCCCGTCGAGGTCAAGGCCTACGCGTCCAACTGCGCGTGCGTGGAGGCGAAGCTCGTGGGGAGCAAGACGTTCGGCCCCGGCGAGGAACGCGAGCTCAGGCTCACCCTGCGCCCGAATGGCCATGGCGACCGGTCCGTGTCCGTGGAGTTCGGCGGCAACGGCGGCATGCTGGGGAGGGTGCGCGTGGACTACAGCCTGGGCGAGGGCGTGGTTGCGCTGCCGGCCGCGCTCGAGGTGCACGACGACGGGCGCGAGGCAGTGGAGGACATCGAGGTGCTTGCCGGCGACATGAAGGAGATCCGCATCCTCCGCATGGACCCGGAGGTGGGTTCGCTGGAGGTGGCGGGCGGCGTGCGATGCAAGGCGGCCGTGTCCATGTTCGAGGCGCGCCGGTTCGCGGAGTCTCCCGAGGGCGCCAGGCACCCGGGCGTGCGGCGCGATGCCGCAGGGCGCGTCACCGGCCTGACCGTGACCTTCGTCACCGACCACGGCGAGTGCCCGGACGCGAAGCTCGACATCTCGTTCGCGCGCTGACGGGCGCGGGAGCCGCGTCGCTCAGTCGCGGGCGATGCCGGGGAGCGGGACCTTGGAGATGGCGCGGCGCGCGAAGCCCGTGAGCCAGCGCACCGGCGCGCGCGGCGGGCGGCGCTTTCCCTTGCGGCGCGAGATGGCCACGTGCGCCACGCCCATGAGCGCCACCACCGCGAGCGTGGCGCCGATGTAGAGCATCCACCGGTGCGCGGCGCTCTCGAACTGGCTGCCGATCTTCGCCACGCCCACGCCGATCCCGATCTGGAGCGGTGCCGTGACGAGGACGCCGGCGGCCTCCACCGCAAGGATCTTCCACCACGAGAGCTGCATCACGCCCGACATGGTGACCATCGGTGTCCGGGCGCCCGGGATGAAGCGCGCGATCAGGAGCGCCCACGCGCCGCGGCGGTCCATCTCGTACTTCACCTCCAGCAGCGTGCGCGGGCCGATCAGCTTCCGGAAGGCCCGCCAGCCGAGGAGCTTGCCGCCGAAGTGCCGGCAGATCCAGATCCAGCCGGCATCGCCCACGACGATCCCCAGCCATGCGGCGGCCGAGGCCTCGATGAACCACTGCCAGGTGCCGGTGGCCACGTACTGCTCGTAGGCGAAGATGCCGGCCGGCACGAGGATGAAGTCCTCGCTGAGGTGCAGCCCGATCCCGCTGATGACGAAGGCGCCGAAGATGGCGATCGGGCCGTACTCGACGAGGCGCGTTCCCCATTCGCGCAGCATGCCGGACTCGGGGGCGGCTGCCGCGGCCCCGGTGGCCGCATCGCCCGCCGCCTGCACAGCCGCGGGGTCCTGCGCTGCCGCCAGGGCAAGCAGTGCGGCGGTGACGATCGCGGCGTGGGCCATCATGGGGGAGTTTGAGTATAGGCCTCGAAGAAAGCGGCCCGCCCCGGACGGGGCGGGCCGCGATGGCTTCGGGCTGCCGCTTGCGACTCAGTCCTTGGCGTCGACCGGGATGCGCATCTTGTAGAAGCTGCCCCAGATGAAGTAGAGCGCCACGGCCAGCAGTCCAAGGCCGACCCACGTCCGGAGCGCCTCGCTCTGGATCGTGAGCACGATCTCCACGGCCAGCAGGCCGAAGAGCGTGGTGAACTTGATCACCGGGTTGAGGCTCACCGACGACGTGTCCTTGAACGGGTCGCCGACGGTGTCGCCGACGACGGTCGCCGCGTGGATCTCGGTGCCCTTGGCGCGCATGTCCACCTCGACGATCTTCTTGGCGTTGTCCCAGGCTCCGCCGGCGTTGGCCATGAAGATCGCCTGGAAGAGGCCGAAGAACGCGATGCCGATCAGGTATCCGATGAAGAACACCGGGCTGAAGAAGGGCAGCGCCAGCGACATGCAGAACACCGCCAGGAAGATGTACCACATGCCCTTCTGGGCATAGATGGTGCAGATCTTCACCACTTCCTTGCTGTCCTGGATGGAGGCCTCGGCCTTGTCGAGGTTGATGTTCTTCTTGATGAAGACCACTGCGCTGTACGCGCCGGTCACGACCGCCTGCGTGGACGCGCCGGTGAACCAGTAGATCACCGAGCCGCCCATCAGGATTCCGAGCAGGATCTCGGGCCGCACCACGCTGAGCACGCCCTCGATGGACTGGCCGGGCTTCACGATTGAGGCGTTCTTGGAGAGCGCCAGGATGATGCCGAAGATCATCGTGGTGGCGCCGACCACCGCGGTGCCGATGAGCACGGGCTTGGCCGTGGCCTTGAAGGTGTTGCCGGCGCCGTCTCCGCGCTCGAGCAGCAGCTTGGCGTGCTCGAAGTCGACGTCGATGCCGTGGTCGCGCTTCAGCTCCTGCTTGATGTTGGGGATCTGCTCGACGCGGCTCAGCTCGTAGACGCTCTGGGCGTTGTCGGTCACCGGGCCGAAGCTGTCGACGGCGATGGTGACGGGGCCCATGCCGAGGAAGCCGAAGGCGATCAGGCCGAACGCGAAGATCGGGGCGGCGAAGCTCCGGTACGCGTCGGGCATGAGGAGCGCCAGGTCGGGGTTCTCGCTGAGCTTCCAGCCCGCGGCCATCAGCACCAGGATGAGGAAGCCCATCCAGAAGGCGCTGAAGTTGCCGGCCACCAGGCCCGAGAGGATGTTCAGGCTGGCGCCGCCCTGCGCGGAGGCGTTGGTCACCTCGTTGACGTGCTTGGAGCTGGTGCTCGTGAACACCTTGGTGAACTCGGGGATCAGCGCGCCTGCGGCCGTGCCGAGGCTGATGATCGTGGCGAGCACCCACCAGAGGTTCTCGAGCTTGTTGCCGTTGAAGACGATCTCGCCGAGCAGCGCATGGCTGGCGAAGTAGGTGACGATCACCGAGACGATCGAGGTCACGATCACCAGGCGGGTGAGCGGGGCCTCCTCGTCGAACTCGCGGCGGCTGCCGAACGAGGCCTTGCTCCAGGCGTTGGTCAGCCAGTAGCTGACGAGGCTGGTGACGATCATGAGGGCGCGCATCGTGAACATCCACACGATGAGCTGCATGCACATGGTCTTCTGGTCGCCGCTGCCGCCGCCGAGCGCGTAGGCCAGGAAGGCGATGAGCGCCACGCCGGTCACGCCGTAGGTCTCGAAGCCGTCGGCGGTCGGGCCGACCGAGTCGCCGGCGTTGTCGCCCGTGCAGTCGGCGATGACGCCTGGGTTCTTCGGGTCGTCCTCGGGCAGCTTGAAGACGATCTTCATCAGGTCGCTGCCGATGTCGGCGATCTTGGTGAAGATGCCGCCGCAGATGCGCAGCACCGTGGCACCGAGGCTCTCGCCGATCGCGAAGCCGATGAAGCTCGCGCCGACGAGGTGGCTCGGGATGAACATCATGATGGCGATCATGAAGAACAGCTCGACGCTCACCAGGAGCATGCCGATCGACATGCCCGCCGACAGCGGGATGGACAGGCACTCGAGGCCGTTGCCGCGGAGGCTGGCGAACGCGGTGCGGCTGTTGGCCTGCGTGTTGATCCGGATGCCGAACCACGCCACGCCGTAGCTGCCCAGGATGCCCAGGATGGAGCAGACGAGGACGATGCCCACCGACATCACGCGGCTGGTGTGCGGGACGCCGGCGGCAGCGGCGCCCTCGGCGGCGTGCCCGCCGCCGATCGGGTTGAGGAAGCCGAAGTACACCACCATGGCGCCTGCGATCAGGAACCACAGCAGCGCGAGGAACTTGCCCTGCTGCGTGAGGTAGCTCTTGCAGGTCTCCCAGATGATGTTGGAGACGTTGCGCATCGACGGATGGGTCGGGAGCGCGTTGACGCGGCTGTACTGGAACACGCCGAAGATGGCGCCCACCAGGGCGACGGCGATGCCCGCGTACATCAGCGTGGCGCCCATGATGGGCTTGCCGAAGACGCTGAAGACGATCTTGTCGTCGATCGGCGGGAGCTGAAGGTCGGCCTCGCTGGCGAGGGCGACGGGCGCGGCCGCGAGCGCGGCGAGCGCGGCGGGAACGATGAACCGGGTCCAGTTCTGGGCCTTCATGTGTGCGTCCTGAGTGCGGTTTCGGGGCCGGAGGGGCGTCCGAAGAAGGGGAAGAGTGTAGCGGAACCCCCGAAGGGGCACGATGACCGCTCAGGCCTTCCACGGTGCCTGAACCGGATGTTTATCGGCTGTTTGGGGTTGTCCGCTTCAGAGGACCGACAGTCGCACGCCCGCGGCATCGAACTCCAGCGGGAAGCACCGTGCGTGCGGGTGCGGGGGAAGGTCCGTCAGGCGTGCTCGGACCCGGGCCGCCGCGGCCGGTGATCGTGCCACCGCCAGAAGGAAGCCACCGCCGCCGGCCCCGGCGAAGCTCCACGCGGACAACTCCCGGGCCAGGGCCGACATCGGGCCCTCCAGCGCCGGGGTGACGGACGCCGGGTCGACCGCGCGCTTCAGGTCCCGGTACTCGGCGAGCCGGACCGTGAACTCGTCGAGGTCGCCTGCCTCCACGGCCGCCGCCATGAGCCGCGCGCCCGCGACCAGCCGCTGCCGGGCCTCGAGCACCTGCGGATCACCGCGGAGGTAGCGCAGCACGACGGTCTCGAGGATGTTGCGGGCCATCCGGCGGTGGCCGCTGTAGAAGAGGATGGACCGTTCCCGGAGCGCGCGCGTGAACGCGGGCGGTGGCGCGAGCGCGACCGCCTCCGGTGCCTGCTCGGCGCCGGGAGCCGAGGTGCAGAGCTTCAGCCCGCCCCAGAGTCCCCCGGCCTGGTCCTGCCAGCCTCCGCGGGTGCGGATCATCTGCTCGAGGAGCGATGCTCCGCGCGCGAGGCGCGCGCGATCGGGCGTGCGCCCGGCGACGCGTTCGAGCGTCGCGAGGAGCGTGGCGCCGAGGATGCTGCTCGTGCCGAGCCCGCTGCCGCGCGGAACGGCGCTGAAGAGCGTGATGGCGAGGCCGCCGCCCGCGCGCTCGAGGTGCGAGCGAAGGCTCGTGCGGGGTTCGCGCGGCACCAGGCCGCTGAGGACCAGCGCGGCGCGCGGCAGCGCGTCCCAGGCGCGGGGATCGTGGTGATCGAGCAGCGTGCGGACGTGCGCGTAGCGCGCCGTGCGGCCGGCGTCCACGGAGTGGAGCGTGATGGCGGGCTCCTCGGTCACGCGCACCATCGCCTGCAGCGGCAGCGTGCCGCCGAGCGTGATCGCGGCGTTGACCACCGCGCCCCCGTGCTCGATGCAGAGCGGCGGCGTGTCGCTCCACCCGCCGGCGAGGTCGATGCGGACGGGCGCGCTCGCCCACACGGCCTGGTCCGGGCGGACCGCGAAGCGGCGGACGACGGCCGGGAGCGCGAGGTCGGCGGAGGCTGATTCGCCGACGGCAGCGAGCGCAGAGGCCCGTGCCCGTGCACGCGAGGCGGCGCTGGTCGCAAGGGCCTCCATCTCCGCGGCGATGCGCGCGCGCTCGAGCGGCGTGCGCGCCCGGCGCGTCAGTCGGTGGTCGGCGTGGTCCTCGCGCGCCGTTCGGTCCGCGTCCGCAAGCCGCATCAGGTCTGCGAACGACAGCCGGCGTGCGCGCTTCCAGCCGGCCGGCGCGCGCGCACCGTCCATCATCCATCGCACGTGCAGCAGGCGCCCATCCGCATCGACCGGGTGGATGCGCGCATGCCAGAGCGTGTGCGGGCTGCGTCCCCAGATGGCACCTGCGTCCATGCCCGTGCGCAAGGGCAGGTCCGCGAGCGGCAGGCCGCAGAGGGTGCCGCCGTGCGCCGCATCGGTCTTGCAGTCGTCGTCGATCCCGTGCGCGGCGGTGCAGATGCCGCCGCGCACTCGCACCCGGCTGATGCAGCAGCCGTTCGGCATGCCGGGCCCGTGGGCGATGCGCGGTTCGTGCGGCCGCAGGTGGGTGCGCGCGCGATCCAGCCGGTCGGGGAACAGGCGCTCGGGCTCGCGGGATGCGAGGCGTTCGATCAGCTCGCGGGTGGACCCGAGGTGGAGGAAGCTGCCGGACGAGAGCATCGCCACGCGCAGCGGAACGCCGCGGGCGGCACGGAAGAAGGCACGCAATGCGCGCGCGCGGGCGGGGTCTGCCGCGCCGAACCGCGCGACGTAGCCGGCGGGCGTTGCATCGCGCGCCAGCGCATCGGCGATCTCCTGGTAGAGGTCGAGCGACGCCGTTCCCCGGCGGAAGCCCGGCAGCATGGTCGATGCACCGCGCAGCAGCGCGCGGCACGCCGACGGCGGGAAGTGGAAGATGCCGCCGTCGATCGCGGCGACTCCGCGCCGGTCAAGCGCTCCCGCCGCGCGGAGTTCGGCGCGGCTCGCCTTCTGCAGAGTGCGGCGGACGTGGCCGTCGCGTCCGGTGACGAAGACGCCGTGGCGCGCGGCGCGGGCCGCGGGGCCGGGGAAGGCCAGCGCCGTTGCCGCGCGTGCGTCGAACACCACGCGCTCCCCGGTGAGGCGTAGCGCGGCATCTCCGCTCGCCACCACCACGCCGCCTGCCGCCGGCAGCGCGAGCGTCCCGAGTTCGGCAAGGACCAGGTCGAAGAGCGCCGGCGCGTTCATCGGCCCCAGCCCGCGGCCCATGCGCCCGAGCGGCACCCAGATCTTGCCGAACGGGCTCCACGCGGGCAGCCGCCGCGAATCGCCGCCGGAGTGCAGGATCAGCACGCGATGGGAGCCCAGCAGCCCTGCGCGCCGCAGCATTCCCATGCAGAGCAGCGTGCTGCCGCCGCTCCCGATGCGCTTGCCTGCGGGGTCTGCGACGACGATCGTGCGGAGCCCGGCCGGCAGCGCGCCGAGGCGCCTGCGGATCTCGAGCATGCGTTCCGCGTACCGCTTCTGCACGCGGTTGGCGACCGTCAGCACCAGCACGTCGAAGCCGGGTCCGCGCGGGTGTGCCGCCGGGGCTGCCTTCGGTCCAAGCCTGCTGCGTGCACACGCCATGCGGGGCGCGAGTGTACGAGCGGCGCGGGTAGCCTCACCGCATGCGTTGCTTCGCGCAGGCCATCGACCTCGTGGACGATCCGGAGCTGATCCGCGCCTACGAGGAGAACCACCGTGCCGTATGGCCGCGCGTGGCGGCGGCGCTGCGCACGGCGGGCATCGCGCGGATGCGCATCTTCCGGCATGGCACGCGGCTCTTCATGTACTGCGAGGGTCCGGACGGGTTCGACCCGGCCCGCGACTACCAGGAGTACGCGCGCGACCCGGAGTGCAGGAAGTGGGACGAGCTGATGCGTCGCTTCCAGCGCCCCGTGCCGGGCGCGCCCGACGGCGCGTGGTGGACGCCGATGGACCTCGTGTTCGACCTGGAGGCATGCCCGTGCTCGGGAACCGACTCGCGAAGCAGCTGAAGCACCTGCGCGGCTGGGCAAGGGCAGGCGGCATCACGTGCTTCCGCCTGTACGAGCGGGACATCCCGGAGTTCCCGGCGATCGTGGACTGGTACGACGGCGACGTGGTGGCGTGGGTCTACCAGCGCACGCGCGACGATGCGCCCGAGAAGGTGCGCGCCTTCGAGGACCGCTGCGAGGAGGAGATCCTCGACGGCCTGCAGGTGGCGGGCGCGCGGCTCCACATGAAGTACCGCGGTCGCATCCGCGACCGCGCCGAGCAGTACGACCGAGTGGACGACCGCGGCGTGGTCAAGGTGGTGGAGGAGCAGGGGCTCCGCTTCGAGGTGAACCTCAGCGACTACCTCGACACCGGGCTGTTCCTCGATCACCGCAAGACGCGCTCGATCATCCGTCACTACGCGAAGGGCAAGCGCGTGCTGAACCTCTTTGCGTACACGGGCAGCTTCACGGTGTACGCGCGCGCGGGCGGCGCGGCGGCCACCACCACGGTGGACATGTCGAAGACCTACCAGGAGTGGACGCGCCGGAACCTCGAGCTGAACGGGTTCGCGGTCGATGGCGATGCGCATCGGCTCGTGCACTCGGACTGCCTGCAGTTCCTGTCCGAGGGCCCGCGGCCGGGCGAGCAGTACGACTACATCGTGCTCGACCCGCCCACGTTCTCCAATTCCAAGCGCATGGACGCCGGGAGCTTCGCGGTGGACCGCGACTGGCCGCGGCTGGTGGAGCTCGCCGTGCGCTGGCTGGCGGACGGCGGCTATCTCTACTTCAGCACCAACTCGCGCCAGCTGAAGTGGCTCGATGAGCTGGTTCCCGCCGGCCACGTCGCCCGCGAGATCAGCGAACGCACCGTGCCCGACGACTTCCGCAACCGCCGCATCCACCGCTGCTGGACAGTCACGAAGTCCGTTTCTGGTTAGCTTGGCACCAATTGCTTTCTCCGGAGAAGTCGGGTGGGTGGGTCGGTTGCGTGGTGGGGTTGGCCGCGTGCGTGGTGCGCGGCGGGCGTGGACGCCTCGGCGACCGGCGGTGGCCTCAGTCGCTCGGACAAGTTGCACGCGGCGGGCGGGGCAAGCGGCGAGGAGCGCGCGACCGGGGCGCGCAACGACTCGCTTGATGAGGCCACCACCGTTCGCTGTCGGCTCGGGGCGCCGAATGTCGGGAGGCGATCGAACGCTGGCTGTCGATCATCCGGAGCCGGCCGAACCGGGGGCGCCTTCCGTCATTCGGCGCGCGCCCCGCAGTGAGCAGGGGATCTCCCGGCGCAACGAAGGGGCGCGGCCGCCGTCGGAACCACCGCAACCCGTCAGCCAACCGCCACCCGCTCCCAGATTTCTCCGAAGAAAGCAATTGGTGCCAACCGAACCAGGATCGGACTTACTGCTGCTCGACCGGCACGAGGAACTCGGGGTTCGACGGGAGCTCGGCAAACACCCCGAGCGATCGCCCGGACTTGGAGTCGAACTTCAGGATCTGCTTGCCGAGCCGGCTGCCGACGTAGAGGACCTGGTCCCGAAGGGCGATCGAGCTCGGCGCGTTGAGGCCGCCGTCGCCCGGCGCGACGAGTTGGCGCGTCTCGCCCGTGCCGAGCTGCTGGCTCCACACGCAGTTGGCCTTGTTGTCCGTGACCAGCATGCGCGCGCCGTCCGGCGTGAACATCACCTGGATGGGGTGCTCGAGGCCCTCACGCGCGTCCATCGCCACGCGTACCAGCCGGCCCGTGTCCGGGTCGTGCGCGGCCACGCGCGAGCGGCCGCGATCGCAGACGTAGAGCAGCCCGTCCGGCCCGAACGCGAACCCGCGCACCAGGCCGAGCCCCTCGGGCGACTGCTGGTCGTTCGGCACCACGGTGCCCGGGGCGAGCGTGCCGAACGCCGCAAGGCCCGACGCCACCGGCATGGGCTTCCCCGCGTCCTTGGTTCCCAGGCCGTTGTACCGGGTGATGGTGTTCGTGTCCTGGTTCGACGCATACAGCGCGCCGCTTGGCCCAACCGCCACCTGATAGGCATGGACCATGGCTGGATTGGACGGCCCGCCCGCGACCCACGTGGCGCGAAAGGGCCGCACGCCCGTTGCGGCGTCCGGGCGCCCGAACGCGAGGACCCGCGTGGCATCGTGCTTGGCGCTCACCACCGCAAGGTCGCCGTTGCCGAGCACCGCCATGCTGCGAAGCTCGGCGAGCGGCGGCTCGGACGCGGGGAGGGGGCCGAGCACCGGGCCGAGCACCTTTCCGCTTCCGTCGAGCGCAAACACCTGCGCCAGCGCGCCCTCGTCGCCGTGCACGGTGACGTACCAGTGCGGTGCGCTGATCGGCAGCGCGTGCGCGTGCGCCCGGTCGCCCGGGGCCACTTCCACGCCATCCGATCGCTCGCCTGCCCGTTCCGCCTGCGCCATCCCCTGCGCCTCGGCGGCCTGGCTCAGGTCCCGAGCCTGCTGCATCATGGGAAACACGAACGGGATGGCCAGCATCGCCAGCAGGGCGACGGCGGCCGCAGCGACGCCGATCGGAGTTTCCCGACGCATTTTCGGTTGCAAGCCTACCGGGAAACGGGGACGATGCACGCTCGTACATGGAGGTACGCATGCAGGACAGGACGATCCACGCGCGCGCAACTCGAACCATCCGGGCGACGGGAGGCATCGCGGCCCTGGCGCTCGCGGTGGCCTCGCTGCTCTGGGCGTCGGCATGCGCCTCGCCGCACGAGGGTTCGCGCGCCGCCGCGGTGCGCGACGCGGCGGTGGACACGGCCGCCGACGCGGGCCTCGAGCTCGGGCCGCGCCGCCGCGAGATCTCCGCTTCGGCCATGGGCAGCGGCAAGCATGACGCCGAGAAGGAACTCGACGCGCTCACGGGCGGCAGCCACTCCCAGCACGGGAAGATCCCGCCCGGCCCGGATGACTGGCGCATCATCACCAATTCGCTCGGCCTGTTCCGGCACGCGCCCTACGTGGCCGACCTGGTGCTGGGGCTGGGCTGCTCCGTGCTGGTGGCGCTGGCGCTCACTTCCACGCCGCGCCGCGGCGCGCGCTTCGACCCCGTGTCCCGCGCGGAGCAGCGGCGTGCCACCGTGGTCTGCGCGCTCATCGGCTGCATCGCGGCGGAGCTGGTGCAGGCGAGCGAGCAGTTCCTCCTCGGCGCGGAGATCGCGCTGGTGCTCTTCGGCATCGGCGGGCTCGTCCGCTTCCGCACGCTCTTCGACGATGCCGGCCAGACGGGCGTGGCCATCGTGGCGACGGTGCTCGGGCTCGCGTGCGGCATGAGCGAGTACTCGCTCGTGGCGCTCTCGCTTGCGGTTGTCTTCCTGATCATGTGGTGGATGAGCAGCATCGCCGTCGTGCAGGTGCGCATCAAGGTGCGCAAGAACACCGACCTCGCGCAGGTGCAGGCGGCGGTGACGTCCATCCTGCAGGAACGCGGATTCGCCATGCTGCACGAGTCGCCGAACCTGGTGGAACGCACCCTCGAGGTGCACGCGCGCACCGGCGGCGAGTTCGACTCCGATGCGCTCGCGCGGGCAGTCCAGGACGCGGTTCCCGGGGCGCGCGTGCGCGTGAAGGCGGCCTGACGCCCGGTGGCCGCCCCCGCACCGCCGCTCATCGAGGTGACGGACGTGGGGCGCACGTTCGCGGACGGGACGCGTGCGCTCGCGGGCGCATCGCTCATGGTGCCCGCCGGCGCCATCACGGCGCTCGTCGGCCCCTCCGGGTGCGGCAAGACCACGCTGCTGCGGATGATGGGCGGCCTGGACGCACCCACCTCCGGTGCCGTGCGATTCGCGGGCGGCGCGCGCCCGCGCGCGGCGTTCGCCTTCCAGGAACCGCGCCTGCTGCCGTGGCGCAGCGTCGTCTCGAACGTGGCGCTTCCGCTCGAGCTCGCGGGCGTGCCGCGCGGCGAGCGGCGCGCGCGGGCCGAGCGCATCCTGGATCGCGTGCAGCTTGCGGGCGCGGGGCGAAAGCTCCCGGGGCAGCTCTCGGGCGGCATGCGCATGCGCGCGAGCATCGCGCGGGCCCTCGTGACCGAGCCGGAGCTCCTGCTCCTCGACGAGCCGTTCGGCGCGCTCGACGAGATCACGCGCCAGGCGCTCGATGACCTGCTGCTTGCGCTCTGGGGCGAGTTCGGCATGACGGTGGTGGTGGTGACGCACTCGATCGTCGAGGCGGCGTACCTCGGCCGCCAGGTCGTGGTGATGGCGCCCGCGCCCGGTCGGGTGGTGGGTTGCATCAAGCCGGGCTTCGCATCGCGCACGCCCGCCCTGCGCGCCACGCCTGAGTTCGCCGCCTCCACGGCATCGCTGCTGCAGATGCTCGCGCAGTCGATGGTGCGCGAGAAGGGGGCGGCATGATCGCGCGCCTCCTCCGTGCCGCGCTCCCGCCGGCCATCGTGGTCATCGCGCTCGTCGCAGCCTGGGACATCGCCGTGCGGCTCATGCAGCCGAGCGAGTACCTCGTGCCGGCGCCGCTTGCCGTGGCACGCGCCTTCTTGGAGCAGCGCGCCGAGCTTGTCCCTGCCGCGCTCCGCACCGCGGGCAGCGCGGCCGCCGGCTTCGCGATCGCCGCGGCGGCCGGGGTGCTCGCGGGCAGCGTGCTTGCCGCAAGCCGGTTCCTCATGCGCGGTCTCTACCCGCTGGCCACGCTGCTGCAGATGGTGCCGCTCGTGGCCATCGCGCCGATCCTCGTCATCTGGTGCGGCTACGGCCCGCGCACGTCGGTCGCCAGCGCGGCCATCGTCTCGGTGTTCCCGGTGCTCGCGGCGACTCTCGACGGCATGCGGTCGACCGACCCAGGGCTTGCCGAGCTCTTCGGCGTGTGCCGCGCGTCGCGGCTGCAGCGCTGGTGGAAGCTCGAGCTGCCATGGGCGTTGCCGTCCATCGTCACGGGCCTGCGCATCGCCGCGGGGCTCTCGGTGATCGGGGCCATCGTGGGCGAGTTCGTGGGGGCGTTTGCCGGCGACGCTTCCCCCATCGGCATCATCATCCTGTCGGCGATGCGCGAGAACCGCACGGACCTGGTGTTCGCGTCGGTGGCACTTGCGGCGGCGGCCGGATTCGCGCTGTTCGGGCTGGTCAGCCTGCTCGGCTGGGCGCTCCTGCGCCGGTGGCACGCCTCCGCGGGCTGACTCGGGCCGCGCTCGGGGCGCCGTTCGATGCGGCGAGCGTTCCCGCTAGGCTCCGCGCATGGTCACCTCGATCCCCCGGCGTGCGGCATGCGTCCTGGCTGCCACCCTCTGCGGTGCGCTTGCGCTTGCGATCCCGGCCGGCGCGCAGGACGCGAAGCCTGCCCTTCGCAAGGTGCGCCTGCAGCTCAACTGGGTGCCGGAACCGGAGTTCGGCGGCATCTACGCAGCGAGGCAGGACGGCCTGTTCGCTGCCGAGGGCCTCGACGTCGAGGTGATCTCGGGCGCGGCCGGGACGCCGGTCCCGCAGATGACCGCGAGCGGGCAGGTGGAGTTCGGCGTGGTGAGCGGCGACCAGGTGCTGACGCTTCGCGAGCGCGGTGGGTCGCTCGTGGCGCTGTTCACGGTGTTCCATACCAGCCCGATGGGCGTGATGGTGCCGGAGGCCAGCCCGCACCGCAGCCTCGAGTCGCTCTGGAAGAGCGATGCCACCGTGGCCATGGAGGCGGGCCTTCCGTTCGTCCGCTACCTGAACAAGCGCTTCCCGGGCGGCAAGGTGAAGCTCGTGCCCACGGGCGCCGGATTGGCCGCGTTCGAGCGCGGCACCGTGCAGGCGCAGCAGTGCTTCATCACCGCGGAACCCGTGCAGCTTGAGCTGCGCAAGGTGCCGGTGCGCGTGTTCTCGCTGGCGGAGGGCGGCTACGACCCCTACACCGTGAGCATCGCGACGAGCGAGGCGTTCCTCGCGAAGGACCGCGCCGCGTGCGCCGCGTTCGTGCGCGCGCTGCGCAAGGGCTGGGCGAGCTATCTGAAGGAGCCGGGCAAGTACAACCCGTCCATCCACAAGCTCAACCCCGCCATGAGCCTCGAGGCGATGGACCTCGCGGCCAGGAAGCAGCACGACCTCGTCGCCCCGCGGACGGGAGACGAGGTCGGCTGGATGGAGCGTGATCGGTGGGTGACCCTCGCAGGCCAGCTCAAGGAGCTGGGAACCCTGAAGGAACCACCGGCCGTCATCGACGCCGTGTTCTGGAACGCGCCGAGGTGAGGCCCGCGATCGCCGCCGCCGCGAGAATTCCCGGTGCCGGCACCAGGTTCGCCTCCGCCCACTCCACAGCGGCTTCGTGATCGGCCTCTGCCATCCCGAGGTTGAACACCACCCAGAAGGTGTCGCTCACAGCGTTGCTTCCCGCGGCCACGGTGAATGCCGCAAGGTAGATGCCGTTGTCAGGATCCCCCGACTGCGCGGACAGCGTGTACTCGGGGTGCAGGTCGAGCCCCTGGGTCACCAGGAACGAAAATGAGCCGCCCGTGGCCGAAGATGCGTCCTGCCCGCCGTAGCTGGCGAGCAGCGCGTAGGTGCTTGCCGAGAATCCGCTGCCGTTCCACGCGCCGAGCCCCTGCAGCAGGTTCATGGTGATGCTGCTGCCGACGAGGTTGGAGCCGATGCCCGGCTCGTCGCCCGAGAAGGGAAACGTCGCATCGAGGCCGAGTTCGGCATCGAACACGCGCTGAAACGGGTTGACCACGTTGCCCGTGTCGTGGTCCCAGCCGCCGGTGACGGTGACGCCGTCGATGGCGGTCACCCAGAGATCGAGGTGTACCTCCTTTTCGTCAGCTGCCGCGGGCAGGGCGATCGAGAGCATGGTGATGGCGAGGATCGACGCGTACAAAGGTGAGTGTCTCATGAGAACTCCAGACAGGATGAAAGGAAAAGTGAAGTGGGAAACCCTACGAGGGCACGAGAGTGAGGGACGAGGAGTGAGGCGCACCGGCGCAGGCGTACCGCCCCGACGGGCCGTGCCACGGTGGTCGATTGACGAGCATTCATGGGCAGGCCCCCCAGCGGCCGAGGAGCAGCCCGAGGTCGGACCCGGTGACGGTGCCGCTGCCGTCGAGGTCGCCTGGGCCGGCCGTGCCCCATGCCCCCAGCAGCAGCCCGAGGTCGGCGCCGCCCACCGTTCCGTCGCCGTCGAGGTCGGCAGGGCAGGTGGGCGGGTTGGCCATGGCCTCCGCGGCAGCCACGGCATCGGCCCATCGCTCGGGCGTGTCGCCGCCGTTGAGCACCAGCCAGTAGCGGGCACTTGCCGAGACTCCCGCGGCGGTCGAGTACGCCTCCAGCGCCACGAGGTACACGCCGACGTCAGGGGCGGCGGCGCCCGGAGCCGGAAGGAGCGTCATGTTGAAGTGGCGGTGCCATCCGCCATCGGCCTGCACGGCAAGGTCGATGCCTGCGGCCGGGCCCGCGGCGCTGGTCGCGCTTGCCGTGAGGAACGAGAGCCGCAGCCGCTCGCCTGCAAGCGCACCGGATGGCGATGTCGGCACGAACGCGCTTCCGTTCCACGCAAGCACCGCGTTCGCGAAGCGCACGCCCACTCGCGTGCCCGAGGCAAACGTCCCCTGCGCGGCGTCATATCCGGGGTTCGCGGTGAACCATGCCACGCCGGTGTCGCCGAAGGCCCCCGCGAACACGCGCCGTGGCGCCCCGTAGCCGCTGGCCGTGATCTCGGTGGTCTCGATGGTGCCCGAGGTGATGCGCAGCCCGACATCACCGATGTGCAGTGCGGAGGCGGCGGACGCCATGGCGAGGGTCATCGCCGCGCAGATGGATCGAAGCGTGCTCACTGGTCACCTCCCGGGACGATGTCCGGGTCAAAGCGGTTGTCCTGCATGGATCGATACACGTCCTCGAACGCCGAGGTCGCCACGCGTCCGTCGAGGAACGACCAGTTGGACTGGCTGCCCTGCTGAGGCGCAGCGCGGTCCACTGCGTTGACCTGCACCTGCGATGCGGCGACCGACCACGGTGCGGCAACGCCGGCCCACTCCTCCACATGCGGGTGGTCCGCCGATGCGTAGCTGCCGGTCTCGGTCATCAGCAGGAAGCACGCGGTGCGCTCGGGGCGCGCCACCTGCTGCATCCGGTCCACGCCTTCGCCGGGGCCGAGGAGCGCAGCCGTGGGCGAGTAGTTGCGGGACAGGAAGTTGTTCATGCCGTAGCTGGTCTGGCGCCAGGTCGGAACGGGTCCGTCGATCACCGGCATGCCCTCGCCGCCGGCCTCCGGCGACCAGTGGGGGCTCTGGTCGAGCGGGCTGCGGTAGGCAACGGGCGACTGCCCGACGTACGGGCGCAGCCGTGCGACGAAGGAGGCCTCCGGGTTGGCGATGGTGCCGTGCGGGAGCCCGACATCCACGAATCGCTCTTCGTTGGATGTCATGTACGACGCGTGCGCCATGGCCAGGCCGCGCAGGTTGGCCAGGTCGGCCGTGGCTAGGGCGGTGCGCCGGGTGCGGCCGAGCGCGGGCAGCAGGAGCCCCACGAGGAGGGCCACGATGCCGAGCGTCACGAGGAGCTCGATGAGCGTGAATCCGGGGCGCAAGCCACCGCGGGTGCAGGTTGTCTTCATGATGGATGCTGACTTGCGGCCCACGCAGGGCGTGGCCGCGAGATGCGTGCGAAAGGGGTGGACGGATCCACCTCGCCGCGAGCCTGGGCCCGCAGCGTCACGATCGGTTCATGTCAGCAGGCTGGCGGCGGACGCGCAGCCAGCGCGCGAAGCGGCAGGGGCGCTGGCAGTCGCGCGGGAGCGTCGTCACCGCACGCGGCGACGAGTGCGTGGAAAGCCGGGACCTCGATCCCGGCGGGGGCCGTGCCGGCAAGCGAGAGCAGCAGCTCGCAGGTGGCACAGGCCAGTTCATCGTGCGGGGCGCGGGCATCGTCCGCGCCGGGGGAATCGTGCGGCGCCTCGCCATCGTGCCCCTCGCCATGGCAGTCGTGATCGCCCGCGCCGGGATGGTGCGCGTGGCCCTCGTTTCCATGGCCCTCATGTCCATGGCCCTCATGTCCATGGCCCTCATGTCCATGGCCCTCATGTCCATGGCCCTCATGTCCATGGCCGCATCGAGCGTCGGACGCGTGCAAGCCAGGCGCGTGGGCCGCGTCGTGGCTCAGGTGCAGCGATCGCAGCCCACCGCTGCCCGGCGCAATGAGCGCCGCCGCGCAGAGGACGAGGGTGGCGTGCAGGAGTCGATGCACAGCGAACAGTATAGCCCCGTGAGTCAGCACCTAGACTCGTCTGGATGCCTCGCCCGGAACGCCCGCCGCTCCGCGTCTTCCCGACCACCCTCTGGGAGTACCCGAGCCAGCACTACGACTGGGTCGACGAGCACGGCCGCCGGCACTCGATGCAGGGCGATAAAAACTACGCCGGCGCGACGCCCTCTTGGGTGATCTGGCAGCTCCTGATGCGCTATACGCGCGAGACCGATCGCGTGATCGACCCATTCTGCGGGAGCGGCACCACCATCGACGTGTGCCGCAGCCTCGGTCGGCCGGTGAAGGGGTTCGACCTGGTGCCGCGCCGGCCGGACATCCAGCAGGCCGATGCGCGCAGGCTGCCGCTCGAGGACCAGAGCGTCGACTTCGTGTTCATGGACCCGCCGTACTCGACGCACATCGACTACTCCGACTCGCCAGACTGCATCGGCAGGCTCGACGCGGGCAGCGACGACGGCGGCCGCGCGTACTACGACGCGATGGGCAAGGTCATCGCCGAGGCGCACCGCGTCCTCAAGAACCGTCGCTACATGGCGCTCTACGCGAGCGACAGCTGGCGCAAGAAGAAGGGCGCTCCCTCGGGCAGCGGCGCGGGCAGCTTCATGCCGATCGGCTTCGACCTGTTCGCCATCATGCGCAGGCTATTGGTGCCGGTCGACATGGTGTGCGTTGTCCGGCAGAACCAGAAGCTCGAGAAGGGCAACTGGCGCAAGACCGCCGTGGAGGAGAACTTCTTCCTGCGCGGCTTCAACTACCTCATGATCTTCAAGAAGGTGGATGACGTGGTGCAGGGCGCGGGTGCGCACGGCCGGCGCGCCGACGGGGCATCAGTCCGCCGTCCACCGGGTGGGTCGGGGAAGCACGGAGCCCGTTGAGTCGCCGGGCATGAGCGCGTCCGGCGAATCGCCGGAGACGGTGGCCCGCAGCCGCATGAGACGCCATGCGTTCTCGTCGCGCAGCGTGCGCAGCGCGGCAAGCCGGGGATCCAGCTGCGCGCTCGACCGCAGCTCCGAAGGCGTGGCCGCAGGCGGCTGCGCGCGGTTGCCGTCGAGCCACTCGTGCGCGGCGCGGACCATGTCGTCGTTCACGAGCTGCCAGCGCTCGATGGCGCCCCCGATGACGGCGGCCGCGGCGTCGCCCGCGCCCTGCGGTGCGCCGGCGGCCGCAAGGTCGGATGCCGCGCGCCACGAGGCGCCGTCGGCGAGGAACTCCGGGCACGTGGCCCGGAGCCAGTCCTGCATGAAGCGGCGTCCGAGTTCCGGGTCCACCGTCGCGACCGCATCGATGGCGGACCGTTGCGCGGCCCGGCGCTCCAGCGCGGCCGAGCGCACGCGCTGGATCGCGCGGCGGACCTCGGCATCGTCCTTGAGTTCCTCCGGACCGGCACCCTCGCGTCCCTCGCGCTGCGCGCGCAGGCCGGCGAGAAGCAGGTCGCGGAGCGCCTCCAGGCCAGCCTGGCGCGCGTCGTCGGCGGTGGCGCGGAGCCGTTCGGCGTACCCGGCCACCGCCACCAGGGCCGCCGTGCGCCGGACCTCGCCGTCGACACCGAGCGCCGCGGAAACCGGGTCGGCGTCCGATTCCCACAGCGGCCCCACGAGCCATTGCTGGCGGAACCGCCTCCACGGAAGCGATGCGCGCCTCGCCGCCGAAACCGTCCGCGCAAGCACGAACCGAGGGTCGCCCTGCGGGAGGTCGATGGCGATGGCGACCTCCTGGAACGTGACGTCGTCCGCCTCGCGCCGCTGACCGTCGGCGGCGATCAGCGCGGAGAGGTACTGCGCGATGGTGCGCTCGAGCTCGGCCGGGTCGCCCTTGTCCTGCGCGAGCTTGATGCCGCGCTCCTCGAGGAGGCGCATCTGCTCGCGCTGCTGCGCCTCCAGCGCCGACATGCGCGCACGGTGGCGCTCCCAGATCTGCTCCACGAGCGGGTCGTCATCGCGTGCGCCGAGGCCGCGCGCCGCGCGCCGGTACGCGTCGTGGTCCATGCCGGGGGCGAGCAGGAGCTGCTCGGCGATGGAGAGGTCCTGCTGCCAGGGCTCGTCGGGCTGCTCCTCGGACCGGAGCGCCGAGGATGCGGTGGCGCCGACCAGTCGCTCCGCGGTGCGTGGCCCGAGCAACGGCGCGAGCTGGGTGACCAGGGCTTGTGGCGATGTCGAGGGTGCGTTCGCAAGGATGGAGGCGAACGACTGTCCCAGCTCGGCCTCGGCCGCGGCCGCGAGCGCCTTCGCCGCCGGGTCGATCCGTCCATATCCGCGCTTGAGGACCTCGCGAATGTCGGGTCGCGGCGTGGCCGGCGGTGACTCGACCGCCGCGTCCTCCATCCGCAGGCGGAACTCGCGGTGGCGTTCCTCCGAAACCTCCGCGATCGCCCTGCGCAGGAGCGCGGCGGCCTCGGCACTGCGCGGCGCGCGGCCTTCACGCACCTCCGGGTGCGCGAGCACCGCCGCGGCCCACAGTCGCCGGTGCTCCATCCACGGGTCCAAGGATGACCGCGCGCGCTCGTCCATCGCGCGCAGCACCTCCGCGGCCTGCGGCGGGAGCGCTTCGCACAGTGCATCCAGCCCGCGGCGGTTCACGTCGTCGAGCGCGAGGTAGGCGCGCGCCCGCGGCGCGCCGGCCCTGCGGAGCACCGCGGCAAGTTCCTGCTTGGCGGCGTCCACGGCGGCGCGTCCTTCCGGCGAGGTGCCCGAGCGCTGCTCGAGTTCCTGCATCTGCTGCTCCGTCAGACCGGCGGCGGTCCGGGCGGCGAGCGCCGCGGCGGGGAACTCCACCGATTCCTCGGCCACCCGCCTCACCGCCCGCGACAGATCGTTGCGGTACGCGGCAAGTGCCGGTTCCGCGGCCGTGCGTCCCTCGGCGGTGAGTTCCATGCGGTGCACGAGCTGGTCGAGGTCGAGGATGTCGGGCGCGCGCCCGGAGTCGTCGCGAGCGCCGCGGATGACCAGCGCGTTGCGCGCGACGGAGCGCCTCGTCCCCACGCGCTCCGCGAACGCAGCCCTGTCCGCGAACTCGGTCACGATGTCCGCCACCAGCCGATCGTCGAGCGCCTGGATTCGCGACATGGCGGCTGCATGCCGGCGCGCGAGCCGCGACATGGCGTTCGCGTCCTGCGCCAGCTGGTCCGCGGGCACGGCGCGCACCTCGCGCGACAGCGGGACGAGCGTCTCCTCCCGGAGGCGGTCGAACTCCGTGAGGTAGCGGTCGTGCATCGCCTCGAGCGAGGCCCACTCGTCCTCGGAGAGGGGGCGCTGGTCCTCGCCGGCGGCCATCGCGAGGTCCACGGTGCGGACGGGGCCGGGAAGGGCGTCGTAGCGCTGCTCGGCCCCGGAGCCGCACGCGGCGAGGGCGGCGATGCCGGTCGCCAGGAGCGACCCAAGAAGCAGCCGGGCAGCCAGCCGGACGGCGTCCATGGTCCGAGTGTAGGGGGGCGGTAATGGGGCCGCGCCGGCGCGCATTTTCGGGCGCAACGGCGCTCCCCCGGGCTCAATTGCGGGTTTCCGCGCCATTCCGCGGACGTTCGCTCTTGCGCCCCCCATGGCGAATCCGACCTTCAGGCTGCGCGCTGTCACGGCGTGCAGGGAGCCAAGGATGAACCGACCCAACCAGCGAAGTTCCAGCGGCAGGATCGGGCTCGGCGCCTTCACCGGCGCGGGCATCGGCACGGCGGCCATCGCCGTCGCGGCGTTCGTGTCCCTGCGCGGCGGCTTCTTTACGCGCGGCGCGAAGGCAGAGTTCACCCGCCCCGAGGTTGCGTTCGATTGCCTCGAGGATGGGGTGATCGAGGTGCCGGAGGAGGCCCGGTCGCTGCAGGCGGCGGTCGACTTCGCCCCCGATGGCGCGGTGATCCGCGTGTCTCTGGGAACGTTCGTGGGCCCGGTGGCGTGCGACGGCAAGTCGATCGTCATCGAGGGCCAGGGGCCCGACGCGACCGTGCTCCGCGGCTTCGGCGTGCGTCCGGTGCTCTCGTTCCGGGGCAGCGGCGAGAGCATGGTGGTGGTGCGCGGCATGTCGGTGGTGGGCGGCCGCGGCGCGGAGGGCGCGGGGCTCGTGCTCGAGGGCGTCCGCTTCGATGCGCGTGACCTGCGCATCGCCGGCAACCAGGGCTGCGGCGCGCTGGTGCGCGGCGGCTCGGGCGAGTTCGATGCCTGCACGTTCGAGGGGAACCGGTCGCCCGGATCAGGCGGCGGCTTCCGCAACGAGGGCGGGCGCGTCCAGTTCGTGGGCTGCACCTTCCGGCACAACGTCTCGACCGCGTTCGGCGGCGCGGTGGCAAGCAAGGGCGGGCGCGTCGAGCTGCTCGCATGCACGCTCGAGGAAAACTCGACCCATAGCGGTGCGTGGGGCGGGGCGGTGTTCGGGAGCGACGCAGTGGTGGAGCTGCACGGCAGCGAGTTCGCGCGAAACCGCGCCATCAACGCGGGCGGCGCGGTCTACCTCGCCGGCGGCGTGGCGGACATCTCGAAGTGCTCGTTCACCGGCAACCTCAGCGACGAGGCGCGCAGCCTCTACAGCCGGGGGGCAGGCGTGCGCATCGCCTCGAGCCACCTCTGCGGCATCGAGGCGGTGGCGCTCGGCGGCGACTTCGCGTTCGGCGACGGCAACGTGTTCGACGCATCGTGCTTCGGCGACTGCAACCAGAACGGCGTGTCCGACACGGAGGAGCTGGAGCTCGGCTGGGTGGCCGACCGCGACGGCAACGGCGTGCCGGATGCGTGCGACCCCGACTGCAACTCCAACGGCCTGCCCGACGGCTACGAGATCGCCGGCGGCTTCGCGCAGGACATGAACGCGAACGGGCTGATCGACATCTGCGAGATCCGCTCGGGCCTGGCGCTCGACGTGGACAACGACTGGATCCCAGACGACGCGCAGGTGCCCGCGATGGACGCTGTCGCGCCCCCGCCGCAGCCGGCGGTGCAGCGGCCGTCGATGCCGTCGGCCCCGCCGGACTTCGACCCGTGGGTCAACGGAAGCCCGATGTCGATGGAGCGCATGGGCGCGGGCTACGGCCCGGGCGCGCAGCCCTGACCGGGCATGGCGGCGTGAACGGCCGCCGCGCACCGGTGGGCGGACAAGCGCACGCGGAAGGATTCGAACCTTCAACCCTCGGTTCCGAAGACCGATGCTCTATCCGTTGAGCTACGCGTGCGGAAACTGCTCCCGTTCCTCCCGGGCCATTTTAGCGGCGGGAAAAGGGTCCGGGAGGAACGGGTCGAGTTTACAGCCCGATGATCGAGTACCCCGCGTCCACGTAGACGCACTGGCCGGTGACGCCCTTGGAGAGGTCGCTCAAGAGGAAGAGGGCGGTGTCGCCCACCTCCTCGCCGGTGATGTTGCGGCGCAGCGGCGCCTTCTGCTCGACCCAGCCGAGGATATCGCCGAAGCCGCCCACGGCCATCGCGCTGAGGGTCTTGAGCGGGCCGCCGCTGATGACGTTGGCGCGGATCTGCCTCTGGCCGAGCTCCATGGCGATGTAGCGGTTGGTGGCCTCGAGCGCGGCCTTCGCGACGCCCATCACGTTGTAGCCGGGCACGGCCTTCTCGGCACCGTAGTAGCTGAGCGCGATCATCGATCCGCCGTTCGGCATGAGCGGGGCGGCGCGCACGGCCATGGCCTGGTAGGTGAACGCGCTGATGTCCATCGCCTGCGTGAACACGGCACGCGGCGTGGCGCAGTACTTGCCCTTCTCGAGCCAGCTCTTGTCGGCGAACGCGATCGAGTGCACCACGAAGTCGATGGTCCCGAAGTCGGCCTGCAGCTTCGCGAAAACCGCATCGAGATCGGCGTCGCTGCCCGCATCCATGGGCATGAGCCACGGGTCCTTCACGCCCAGCTCGTCGAGCGCGTTGCGGCAGCGCCGCTCCATCTTCTCGCCCGGCAGGTGCGTGAACATGCACTGCGCGCCCGCCTTCAGGAGGCTCTGCGTGATGTACGTGGCGTAGCTGCGGTCGTTGGCGATGCCGACGACCAGCCCGCGCTTGCCCTGCATCAATCCTGCGGTGTTCATGGGGGCGAAATCCTACGCGAAGCGCCACGGGCGCGGGTCGGCGAGGTCCCCGGGCGTCACCAGCGCGTTGCGCACGAGCGCCACGAGCGGCTCGATCCCCGCGCCGCGGAGCGCGCTGACGGCAAGGGCGGCGTCCGCGCGCTCGGGGCACGCCGCGGCATCGGCGCGGTCGCACTGGTTCAGGACGCGCAGGCGCATCGCGCCGGGCGCCGCGTCCAGCGAGTGCCACCCGAGCCCCGGCGCCGTCAGCTCGATGACGAGGTCCGCGTGCGCGAGCGCGCGCTCGGCGAGCCGCGCGGCGGCCGCTTCCACGGCATCCATTCCTGGCCGCACGCCCGGCGTGTCGAACCAGTCGACCACCACGCCCGCAAGGTCGAGGCGCGCGCACACCGCGTCGCGCGTCGTGCCCGGCTGCGCATGCGCGATGGCCACCTCGCGTCCGGCAAGCGCGTTGAGGAGCGTCGACTTTCCCGCATTGGCCGGGCCGGTCACGCAGACGCGCGCCGGGTCGATGAGCCGCCGCAGCCGGCGGTCGCGATCGTCCGGCTCACCTGCCGGCGCGCCATGCTCGCGCCATCGCGCCGGCTGCGCCGCAAGCAGGTCGATGGCAAGCGGGCTTGCCGCGCGCGCGAGCGTCGCGAGCATCGCCCGCTCCACCGGGTCCGCTGCCTCGGGCCACGAAAGCGCATCCCGCTCGGCATCCACCGGGGAGTGCGCACGCAGCTCGTCGGCACGCGCATCGAGCAACGCGCGGATGCGCGGCCCGCCGTGCGGCATCACCAGCGCGTGCCGCGCGCTCACGCGGGCGACCACGCCGTCGTCGACCGCGCCGAACCGGCGCCAGGCGACCTCGCCGCGGCGCGGGGCCGGAGCGCCGCACAGCGCGTGCAGGAACCGCTCCACGCCCTCGGGGTACCCGCAGACGTTTGCCACCGCGATCGCCCCGGGCGACGGCGCCGTCGACCACCACCAGAGCGGCCTTCGCACGCGCCTCACTCGGCCTCGGCAGCCGATCGCACGGCCTGCAGGATGCCGCGCAGCACCAGGTCGGGCACGACGCGCGTCACCAGCTCGCTGTCGGAGAAGATGGCCTCGGCATCTCCGCCCGTGGCGATCACCAGCGGGAACGCGCGGTAGCTCGACGCATAGCGCTCGACGAGCGCCTGGGTGAGCCCGCGGATCCCCTCGAACACGCCGAGCTGCATTGCAGCCTCGGTGTTGCGGCCGAAGGCCTCGTCGTCGGACGGGCGCGCGAACCGCAGCTGCGGGAGCTGCGCGGTCCGGCCGTGCAGCGCGTCGAGCTGCATCTGCGCGCCCGGTGCGATGGCGCCGCCGTGGAACACGCCCTCGCCGTCGATGAAGTCCACGGTCACCGCGGTGCCGGCGTCCACCACGATCACCGCCTGCTTGAACATGCCGAACGCCGCCGCCGCCACCAGCAGGCGGTCCTGGCCGGGCGTCGCGCCCTCGTCGAGGCAGCGGCCGATCGGCACCTCGATGTCGCGCCCGAGGCGCCAGATGTCGGTGTGCAGCTCGGAGGCGAGCCTTGCCTCGACCGCGGTGGCCACGGGATCGTTGACGCTGGCGATGACCACCTCGGCCTCGTCGTCGCCGCGATGCTCCCACTGCGCGGCCGCGGCCTTCACGATGGCCGCGACGTCGTCGTTGGGCAGGTGCTGCGTGACATGCAGGTCGTCGCCATGGAAGCTGCCGACCGCGGTTCGCGTATTGCCGACGCTGATGGCAAGCAGGAAGGGCATCCGTGCGAGTATAGGAGGATGGGGCGGCAAGGCTTCGCGACGCGGCCCGCTCACCCGGCTGCGCGCGCCTCGCGCACCTCGCGCGCCACGCGCCTGCGCATCGCCGCGAACAGCGCGCGGCACGCGGGCCCGGCCTTCGCGTCCCCGACCGGCGCGCCGTCGAGGTGCGTGACCGCCGCGACCAGGCGGCGGCTCGACTGCACGAGCACCTCGTCGGCCGTGCGCAGCTCGTCCTCGCGGACGCGGCGCACCTCGGCTGGGACGCCGGCCTCGCGCGCGGCGTCGAGCACCCAGTGGCGCATCGTGCCGTGCAGCACCGGCGCGGCGCCGTCGTCGACGGGCGGCGTGACCAGCCTGCCGCCGTGCACGACCGCCGCGTTCGTGTACGCGCCCTCGCCCACGAACCCGCCGCGCACCAGGATGCACTCGTCCGCGCCCGCGGCCTGCGCCTCGATGAGCGCGAGCACGTTCCCGGCGAGCGCGATGGTCTTGATCTCGCAGCGGTGCCAGCGCATGTCGGGCCGCACGATCGCGCGCATCTCCTCGGGCTCGGTGAACGCCTCGAGCGGCGCGCTCGGCGTCGCGAATGCGAACACCGTGGGGACCGGCCCGGGCGCGGGCATGTGCGACCGCGTGGTGCCGGCGCCGCGCGTCACCTGCAGGTAGACGCCCGCGTCGCGCAGGCCGTTCGCCTCGAGCAGCTCGCGGGCAATGCTCCCGAGCCTCCGCGCGTCGAAGCCGCGGATCCCGGTGAGATCCAAGCTGCGCGCGAGCCGCGCCTCGTGCAGGCCGAGCGCGACGCCCACCCCCGCGAAGTAGCGGACGTACTCGTACACGCCGTCGCCGAACAGGAAGCCCCGGTCCCACGCGCTCACGCGCGCCTCGTCGCCGCGGACGAGCCTGCCGTCGAGGTGCACGAGCGCTGCGTCGGGCATGCGTCCCTCAGCGCGAGCCCATCACGGCGCGCACGGCGTCCATCCCGGGCGCCTGGCCCGCCGCGCGCGCCCGCGCCGCCTGCGCGAACTCGCCCGCGCGCCGCGGGCACACCGCGTTCTCCCAGCGGCCGCCTTCCTTGATCCAGCTGCCCACGATGACCGCGTCGGCCACGGCGAGGAGCCGCGCCACGCCGGAGGCGTCCGCGCCGCTCCCGGTGAGCACGGGCAGGCGCGTCGCGGCGCGCACGGCGGCCAGCTCGCGCTCGTCCACCGCGGCGCCGGTCTCGGTGCCGGTGACGATGACGCCGTCCGCCAGGAAGAACTCCGCCGCGCGCGCGAACGCGGCGATGTCGGCGTCGGAGGTGATCGCGTGCGACGCGTGCTTCTTCTTGATGTCGGCGAGCACCAGCACGCGTTCCGCGCCGATCGAGCGACGGAAGCGGAGCAGCGGCCCCGCGGCGGCCTCGGCCATCAGGCCCTCGTCCGCCACGTGCGCGAACACGAAGTTCTCCGCCCGCACGAAGTCGAGCCCCGCGGCGTGCGCCACCGCGACGGCCTCGCGCGCACCGCCGCCGAGCACCTGCACGCCCACCGGCGCGTCGGCCACCGCCGCCCGCACCCCCGCGGCCACGGCCGACATGCACGCCGTGACCTCTGGCCCGATGTCGCCGCCGAGGTACGGCCGGTCATGCATGTTCTCGATCATCACGGCGTCGAAGCCGGCCTCGCGCAGGACGCGCGCCTCGTGCACGGCCTGCGCCACCAGCTCGCGCGGGGCGAGCAGGGCGCGCGGCGTGCCGGGCAGCGCGCCCACGTGCACCATGCCGACGATCCCGCGCGGGGCGTTGCGTGCGTGCGTGTTGGTCATGGCCGCATCGTACGGCCCGGGGCGGTGTAGATCAGCTGACGCGTGTCGCTGTCCCCGGTCTCCCCCGCGACGGTGTCTGTCTGTCCCATCATGGTCGCGCGCAGCGCGCGGTACTCGGGCGACTGCGCGGCCTTGAGCACCGCGAGGTCGATCCGCTTCTCCAGTGCAGGGTCGAGCCCGAAGCGCATGGCGATCCCGACGAAGTCCCGCACGAGCGGCCGCGGCAGCACCGTCACGTGCCGGCCGCCGGATCGCTCGGCCAGGAAGACGAGCGTGGTCGTGGATCCGACCACCGCGTCGAGGCGTTCGGCGGCGAGCTCGCGCATGGCCTCCTCGAAGCTTTCGAAGCGAAGCGACTTCAGCTCCGTGCGCTGCAGGTAGGCCTCGCCGGTACTGCCCTTCATCGTCCCGATCTTCGCGCGCGCGAGGCCTGTCGCCCCGGTGACCACCGGCTGGAGGCTCGCCACCGTCAGCGTGGAGGTCACGACGCCCGCGCTCACCGTGATGAGCACGAACCCCACGGCCATCCAGACCATCGCGACGATGCGGCCAGAGCGCGTCACCGGCACCCGGTCGCCGTAGCCCACCGTGGTCAGCGTGACCGCGCTCCACCAGAAACTCTCGCGGATACCTCGCGCGGCGGGTCCTTCGATCGGCGGGTTTCGCCTTCGCTCGGCGGCCCAGAAGAGGCAGCCAAACACGAAGGTGGATCCCACGAGCATCAGAAGCCATGACGCCAGCTCGACGCTCGCCACCCGGTTGATCACCGAGCGGAACGAGAGATTGCTGTGGATGCGGGTGGCGATCGAGATGCCGCTCAGGTCGAAGGGCGGCGTCATCGTGAACCGCACGAGGTTCTCGGGATGGATCGCGAGCCCCGTGACCAACACGTCGACCTGTCCCTTTGCGAGCGCGTCGGTGGCGTCGTCGAGAGAAAGCTGGACCACCTCGTAGTCGAGCTTGAGCTCCGTGGTCACGTCCTTCCAGGCCTGCGCCGCGAGCCCCGACCAGTACGGCACCTTCTCGCTCGGCGGGATGGTCCAGGGCGGCAGGTCCGCGATGCCGACGCGCAGGCGCACGGAGGGGTCGATGACTGGCAGCGCGTCGCCGATGCGAAGCACGGGCGCGCGCTCGCCGAAGTGCGCGGTGTCGGCGGCGGGCGCGGGCGTCGGTTCGGCGGCACTCGCCTGGGGTGGTGCACCCGGTGCCTGCCGGTGCGCCCCGGCGCTGGCGAGAGCGGCGATCATGGCGGTAAGTCCGGCGGCGATGCTCATCGCGCGGAGGATAATCAACGGATTGGTATCGTCTGCCGGCGAGAATGGCCGCTCCCGAGCATGCCTCCCGCCAAGACGCCGCCGACCGCCCCGCGGCCCCGGCGCCCGCCGCGCCCCGCCACCCACGCCCGGTCGCGGTGATCACGGGCGCGAGCGCGGGGATCGGCGCCGCCACCGCGGTGGAACTCGCCCGCTCGGGCCACGACCTGCTGCTCGTCGCGCGCCGCCGCGGGCGCCTGGCCGACGTCGCCGCGCGCGCTTCCGATGCCGCTGGTCGTCCGGTGCGCGCCGAGCTGCTGCAGCTCGACGTGGCGGAGCCGTCGAGCGCGGCGCGCATCCTCGACGCCGCCGAGCACGCCTTCGGCCGCTTCGACGTCGTGTACGCGAACGCCGGCTACGGCATGGAGCGCTCGATGCACGCCATGGGGATCGGCGAGCTCCGCGCGATGTTCGAGACGAACTTCTTCTCCTCGGTGGAGCTGTGCAACGAGGCCGCCCGGCGCCTGCTTGCGGCGCGGCGCACGGGCCACCTGGTCATGTGCTCCTCGTGCGTGGCCAAGTTCACGCTGCCGGACTTCGGCGCCTACAGCGCGAGCAAGGCCGCGCAGGCGCACGTGGCCCGCGCCATGGCGTACGAGCTTCGTCCCCACGGCATCATGGTCTCGAGCGTGCACCCGGTCACCACCGCCACCGAGTTCTTCGACGTGGTGCGCGACGGGCTGCCCGCCGGCGCCCGGCAGCAGTACGCCATCCACGACATGAGCAAGTTCTTCGTGCAGCGCCCCGAGAAGGTTGCGCGCGCCATCGCGCGCTCGATCGGCAAGCCGCGCACGGAGATCTGGACCAGCCTGCCGACGCGCATCGCGGCCGGTGCGATCACCGCGTTCCCGTGGCTCCTCGACGTGGCGGTGGCCCTCTCCGCGCGGAAGCAGCCGCGGGCCCGGTAGGAGCATCCCGGCTATCCTTTGCCCCCTTCCCGCCGGGTGCCGGCGGGGCCCGCCCCGCAGAGGACTGGAACGCCCATGGCACTTCGCATCGGCATCAACGGATTCGGACGCATCGGCCGCCTCGTGTACCGCGCCGCGGTGCAGCAGGGCATCGAGGTGGCAGCGGTGAACGACCTCGTGCCGGCCGACAACCTGGCCTACCTGGTGAACCACGACTCGATGCACGGGCGCTTCGGCCACCGCGTGACCGCAGGTGCCGACGGGTTCGAGTGCAACGGCCACCGGACGAGGTGCCTCTCCGAGAAGGAGCCGGCGAAGATCCCGTGGAAGGACCTCGGCGTCGACATCGTGCTCGAGTCAACCGGCCGGTTCGTGGACTTCGACGGGGCCGGCCAGCACCTCGCCGCGGGCGCCAGGCGCGTGGTGATCAGTGCCCCCACCAAGAGCGACGACAAGGTCCGCACCTTCGTCTACAAGGTGAACCATGAGCAGTACGACCCCGCGAAGGACCTGGTCCTCTCGAACGCCAGCTGCACCACCAACTGCCTCGCGCCCGTGGTCAAGGTGCTGCTTGCGCACTGCGGCATCGAGGAAGGCCTCATGACCACCGTGCATGCGGTCACGGCCACGCAGCCGACGCAGGACGGCCCCAGCAAGAAGGACTGGCGCGGTGGCCGCAACGGCTACATGAACATCATCCCGGCCTCGACCGGCGCCGCGAAGGCGTGCGCGCTGGTGCTGCCCGAGGTGAAGGGCAGGCTCACCGGCATGAGCTTCCGCGTGCCCACCGCCAACGTCAGCTGCGTCGACCTGACCTTCCGCTCGGCCAAGGCGACCAGCCTGCAGGCGATCAACGACGCCATGAAGGCCGCCGCAGCGGGTCCGCTCAAGGACGTCCTGGGCTTCACCGACGAGGAGGTCGTCTCCAGCGACTTCATGGGCGACGCACGCAGCTCGATCTTCGACGCGCTGGCCGGCATCCAGCTCAACGACCGCTTCTTCAAGGTGGTCAGCTGGTACGACAACGAGGCCGGCTACTCGCAGCGCTGCGTGGACATCATGAAGTTCGTCGCCTCGCGCGGCCTCTGACCGCACTGGCCCCTGATGACCCTGACCCTCGCGGAATCGCTCCTCTTCCCCTTCGCGGAGTACTGGGGCTTCTACGCGGGCTTCACGGCGTTCGTGTTCGTGCTGCTGGCGCTCGACCTCGGCGTGTTCCATCGCAAGGCGCGCGCGGTCTCCATGAAGGGGGCGACCGGGTGGACCATCGCATGGATGGTGCTCGCCGTGCTGTTCTGCGGCGGCCTGTGGCTGTACTGCGACCACCGGCTCCCGGAGCGCATGGACGCGGTGCAGGCGGCCGGCTACCTGGGCGCGCGCGACGCGGCCAACCAGGTGGCGCTGCAGTTCCTCACGGGCTACGTGGTGGAGCAGAGCCTGTCCGTGGACAACATGTTCGTGTTCGTGGTGATCTTCGGGTTCTTCGCGATCCCGTCGGCCCTGCAGCACCGCGTGCTCTTCTACGGCATCCTGGGGGCACTGGCCTTCCGCGCCGTCTTCATCGCGCTTGGCGCGGCGCTCATCCAGTACGCGTGGGTGGTGGTGGTCTTCGGGGCGTTCCTGATCTTCACCGGCGTGAAGATCATCTTCGCCCCCGAGCGCGAGGCAGATCCCGAGAAGAACCCCGTCCTGAGGCTGCTGCGCAGGTTCGTGCCGCTCACGCACGAGATGCACGGCCAGCGCTTCTTCGTGAAGGCCGAGGCCCCGGCCGCGGGCGGCGGCGCCACGGCGCTGCGCTGGGTCGGCACGCCGCTCTTCGTGGCGCTGTGCATGATCGAGGTGAGCGACGTGGTCTTCGCGGTCGACAGCGTGCCCGCGATCTTCGCGGTGACGCGCGAGCCGTTCATCGTCTTCACGAGCAACGTGTTCGCCATCCTTGGCCTAAGGAGCCTGTACTTCCTGCTGGCCGGGGCGCACGACAGGTTCCACCTGCTGAAGTACGGCCTCGGCATCGTGCTGGTGTTCGTGGGCATCAAGATGACGATGCCCGTGGGCTGGTACCCCGAGGCCTGGAAGGGCCACTTCCCCATGGGCTGGTCGCTTGCCTTCATCGTCTCGATGATCGGCGGCAGCATGGTGGCCAGCGTCGTTTGGCCGAAGCGGCATGCCGCGCATTGAGCGGGATTCCCCCGCTTGACAGCGCCGGCGTTTCCGCTACCATTCGCAGTTCGCATTGCGGGGTAGAGCAGCCTGGTAGCTCGTCGGGCTCATAACCCGGAGGTCGCTGGTTCAAATCCAGTCCCCGCTACTTCAAGAGGCGCGCGCGAAACTGGCGCGCCCGTTGGTAAAGAGTGAACGCCCCGGCTACACGGCCGGGGCGTTCGCGTTTTGCGGCGTTCGTACGCCGTTTTGCGACAAGGGGTTGCGGGCGCGGAGGTCTCTCGCGGTGGGCCAGCGGGGTGGCGTGGCCGAGTGCCTGGCCGACCGCCGCGGGCGTACTCGGGGAGTGTCTCTCCGCGCATCGAGAGACCCCGCGCACCGAAAAGTCTCTGGTTCACGGTTCCCGAGGCCGAAATGCACGAACTCATAAGCAACCGAGGCGTTCCGGGCAAAATCCGGACAGCGCGGAGGCCGCGGGCCGCGGAAGTCTCGGGTGATGAGTCGGGGTCTCTCTGTGCCTTCGACATCCACCGCGAGCCGACACTCACGCCGAGACGCTTGATGCAGCTGCGGTCGAAGGCTTCACGCCTTCGTCTGCGCCCAACGAATGGACTTTCTGATCAATCCTCCGACGCCGAGACCCACCGCGATGACCAGAGCGATGATTGGCGCTGCCACGAGCAGCGTGCTTCGAATGTCGATCTCGAGGCTACTGATCGGAACCCCTCGCCACAATTGGTCGATTGCGACCGCGAGCGTCCCCCAGCCTACGAAAGTCCAGCT
>VGXR01000021.1 GCA_016873255.1 Planctomycetota bacterium
GCCGCCCCTGTCCCGGCCGCCCCCGCGGATCCGGCCGCCCCCGCGGATCCGGCCGCCCCCGCGGATCCGGCCGCCCCTGCGGATCCGGCCGCCCCCGCGGCTCCGGCCGCCCCCGCGGCTCCGGCCGCCCCTGCGGCTCCGGCCGCCCCTGCGGCTCCGGCCGCCACGCCGGCTCCGGCCGCCACGCCGGCTCCGGCCGCCGCGCCGGAGGGCGCCGCCAAGGACGCCAAGCCCGAGGATGCCAGGAAGGACGAGAAGAAGGAGGACAAGAAGGAGGACAAGAAGGACGAGGGGGCGCGCTGGGCCGATGCCGTGAAGGTCGAGGTGAAGCCCTTCATCGCGCAGCTAGACGTCAGCGAGCGCGTGCCGAGCCCGTCGCCCGACGGCAAGAAGGTCGCTTACCGCCGCGACCACCGGGCCCTCGTCGTCCGCGACGTTGCCACCGGCGAGGAGAAGGAACTGCGCAACGGCTTCGACACCGACATCGACTGGCACTGGAGCCCCGACGGCAGGTTCATCGCCTTCCGCCAGGACGACGACGACTTCAACAGCGACATCTGGATCGTGCCGTCGGACGGCAGCGTCGCGCCGGTGAATGTGTCGCGCCACCCGGACCCCGATGCCAACCCCCGCTTCAGCGCCGACAACAAGGTGCTCGCGTTCGCGAGCGCCCGCGTCGACAACGAGGCGGACATCTACCTGGTGTTCCTCGACAAGGAACTCGAGGGCATGCAGCGCTTCGAGCTCGACCAGTACTTCAAGGACGCCGGCGAGGCCGCCAAGAAGAAGGCCGGCGAGCGCGCGAGGAAGCCAGAGGCCAAGAAGGACGACGCGAAGAAGGACGAGCCCAAGAAGGAAGAGACCAAGAAGGAAGAGACCAAGAACGACGAGCCCAAGAAGGACGAGCCCAAGAAGGACGAGCCCAAGAAGGAAGACAAGCCGCAGAAGCTCGATCTCGACGATGCCTACCTCCGCCTGCGCCGCCTGACCTCGTTGCCGGGTGACGAGATGCAGCTCGAGCTCTCGCCGGCCGGTGACCGCGTCTACTTCATGGGCGGTTCAGGCGAGGCAGCCGGGCTCAGCAGCGTGGCTTGGTCGGGAGGCGAGTCGAAGAAGCTCGGCGCAGGCGGCAGCATCCAGCAGATGACGCCCATGGGCGACAAGCTCGTGGTCGTCGGCCGCGGTGCGGCCAACATCGTCAACCTCCCCGCCGGGGACTCCAAGCCCGTCGAGCTGAGCGACACGGTGGAGATCGACCTCGCCGCGCAGAGCGCGCAGAAGTTCGGCGAGATGGCGCGCGTGATGGGAACCATCTTCTACAACCCCACCATGAACGGCTGCGACTGGCCGAAGCTCTCCGCCAAGTGGGCGAAGCTCGCGGCCAACGCGCGCACCGACGAGGAGTTCGACTACGTCGCCAACCGATTCCTCGGCGAGCTGAACGCAAGCCACCTCGGCGTGCGCAGCCCGGGCGGCGATGCCGCGGGCATGCGCCTCGGCACCGGTCGCCTCGGCGCACGCACCGTGCCCGCCGACGGCGGGTTCCGCGTCGAGGAGATCCTGCCGGACGGCCCGGCCACCAAGGGCCAGACGCCGCTCGCCGCAGGCGACGTCATCGTCGCGGTGAACGGCGAGGCCGTCACGCCCACGTCCACCATCGAGGGCCTGTTCCGCGGCACCGCAGGCCGCGAGACGGTTGTGCGCGTCATGCGCTCGCCGGCCGCCGGCCAGCCGCGCATGGAGCTCGACCTCATCCTCGTCCCGTCCGCGGGCGGCGAGATCCGCGAGCTGACGTACCAGGACACGCTCCGCGAGGCGCGCGAGACCGTCGACCGCCTCTCCGGCGGCCGGCTCGGCTACATCCACATCGCCGCCATGGACCAGGCCTCGCTCGACGTCTACGAGCGCGACCTCTACGCCCAGGCGCATGGCAAGGACGGCCTCATCATCGACGTGCGCAACAACGGCGGCGGATCCACTGCCGACCGCCTGCTCTCGTCCATCATGGTCACGCCGCACGCGTACACCGTCCCGCGCGGCGCGGACCCGAGCCGAAAGTGGCACTACCCGGTGGACCGGCTCTTCATCCAGCGCTACTCGCTGCCCATCAACATGCTGTGCAACGAGAAGAGCTTCTCGAACGCCGAGATCATCTCGCATGCGTTCAAGACGCTGAAGCGCGGCACGCTGGTCGGCCAGCAGACCTACGGCGGCGTCATCTCGACGGGCGGCACGACGCTCATCGACGGCACCACCGTGCGCACCCCCTTCCGCGGCTGGTACCTGCCCGACGGCACCGACATGGAGAAGAACGGCGCGATGCCCGACCTCGTCGTCCCGCAGACGCCCGAGGACGAGACCTCCGGCCGCGACGCCCAGCTGGAGGCTGCCGTGGCCGACATGCTCAAGCGCCTGAAGTAGGAAATCCGCTCCTGGTTCGTTCGGCACCCCGAGCCGACAGCGAACGGTGGTGGCCTCATCAAGCGAGTTGTTGCACGCCCCGGCCGCGCGCGCCTCGCCGCAGATGCGCCCATCGCGTGCAACTTGTCCGAGCGACTGAGGCCACCGCCGTTCGCGGAGGCGTCCAGGGCGCCGCGCTGCGCATCACGCGCGCAGCCGAATCACCTTCCTGATTTCTCCAGAGAGATCAATTGGTGCCAAACGAACCAGGAACGGATTTCCGTCAGTCCAGCAGCAGCCGTTCCGGCTTCTCGATGCAGTCCTTGATGTGCACCAGGAAGCTCACCGCCTCGGCACCGTCGATGATGCGGTGGTCGTAGCTGAGCGCCAGGTACATCATCGGCCGCAGCGCGATCTGGCCCGGGTTGCGCGGGTCCTCGATGGGCCGCTTCTTGATGGCGTGCATCCCCAGGATCGCGCTCTGCGGCGCATTGAGGATGGGCGTCGACATCAGGCTGCCGTAGATGCCGCCGTTGGTGATGGTGAAGGTGCCGCCGGTCATCTCGTCGACCGACAGCTTGCCGTCGCGGGCGCGGACCGCGAAGTTGCGGATCGCCAGCTCGACCTGCGCGAACGACATCCCCTCGGCGTTGCGCAGCACCGGCACCACCAGGCCGCGCTCGGTGCCGACGGCGATCGACACGTCGGCGTAGTCGTGGTACTCGACATCGTCGCCGGCGATGTACGCGTTCACCTTCTGGAAGCGCTTCAGCGCGCTGCACGCGGCCTTCACGAAGAAGCTCATGAACCCGAGGCCCACGCCGTGGTGCTTCTCGAAGCTCTCCTTGTGCTCGGCGCGGAGGCGCATGACCTCGGTCATGTCGCACTCGTTGAAGGTCGTGAGCATCGCCGCGGTGTGCTGGGCATCGACGAGGCGCTCGGCGATCCGCTGGCGGATCTTGGGCATGCGCTCGCGGCGCACGCCGCGCGTCGCGCCGGCCACCACCGGCAGGGCCGGCGGCGCGGGGGCGACCGGCTTCACGGGATTCGCGATGCTGCTCACTGCGCTCGCGGCGCGCTCGACATCCGCCACGACGATGCGCCCGGCCGTGCCGCTGCCCTCAACGCGCGCGAGGTCGACGCCCTTGTCGGCGGCGACCTTCCTCGCGAGCGACGATGCCTTGCGGCCCTCGGCGGGCGATGCCTCCGCGGCCGGTGCCGGGGCGGCCACCGCCGGCTTCGGCTCCGCGCGCGGCGCGGCCTTCGCGGGTGTCGCCGCCGGCGCGCCGGCGCCCGCGGGCCTGGCCGCTGCCGTGTCGATCGCCGCGATCGCCGCGCCGACCTTCTGCTCGGCGCCGGACTTCACCTTCACGCGCAGCACGCCCGCCGCGGGCGCACGCACCTCGAGGGTGGCCTTGTCGCTCTCGATGTCGACGAGCACCTCGTCGGTCTCGACCCACTCGCCGTCGTGCTTGTGCCACTGCCCGAGGGTGACCTCGGTGATCGATTCGCCTGGGCTGGGTACGACGATGTCAACCATTGCCTTCTCCGTGGCGCGTCAGCGCGCCTTCTCGCCGCGGCTTCGGCCCGCGGACTTCTCGTCGGCCGGCGCCGCCGCAGCGCCGAGCGCCGCGGCCACCACCTTGGCCTGCTCCTTGCCGTGCTGCTTCAGGCTGCCCACCGCAGGGCTTGCCTGCGCCGGCCGTCCTGCGTACGCGGGAGCCTTGCCCGTCTCGCGCAGGAACTCCTGCAGCATGGACGACCACGCGCCCATGTTCCCCGGCTCTTCCTGCGCCCACGTCACCGACGCGCCCTTGTACCTGGCCAGCTGCGCCTTCACGTCCTCGGCCGGGAACGGCGTCAGCTGCTCGATGCGCACCAGCGCCACCGAGCCGTTGCCGGACTCGTTGCGTGCGGCATTGAGCTCGTGGAACAGCTTGCCGGTGCAGAACACCACGCGCCGGACCTTGGACGGGTCCGGCTTCGCGGGGTCGCCGATCACCGCCTGGAAGTGCCCGTGCGCGAACTCCGGCAGCGGGCTCTGCGCGGCGGGCAGGCGCAGCATGCTCTTGGGGGTCATCACCACGAGCGGCTTGCGGAACCCGCGCCGCTGCTGCCGGCGCAGCACGTGGAACACCTGCGCCGTGGTCGACGGGTAGACGACCTGGATGTTCTCCTCGGCAGCCAGCTGCAGGAAGCGCTCCATGCGTGCGCTCGAGTGCTCGGGGCCCTGGCCCTCGTAGCCGTGCGGCAGGAACAGCGTCAGCCCCGACGAGCGGAACCACTTGGCCTCGGCCGCGGCCATGAACTGGTCGAAGATCACCTGCGCGCCGTTGGCGAAGTCGCCGAACTGGCCCTCCCAGATGACGAGCGCCTTCGGGTCGACGAGCGAGTAGCCGTACTCGAAGCCGACGCACGCGCACTCCGTCAGCGGCGAGTTGAAGATCTCGAACCGGCCTTTCGCGCCCTTGAGGTGGCGGAGCGGGCACCACTCCTCGCCGGTCTCCTGGTTGAAGAGCGCCGCGTGGCGGTGGCTGAAGGTGCCGCGCTTCACGTCCTGGCCCGTGATGCGCACCGTGTCGCCCTCCTCGACGAGCGTGGCATATGCCAGCAGCTCGGCGAGCGCCCAGTCGACGGGGCCGTCCGACTCGATCAGGCGTGCCTGCACGCCCTTGGCGGCCGTCTTGTGGGCCGCGAAGCCCTCGGGCACCGCGGCAAGCTGCGCCGCGAGCGCCTTGAGCGCGCGCGCCGCCACGCCGGTCTCGACCGGCTCGTCGCTCCACGTTCCCTTGAGGCCCTTCCACGCGCCCGCGAACGGGGCATGCCCGGGCTCGACCGGCTTCTCCTTGGCCCGCGCCTGCGCGGCGTCGAGCGCCGCGAACAGCGCCTTCGAGCGCGTCTCGAGCCCGTCGGCCGCGATCACGCCCTCCGACGCCAGCCGCTCGGCGTAGCGCGCCGCGACGGGCTTCGCCGCGCGCACGCGGCGGTAGAGGAGGGGCTGCGTGAAGTTCGGCTCGTCCGTCTCGTTGTGCCCGTTCTTGCGCCAGCACCACATGTCGACGAACGCGTCCTCGCCGAACTCGGTGCGCCACTCGGCCGCGATGCGGGCGACCGCGGCGCACGCCTCGGGATCGCCGCCGTTGACATGGAACACCGGGCTCTCGGCCACGCGGGCCACGTTGGTGCAGTACGGGCCCGCGTAGCTGTCGCGGCTGTCGGTCGTGAACCCCACCTGGTTGTTGATGACCACGTGGACCGTGCCGCCGACGTCATAGCCCTCGAGGCCGGCCATGTTCATCGTCTCGGCCACCACGCCCTGGCCGGGCAGCGCCGCATCGCCGTGGATCAGCACGGGGAGCACCGCCTTGCGGCCCTCGGCAAGCGTGCGCGCCACCCGCTCCTGCCGCGCACGCGCACGGCCGAGCGCCACGGGCGCCACGAACTCGAGGTGGCTCGGGTTGGCGCAGAGCGAGACCCGCACCGCCGCGCCCGAGGCGGTCGCATAGTCGCCCGTGAAGCCCTGGTGGTACTTCACGTCGCCGCCGCCGTTCGAGAAGTGCTGCGCCCACGATTCCTCGAACTCGGTGAAGATCATCTCGGCCGGCTTGGAGGCGACGTTGTGCAGCAAGTTCAGGCGGCCGCGGTGCGCCATGCCGAGCACGCACTCGCCCGCGCCGGTTGCAGCGGCCGTCCCGAGCACCTCGTCGAGCACCACGAGGAGCGACTCGCCGCCCTCAAGGCCGAACCGCTTCTTGCCGATGAAGCGCGTCGCGAGGAAGTTCTCGAAGCCATCGGCCGCGATCACCTTCGCGAGCATGCGCTCCTTCGCGGCGGCGTCGAACCGCGCCGACACGGCGGCCTCGACGCGCGCGGCGATCCACGCGCGTCGCCGCGGGCAGCCGATGTAGCCGAACTCCGCGCCGATCGGTCCGCAGTACGCGCGCTGCAGGAAGTCCACGATGTCGCCGAGCGTGGCACGCGGCCCGATGGGGAGCGTCCCGCAGTCGAACGCGCGCGTGAGGTCCGTGCCGGTCAGGCCGAACTCGCTGAGCGCGAGCTCCTTGGGCATCGGGCGGACCGTGCCGAGCGGGTCGAGCGACGCGCCGAGGTGCCCGAGCCTGCGATACGCCTCGATGAGCGCGTCGACCTTCGACTGCCCTGCGTCCGCGGTGCCGCCCTCGGCGGCCGCGGCGGGCCGCTCGAGCCCCAGCTCGAACCCGAGGAAGAACTGGTTCCACGACTCGCTGACCGAGGCGGGGTCCTTCTTCCACGCGGCGTGCATCGCCTCGACGTACTCCGGCGACCATGCGTTCACCGCGCGGCCGGTGGAGGCGAGCGGTGCAATCCGGCGGTGGCCGTGGCCCGAGGTGTCGGACATGGTGGGTGGCGCGCTCCTGGCTCTGGCTGGCGCGGCGCGCGCACGGGGCCGAAAGCCCACCGATTGTAGGGGTTTCCGGGCCGCTACATCAAGGCGACGGGGTCCACGTCCACGGCATAAGTCTCGCCCGGACGGAGGATTCCGGCATTTCGGGCGGATGTGAGGAATCTGCCCAGCGGCCCGGGCCCGGGCGCCACCACTTCCACCTGCATCCGCCAGCGATCGGCGATGCGTGCGATGGGGCAGGGCATGGGCCCGGTGACCGTGACCCCGCCGCCGCCCGCCGCGCCGTTCGCCGCCGCGGAGAGGTCGCGCGCCAGCGCCTCGGACAGCTCGCGCGCGCGCTCCTCGCCCTCGTCGCGCACGACGACGCGCGCCATGCGCGTCGACGGCGGAAGCCCGAAGCGCGCCCGCATCGCCAGCTCCTCGCGCGCGAACGACTCGTAGTCATGCGCCGCGGCGAGGCGGATCGCCGGGGCCTCGGGCTGGAAGGTCTGCACGATGGCGCGCCCGGCATCGGCGCCGCGCCCGCAGCGGCCGCTCACCTGGCTCACCAGCTGGAACGTGCGCTCGGTCGCTCGGAAGTCCGGCAGGTTGAGCGCGGTGTCCGCGCTGACCACTCCCACGAGCCGTACGCCCGGGAAGTCGAGGCCCTTGGCGATCATCTGCGTGCCGACGAGGAGCCGCACCTCGCCGCGCCCGAACTTCCCGAGCGCGTCATGGAAGTCCGCCGCGTCCTGCATGCTGTCGGCGTCGATCCGCAGCATCGTGCTGCCGGGCACCAGCGACGGATGGAGGCGCGCAAGCTCCTCCTCGACCCGCTGCACGCCCAGCCCGAACACCGTCACCTGCCGCGCGCACTTCGGGCACTGCCTCGGGAGCCGCTGCTCTCCCTGGCAGTGGTGGCAGCGCACGTACTGGCCTGCGGCGCCACCGCCCGCGGGCAGCCTGTGGCAGATCATGCCCGCGTCGCAGCGGTCGCAGCGCATGATCCACCCGCAGCGCTGGTCGGCGCACGCGATCCAGTTGGCGTAGCCGCGCCTGTTGAGGAGGATCAGCACCTGCCCGCCGCCGTCGAGCGTCTCCTGCACCGCACCCGAGAGCCGCGGCCCGAGCAGGTGCACGCGCTGGTCGGGGAACCGCCTGCGCTCCTCCACGAAGTCCACCACCTCCACGTGCGGGAGGCGGAGCCCGGGCGCGCGCTCGCGCAGCACGTGCAGCGCGCTCGTCTTCCGCTCGGTCGCGTTGAACCAGCTCTCGAGGCTCGGCGTCGCGCTCCCGAGCACCACCGGGCACTGCGCAAGCTGCGCCCGGCGGATCGCCACGTCGCGCCCGTGGTAGCGCGGCATCTGGTCCTGCTTGTAGCTCTGGTCGTGCTCCTCGTCGACCACCACCAGCCCCAGCTGCCCGTCGGGGATCGGCGCGAACACCGCGCTGCGCGCGCCCATCACGAGCCGAACCTTCCCGTCGGCCACCAGGTTCCACTGCTGGTTGCGCTGCGCGGCCGTCAGCCCGCTGTGCAGGATGGCCACGCGTTCCCCGGGGAAGCGCGCGAGCAGGCGCCCGCCCGTCTGCGGCGTGAGCGCGATCTCGGGCACCAGGACGAGCGCCGTGCGGCCCGCAGCGAGCGTCTGCGCGATGAGGCGCATGTACACCTCGGTCTTGCCCGCGCCCGTGACGCCGAAGAGGAGGTGCTGCGCGAATCCGCCCCCCAGCGTCGCGCCGATCGCGTCCACCACCGTGCGCTGCGCCGCCGTCAGCTCGGGCGCCGGCCCGGCGCCGCCGCGCTCGGCGCGCCACTCGGCCTCGATCGACGTCCGCCGCTCCTCGCGCAGCACGCCGGCCTTCACGAGCCGCTTGATGGGCTCGTTGGTCCCGAGCTCCGCACGGGCGGCGAGGTCGCGCACGTCCATCGGGCGCTCGGCGCCGGCTGCGTCGCGAAGCGCCTCCGTCACCCGCCGCTGCTGCGCGGTCACGCGCCCGGCGGCGCCGAGCAGGTCCTCCCACCCGGGCGCCAGGTCGATGAACGTGCGCGTCACGCTGCCCACGCCGCGCTTCACGGCGCCAGGCGTCATGGATGCCAGCGTCATCCCCACCGGGCACACGTAGTAGCCCGAGATCCACTGCGCAAGCTCGACGAGCTGCGAGGGCATCGGCGGTGCGCCGCCGACGCGCGACTCCACGAACTTGAGCCTCGCCGCGGGCGGGGCGCCCGACGCGTCGGCCGGCAGCGTGCGCACCACCATTCCCTCCGTCAGTGCGTCGCCGCGCCCGAGCGGCACCCGCACGCGCTCGCCCGCGCGCAGGTCGGCGAGCGCCGCGGGCACGCCGTAGGTCAGCCCGTCGGGGTAACGGTCGACGGATCGCTCCACCGCCACCTGCGCGAGCAGGCATGCGGTTCGGTCGCTGGAAGCGAACAGCGTCATCGGCAGCACGTCACACGGCCGCGAGCGCGCGCTGCGCCGCGTCCATGTCCGCGGCGGTCACCGGCCGGCGCGACTCCATCATCGACACGAAGCAGTCGAAGAGGTACGCGCTGTCGTGCGGCCCGGGCGAGGCCTCGGGGTGGTACTGCACGCTGAAGATCGGCTTGGCCGTGTGCCGGAACCCGGCCAGCGTGCCGTCGTTGAGGTGCACGTGCGTCGGCTCGCCGCCCACGGCGCGCAGCGAGGCCTCGTCGACGCAGAAGCCGTGGTTCTGGCTGGTGATCTCCACGCGGCCGGTCATGAGGTTGCGCACCGGCTGGTTGGCGCCGCGGTGGCCGAACTTCAGCTTCCACGTCTTCGCGCCGAGCGCCAGCGCCAGCAGCTGGTGCCCGAGGCAGATGCCGAAGGTCGGCACCTCGCCCGCGATCTCGCGCAGCGTCGCGATGGTCCGCTCGACGGCCGCTGGGTCGCCCGGGCCGTTGGAGATGAAGAGCCCGTCCGGGCGGCGCGCGCGGATCTCCGCGGCGCTCAGGTCGTGCGGCACGACCTCGATGTCGCAGCCGCGCTCGGCGAGGTTTCGGTAGATGTTGCGCTTGGCGCCGCAGTCGAGCGCCACCACCCTGAATGTGCGACCCGCGCGCGGCTGCCCGCGCAGCGTCCACTCGCCGAGGCCCTCGCTCCAGGCGCTGCCGGCCGCAGGGCTCACGCAGCCGGCGAGGTTCTGCCCGGCCATCGAGGGCAGGTCCTTCGCCATCTGCACGAGATCGGCGTCCGCCTTCGCATCGCCGACGAACAGCACCCCGCGAAGCGCGCCCTTGATCCGCAGGATGCGCACGAGCGCGCGCGTGTCGATCCCGGTCAGCCCGATGACGTTCGATGCCGCGAGCCACTCCGAAAGGCCCTTCTCGGCGCGGTGGTTGCTCGGCTCAGGCACCGCTTCGCGCACGATGAAGCCCTTGACCGCGGCAGAGGCACTCTCCACGTCCTCCGCGGCCACGCCGTAGTTGCCCATCTCCGGCGCGGTCATGGTGAGGATCTGCCCCGTGTAGGACGGGTCGGTGATCGCCTCCTGGTACCCGCACATGGCGGTGTTGAAGACGACCTCGCCGCCGGCCGTCGCGCCATCCGTACAGAGGCCAAACGCGGAGCCGCGGAACACCGTGCCGTCTTCGAGCGCAAGCCGGCACGTCCGGGAGGACTGGGAGGTCTTCATCGGGGGTCCGAGTCTACCCGCCTGCCGTCGGCGCCATCGCAGCAGACGGGTTTTCCACTCCCTGAACCCCTTCGTTGCACGCTTCCCGGGCCGTGGGTAGCCTCACGGCCCCGCGGGCGGTCCGGCCCATGCCGATTTTCCGCAGGCGGGGCGATCCTTCGGGCCTCCGGGCCCGAAGAAGTCGAGTGGCCAGGTTCCGCCGCGGAGCGGCGGTTGTGTTGTTGACAGGAGCAGACATGCCCCGTGAAGAGTTGATCGGTTCCGTCCGTCCCGTGAGCACGCTGTTCGTGAGCTCGTCCCGCGCCCTGCAGACGACGCTCGTGGCCGGCGTGTTCGGCATCGTGGCGGTTCTCCCTGCCGCGCCCGTGCTGGCCATGCCGGTTGCGCTGCAGTCGGACGAGCCAACGCAGGATGAACCCTCCGGCGACGAGCCGCCCGCCGAAGAGCCGATGGACGAGCCTGCGATGGACGAACCGTCGCAGGACGAGCCCGAGGAACCCGCCGCCGAGCCGCCGCCGGCACCCAAGAAGCCCGCCCCGAAGAAGCCGGCCGCCAAGAAGGCTCCTGCCAAGAAGGCCGCCGAGGAAGACGCGCCCGTGCGCGTCGATCCCGAGCAGATCCGCGCGGCCGCGCAGGCCGCCATGAAGAAGGGCGAGTGGGCGCAGGCCGCCAACGGCTGGGCGACCCTCCTCCAGTTCCTCCCGGGCGACGAGGAAGCCACGCGCGAGCGCGCGCGTGCGCAGGCCATGCTCGAGGGCGGCACCGTCATCAGCACCGTGTCCGGCGACCGAGAGGTGCGCCGCCAGCAGGCAACCGCGCAGTACGACGCCGACATCAAGCGTGCGCAGTCGCTGCTCGCGCAGCAGGACTACGACCAGGCGAAGCTCGCCGCGGTGACCGCGCGCACCCGGCTCGACCTCGCGCGCAACGTGCTCGGCGCCGCCGAGTACGAGCGGATGTCCGCCGATGCCGAGAAGCTGGTCGACCAGATCAGCGAGGAGTCGCGCCAGCACAAGATGGCGCAGGACCAGCAGGCACGTGCCGCACAGGGCGAGCAGAGCGCCTCTTCCCAGCGCACCGAGGAGGAGAACCGCGCCAAGCGCGTCAACGAGATCCTCCTCAACGTGCGCAAGCTGCAGATGCAGCAGAAGTACGCGGAGGCCCTGCAGGTGCTCGACAGCGCGCTGGCGCTCGACCCCAACAACTCCGCCGCGCTGACCCTGCGCGATGCGCTGCACACCACCGAGATGTACGTGCGCTTCGCCGAGACGCAGAAGCGCCGTGCCTACGGGTTCTCGCGCCTCGAGGACGAGTCGCTCGAGGCGACCGTGCCCCCGCGCGTCAACATCTCGGGCCCCGGCCCGCGCTCGACCAACGCGCTCGTGGTCTACCCCGAGGACTGGCAGGAGCTGAGCGACCGCCGCGTCCGCGAGCCCGACTACGGCGCGAGCGGATACCGCGAGGCCGAGGCAAACGTCCCCACCTGGAACAAGGTGCGCACCACGTCGCTGCCGGTGCCGTTCGCGAGCGGCCCGACGCTCGAGCAGGCCGCGGACTACTTCAAGAACCAGACCAAGATCGACTTCCTGGTCGACTGGGCGCAGCTGAAGGAAGCCGGGCTCGAGCCCGAGCAGACCGCGGTCAACCTCGACCTCGGCAGCACCAACATGGAGTCGGCGCTGAAGCGCGTCCTCGAGACCGTGGTCTCGAAGAACGGCGACCAGCCGCCTTCGGAACCCCTGGCCTTCGACGTGCAGGACGGCATCGTGGTGATCACCACGAAGGCCGGCGTGCAGAAGAAGCAGGTGACCTTTGTCTACGACGTGCGCGACCTCCTGTTCCGCGCGCCTGACTTCGACAACGCCCCCGAGTTCAACCTCAACCAGGCCGTGCAGCAGGGCAACCAAGGCGGCGGCGGCGGTGGCGGTGGCGGCGGCGGCGGCGGATTCGGCGGCGGCGGCGGCGGCGGCGGCGGTGGCGGCGGCGGTGGCGGCGGCGGCGGCGGTGCGCCGTTTGGCCAGCCCGGCGAGGCCCCGGACCGCGGCGACCCGCAGGAGTACATGGACCAGCTCAAGCAGCTGATCTACGACCAGGTGGATGCCAACTGGGAAGAGCGCGGCGAGGGCACTGACCGCATCGCCGAGTTCAACCGCAACCTGATCGTCACGGCGTCGCCCTCGGCGCACCGCGATATCGAGGGGCTGCTCGATCAGTTGCGCGCCATCCGTGCGCTGCAGGTCAACATCGAGGGCCGCCTGGTTCAGATCTCGATGGACTGGTTCGAGCAGATCGGCATCGACTTCGACCTGTACTTCAACTCCAACGACCGCATGTGGTCCGCGGCAAAGGCGGTCGACCCGAACTTCCAGCTGCGCGACTTCTTCTACCAGCAGGGTGGCCAGGGCACCACGCCGACCGGCGCCAACGCCGCCGGCCGCCTGAAGAACCCCGTGATCTGGGGCACTCCGGGGCAGGCGGGCACCAACGCTGCCGTCGGGCAGACGGGCTTCCCGACGGGCGGCGGCGCGGGCATTCCCCCGGGCTTCGGCACGGGGCTCACCTATGCCTCGGGCGTCCCCGTGGAGCCGGTGGGCGTGCAGCAGGGCGAGATCACGCCGGTCAACGTGCAGCAGGAGGGACTGCCCCTCATCAACACGCTGGCGGCGTCGGGCCTCAACCCGTTTGGCCTCGCGGCGGTGGCCAACCCGGTGCTGACCACCGGATTCACCTACCTCGACGACGTGCAGGTCGACCTGCTGATCACGGCCACGCAGGCGGACCAGCGCAACGTGGTGCTCACCGCGCCCCGGCTCACGCTCTACAACTGCCAGCGGTCCTGGATCAGCGTGGCCAAGGTCATCGCCTACATCTCCAACCTGGTGCCGGTCACGGGCGACAACTCGGGTGCGTTCTCGCCGGTCATCAGCAACCTGCTCGAGGGCTTCGTCCTCGACATCGAGGCATGCATCTCCGGCGACCGCCGCTACGTCACCATGACGGTGCTGTTCGGCCTCAACCAGAACGCGAAGTTCACCGACCAGACGGTGACCGGTGCCGCCGGCGGCGGCGGCGGCGCGGGCGGCGGCGGCGGCCGCGCGGCCAACTTCGAGGGCACCATCCAGCTGCCCCAGGTCACCGGCACCCAGATCAACACCACGGTCACCGTGCCCGACAAGGGCACCATCCTGCTCGGCGGCCAGCGCCAGGTCACCGAGCTCGAGATCGAGGTGGGCGTCCCGCTCCTCTCCAAGATCCCGGTGGTCAACCGCTTCTTCACCAACCGCATCACCTCGAAGACCGAGGCGACGCTGCTGCTGCTGATCCGTCCGGAGATCATCATCCAGCAGGAGCAGGAAGACGCGCTGTTCCCCGGCCTGCGCCAGCAGATCGGGCCGGGCGCCGGGTACTGAGCCCGACGCACCCGTTCGCATGACCTCCCGCGCCGGGAGCCTTCGGGCTCCCGGCGCTTTGCTTGGTGCCGGCCGGGCGCCGCGCGCACAGGGGTACACTTTCGGCAATGGCACAGCAGAGCTACGTCAAGGTGCACCACGACCCCGAGTGCACCCGTGTCGAGTTCACCGAGAAGCACGTCATCGACGAGGTGGTCATCCGGGCGATCGGCAACGAGCTGACGAAGCTCGTCGACGACAGTTCGCGGCCGCGCATCGTGGTGTCGTTCAAGGGCGTCGACCACCTGTCGTCGGCCGCGCTGGGCACGCTGCTCACGGTGATGAACCGGGTCAAGGCCAAGGACGGGCACCTGCGCCTGTGCGACATCAGCCCGCAGATCCTGCAGATCTTCGAGATCACCAAGCTGAACCGGGTGCTGCGCATCGAGAAGGACCTGGCCGCCGCCAAGGCGAGCCTCGCAACGCCGGGCTGAACGAGTGTCATCGCAGGCGCACGGTGCCCCTTCACCTGGCCACGGCCGCTTCCAGCGGACCTGGGTGCTCCATGAGGAGCGCGATTCGGTGGAGCGTCTCCAGTCGGAGGTCGCCGAGGCCCTCGGCAGCCACGGGTTCGGCGAGGCCGCGGCGTTCGCCATCCGGCTTGCGCTCGAGGAAGCCCTCGTCAACGGCTTCCGCCACGGCAACCGCGGAGACCCGTCCAAGCAGGTCACCGTCGAGTGCGCGATCGACGCCGGCGGGGTGTGCATCGAGGTGATCGACCAGGGCGAGGGGTTCGACCCCGGCTCCGTGCCCGACCCGACCGCCGAGGAGAACATCGAGATCCCCTCGGGCCGCGGCATCATGCTGATGCGTGCCTACATGACCTCCGTCGAGTACCTGCCCCCCGGCAACCGCCTCCGGATCGTCTACCGCCGGGACACGCAGGCCTGAGCCGGGCCGGCAGCCAGGCGACCGCCCACGCGCGTTCCTGGGCGCGCCCCCGCATCGCCGACATCCCCGCCTTCGCCGCCCGTCACTCCGCGTTTCGGGTGCGAACGCTGTCGTAGATGCTCGCAAGCAGGCCCACCATCGGGAACTTTCCGCCCATGGGGCTCGGGCCCATGCGGCGCAGCAGCGCATGCGGGACGTGGTCCGGCATCGGCGCGGCCTCCGCCTCGTCGAGCGCGCTTCCCGGGCGCCAGAAGTCCGCAGCGCACTGCTCCAGCGGCGGCAGCCCGGCGGTGTCCTCCTCGGCCGCGGTGGCGTGCGCCTGCGAGATGCCCGATGTCTGCAGCGTGCGCTGCTCCTGCAGGCGCTCGAGCAGCATCTCGCCCTCGAGTCCCCGGAACGCGAACAGCACCACGGGGTCCACCTCGATCCGCTCGGCCAGCAGGTAGGCCGCAGCCGCAACGTGCTTGCACGGCTGCTCCAGGCCGCAGTCGCACTGCGTCTGCACGCCGTCGCCCTCGGCGGGCAGGAGGTGTCGACCCGCCTCCGCGAAGCAGGATTCGATGGACTCGGGCACCTCGCCGGTGAGGAGCCGCGCCGCGTACACGGCCTCGGAGGCCATGCGCGAGATCACGCGGTCCCATTCCTCGCGGGTCAGCGGCCTCACCGTGATGCGCGCCTGGTACGGCTTCAGCCCGCGCCCCTGCACGGCGGCCTCCACCACGCCCGGCGACACCGCGTAGTTGGCCACCTGCCCGGCGAGGGCGTACTCCATGCCCAGCACCTTGGCATCCGGCCGGATGCCCTCCTCGACGGCGCGGACGAACGCGGCGGCGTGCCAGGGCAGTCCGTCCAGCCCCAGCTTGCGCCGGAACTTGATGCCGTGGCGCACGCGGCGCGGCTGCTCGAGCTTGCGCTGCGACGGCCGGATGCTGAAGCCCTCGTTGCTCACTTGAAGTCCTCCAGCGCGTTGCCGCGCAGCGACAGCAGGTCGCGCAGCTGGGACGTGTTCAGCTCGGTCAGCCACTGCTCGCCGCTGCCGATGATCTGGCTCGCCAGCTCGGTCTTCTGCTCGATCATCTGGTCGATTCGCTCCTCGAGCGTCCCCACGGTGATCATCTTGTGGACGTTCACCGTGCGCAGCTGGCCGATGCGGAATGCGCGGTCGGTGGCCTGGTTCTCCACCGCGGGGTTCCACCATCGGTCGTAGTGGAAGACGTGGTTGGCGGCGGTGAGGTTGAGGCCCACGCCGCCGGCCTTCAGGCTGAGGATGAAGATCGGCGCCGCCGGGTCCTCGCCCTGGAAGCGCTGCACCAGCTGCTCGCGCTTGGCCTGCGGGGTGCCGCCATGGAGGAACAGCGCCTCGATGTCCCGCTCCTGCCGGATCATCTGCACCAGCAGGTGTCCCATCTGCCGGTACTGCGTGAAGATCAGCGCACGGTCACCGGCGCTGGTGAGCTCCTCGAGCATCTCCATGAGCCGGATGCTCTTGCCGCTGCGGTCACTGAGCCGCGACGCGCGCTCCACGCCCTTGGCCAGGGTGATGGGGCGGTCCTTCTCGACGGAAGGATCCTCGCCGTCCTCGTCCGCGGCCGCGGCCGCGGACGCGGCCGCCGGCATGCCCTCGCGCAGGAAGTGCGCGGGGTGGTTGCAGATCTGCTTGAGCTTCACCAGCGCGCTGAGCACCAGGCCGCGCCGGCGGATGCCCTCGGCTTGGTCGACGCGCTTGAGCATGTCGTTGACCACCTGCTCGTAGAGCGAGGCCTGCTCGGGGGTCAGCGGGATCTGCTGGCGCGTCTCGACGAGCGGCGGCAGGTCGCTGATGACGGTCGGGTCCGTCTTGAGCCGCCGCAGGATGAAGGGCCGCACCAGCTGCCGGAGGCGGTCTGCCTGCCGGCGGTCCTTGTGCCGCTCCACCGGCAGCGCGAAGCGCCGGCGGAAGTCGTTCTGCGTGCCCAGGTACCCGGGGCAGCAGAACTCCATGATCGACCACAGTTCCGTGAGCCGGTTCTCCACGGGCGTGCCCGTGAGCGCGATGCGGAACTTCGTGTTGAGCGACCGGATGGCGGCGGTCTGCTTGGTGGGCGGGTTCTTGATGTGCTGCGCCTCGTCGAGCACCACGCGCCGCCATTCCACCTGCTGCAGCAGGTCCTTGTCGCGGGTCACCAGCGCGTAGGTGGTCACCACCACGTCGGCGCGCTGCGCCAGGTGCAGGAAGCGGTCACCCTGCGGGCGCTCCAGGCCATGGTGCACGTTCACCGTCAGTTCCGGCGCGAACCGGGTCAGCTCGCGGTGCCAGTTGCCGAGCACGCTCATCGGCGCCACCAGGAGCGTCGGCCCGATGCGATCGCCCTCCACCGCCGCCTGGCGCTCCGACTGCAGGAGCGCGATGAGCTGGATGGTCTTGCCGAGGCCCATGTCGTCGGCGAGGCAGGCGCCCATGCCGTAGCGCTCGAGGAACGCCAGCCAGCTGACGCCCGCGCGCTGGTAGGGCCGCAGCGTCCCCTGGAATCGCCCGGGCTGCTCGAGCATGGCCATCTTCTCGACCTGGTCGGCCGGGCCGAACACCTCGGCCACCCACCCCTTGGTGTCGAGCCCCAGCACGGGCAGCGCGCCGTCGGCGGCATCCACGTGCGCAAGGCGCAGCGCCTCGACCAGCGTGGCCTGCCCGCCCGCGTTCTGCTTCAGGAACTTCACGCCGCGCTCGAGGTCCTCGGGCCGGATCTCAACCCAGCGCCCGTTGATCCGCACCAGAGGCATGCCCTTCTTGGCGAGCGCCTGGAACGCCTCGAGCGTGAGCGGCGTGTCGCCGAGCGCGATCTGCCAGCTGTAGTTCACCAGGCTGTGCAGGCCGACGCCGCCGCCACCGCCCGACCCGCCGCCCTCCGCGGGCGCCTGGTCGCTCTCGATGAGGAGCCTGGCGCCGACGCGGTTTGCGGTCTGGCCCCACCAGTCCGGCGCAAGCACCTCGAAGCCGGCCTCCTGGAGCACCGGACGGAAGTCGCGGAGGAACTGGTAGGCCTCGTTGGTCTTCAGCTCCATGCCCGTGGGTGCGCCCTCGTCGAGCGCGTCCTCGATCTTCGGGTACAGCCTGCTGGCGCGCCCGAGTTCCTGCAGCAGGAGGTCGCAGAGCTGCTGCGTCTCCTGGGGGCTGCGGCCGCGGCCCGCGCGACCGCCCGCGGCGCGGTTCCAGAGCGCCTCGGCGTCCACCACGATCGGCGGCACGTCCGCCGACACCAGCGAGAACGTCAGCCGCCACGGGTGGTCGTCCTCGTGGCCATCCGGCCCGCCCAGCAGTTCCGAGGGCGGTTCGAGGAGTTGCAGCAGGAGCCGCATCTGCCGGCCCTCGCCGACGTCCTCGAGGTTGGCGATCCACTGGCGCGCGGTGCGCACGATGCTCGACTCGACGGACGCGGGCTGCTTGACCTCGCATCCGCCGCCGAGGAGCCCCGCAAGCCACGCCACGTGCGGATCCTTGTCGGGGTCGCGCCCGTCGATGGCGTCGGCGTAGGTCTCGGCCTCCAGCACGTCGCGCATCGCGCGGTCGACGAGCGAGCCCATCGACTGCTCGAGGAGCGCCGCCGGGGAGCCCGCGCCCTCCGCGGCGCGCACCACCGCCGGCACGCTGCGCACGAGTGCCGAGAAGCGCGCATGGTTCGGGGCATCGTGGAGCCATGGCCGCCATGCGGCGTGCATGGCGCCCGAGCGCTCCTGCGCGACGGTGGGGATCACGCGCTGGTCGCGCACGAGGTGCTGCGTGAAGGCGCCGACCGCGCCCCACCAGCGGGCATCGTGGCCCCATGCGAACTCCGGGGACGACGCCTCGGTGGGCAGGAGCCGCAGCAGCGCCAGCGCGGTGCGTGCGTCGAGCTTGACCGCGGGCACCTCGAGCGGCGCCAGCACCTCCTCCGGCTCGATGCCGAAGCCCGCGACCTCGTCGACCGACGCGAGCCGGTCGCTCGGGGCAGGGAAGTGGCCGCGCGGCGTCTCGCAGAACGGCAGCAGGATGGGCACCGCGCCCTCGGAGACGGTGTCCTCGCCGCCCACGCGCCCGTCGCCCGCCGCCGCCGCGCGCGCCCGCTCGAGCGCCGGCGCCAGCGCGCTGCGCAGCGCGTCGCGGTCCATCGCGTAGGGGTGCGTCCCGGCAGGGATCGGGTCCTCGCCCTGCGGCGCGAAGCGCGCGGAGTCCTCGCCCCAGACATGAAGCGATCCGTTGGTCCAGTTCAGGTGGAGTACGAACATCCGTGTTCCGAGATTCACCGCGCTGTGCATGCGCGGGCGATGGCGATCGAGTGATTGCGCTGGGACTCGAACCCAGGACCTAGCGGTTAAAAGCCGCTTGCTCTACCAACTGAGCTACGCAATCAGCGAGGTGCGGTCAGGGTCCCAAGATGGGGTGGCGAAAGACAGAGGAGCGATTGTAGGAAGTTCCGGACAAGGCATGAAGGGGGTGGTAATATGTCCAATAACCTTGCAATCCGCGTGGTCTAAGTCACTGTCAGCACGAAATTTGCGGACGGTCGCACTCTTTGGTCGGTTGCTGCGTAACGATTGGTGGACTCTCGGTTCCCGGAATCGCACCGTCTCCCCGGCAACGTCCGAATTCCCGCCGCTTACGGGTCGGTTCGGCTTCAGATCAGGGACGGGAGTCTCCGATAAGGAAACCGGGCATCTCGAACCACGGAGGCCAAGGGCCATGAACGACACCGCGACGCTTGCACTCATCCAGCAGTTCCTCAACTACCTGACCGACGAGCGGCACTTCAGCCCGTACACGGGCCGCTGCTACGGGCTGGACCTTCGCCAGTTCGTCGAGTTCATCGAGTCGAAGTCGGGCATCAAGGTCGACCTCGACCGCGAGCGCAAGTCGCTCGATGCCCGCAGCATCGGCACCGACACCGTCACCGGCCGCATCCTCAAGTGCGACGTCGAGCTGATCCGCGAGTTCCTGGCCAAGCTGGGCGAGCAGAAGTACTCCGCCGCCACCATGGCCCGCAAGATCGCCACCCTGCGCAGCTTCCACAAGTGGATGGAGCGCAAGGGCCTCGCCGCGACCAACCCGATGGTGCTCATCCGCACGCCCAAGCAGGCGAAGCGGCTGCCCAAGGCGATCTCGGTCGAGCAGATCGAGCGCCTGCTCTCGGCGCCGGACGACACCGAGGTGCTCGGCGCCCGCGACCGCGCGATCCTCGAGACGCTGTACTCCACGGGCATCCGCGTGTCCGAGGTCGTGGCCATCAACCGCGGCGACCTGAACGACACCGGCGAGGAGATCATCATCCGCGGCAAGGGCCGGCGCGAGCGCCGCGTGCCGCTCGGGAGCCACGCGCTGAAGGCGCTGCGCCACTACCTGGGAATGGTGGATGCCGACGCGCAGTCGCGCGGCAAGCGCCTCGGCCCGGATGACCCGCTGTTCGTCAACAAGAACGGCGGCCGCCTGTCCAGCCGCTCGGTGCGCCGCAAGGTGGCCAAGTACCTCGTCGAGGCCAACCTCGACCCGGACATCTCCCCGCACACCATCCGCCACAGCTTCGCCACGCACCTCCTCGACAACGGAGCCGATCTCCGCGCCGTCCAGGAGCTGCTCGGGCACCAGTCGCTCAGCTCCACGCAGGTCTACACCCACCTCACCAGCGGGCGCCTGCGCGACGGCTACGACAAGGCGCACCCGCGCGCCGAAGCCAGCTGACGGCGCGAGCACATCTCACCCAACCGCACGCAGCGCGGTGCCTTCCGAAGTGTGGGCGCCGCGTTCGTCGTTCATGCGCCGGGCCGCGGCCGCGCGCCGCGCCCGATGGTGCCGGGCCCGTGCTTGCGGCTGATGGCATCCGCCACGCGGTCGAGCGTGCGCTCGCGCTCGGCGTTCGCGTCGGGGAAGAGGCTCGCCTGCACCGGGGCCTCCGCGGCATCGATGCGGTCGAGGCGCACGCCGACGAGGCGCAGCGGCTCGAAGCCCTGCGCGGCCCATGCCCGGAACAGGTCCTTGGCCACGCGCAGCACTTCCAGCGTGCCATCGGTCGGCATCTCGAGCGTGCGGCTGCGGGTGATGGTCTCGAAGGCGGCCGACCGGATCTTGACGGTCACGCATCGCGCCAGGCCGCCCGACTCGCGCAGGCGGCGGCATGCGCCCTCCGCCAGGCCATGCAGCGCGGCAACGGCCTCCTCGGGGTCGTGGACGTCCTCGGGAAACGTCGTCTCGTGGCCGACGCCCTTGCGTTCGTGCTCGGGCTCCACCGGCCGGTCGTCGCGGCCGAACGCGCGCTCGCGCATCGCCACGGCGTGGTCGCCGAGCACGCGCCGCACGGCGTCCTCGGGCATGCGCTGCAGGTCGCCGAAGGTCCTGATGCCCGCCGCCGTGAACTGCGGAAGCGTCCTGGGCCCGACCCCCCACATCCGCTCGATGCCGAGCGGCGAGAGCCACTCCGCGAGTCCGTCCGCGGGGCAGGCCGTCAGCCCGTCGGGCTTGCGCATGTCGCTTGCGAGCTTGGCCACGAACTTGTTCGGCCCCACGCCGACGCTGGCGGTGAGGCCGAGCTCCGCGTGCGTGGCGGCCCTGATTCCCCGCGCGATGTCCTCGCCGTTGCCGTGCAGCAGCCTGCTGCCGGTGGCGTCGATGAAGGCCTCGTCGACGCTCAGCGCCTCCACGAGCGGCGAGTACCGCCCGAGGATGGACATGAATCGGTCGCTGAGCTCGGCGTACCGCGCGAAGCGCGGCCGGGCCACGCACGCGTGCGGGCACAGCGCGAGTGCCCGTGACATCGGCATGGCGCTGCGGCAGCCGAAGGCCCGCGCCTCGTAGCTGGCCGCCGCCACCACGCCGCGCCCCGCCCGCCCGCCCACCAGGACCGGCCGTCCGCGCAGCGAGGCGTCGTCGAGCTGCTCCACGGAGGCGAAGAAGGCGTCAAGGTCCGCGTGCAGGATGGTGCGGGAACCTTCCATGCGCAACAAAGTACCCCTCGGTCGGTAGGCTTCGGGCATGCCGTTCCCGCCAATCCTTGCCGATGCGCTCGCGCCCTTCATGGAGGCATTCGGTCGGCTGCACCCGCTGGCGGTGCACCTGCCGATCGGCCTGGTGGCCGCGGCGTTCCTGGTGGAGGCCTTCCGCGCGGTGCAGCGCAGGCAGGACGCGTCTCCCTTCACGCCCGTCGCGCTGTGGATCGCCGCGCTCGGGGCGGCGGGCGCAAGCGCCACGGGCTGGGTCTTTTCGTCGGAAAACGGCTCGGGTGAAGATCTCTTCTGGCACCGCTGGCTCGGGGTGCTTGCGACGATGGCCCTCGCAGGGCTTGCATGGATGGCGTCGCGCGCGGCGGGACCGGACCGGGAGCGCGCGGTGAACGCCACGCCCGCCGTCCGGGGGGCGCTCGTCGCCGTCACGGTGCTGGTGGCGTGGGTCGGCCACCTCGGCGGCAACATGGTGTGGGGCACCAACCACGTGCTCGAGCCGATCGTCGATGCCTTCGGCGGCACGGGCTCACCCGGCGACGGCGGCGGTGCAGCACCGGCAGCGAGCGCTTCGGGTGATGCCGCGGCGCCCGCGGCGGCCGAGGGCGACGCGCGCATGACCTTCTACACCTCCAAGGTGCTGCCGCTCCTGGAGTCGCGCTGCTACGAGTGCCACGGCAACGGCAAGCGCAAGGGCGGCCTGCAGATGGACGTCCGCGAGTCGCTCGTGAGCAAGAACGATGACGGCGTCTGGATCGCGCAGCCCGGCGACCCGGCGCACAGCCTGCTCATCGAGCGCTGCCTTCTTCCGGCCGAGGATGATGAGTCAATGCCCCCGGAGGGCGATCGCCTGAAGGCATCGGACCTCGAGGTGCTCCGCACCTGGATCGCCGACGGCGTGGTGATGCCGGAAACGGCGTCGCCGGCCGCCGGGCGCACGGCGGAGCGCCGCGCGGGCGATGCCGGGCGCGAGGTCCGGCCCGGTACCGGCGCGTATGCCGCCGGGCTTGCGCCGCTCGGCACGCAGGAGGTGGCCGAGGCCGCCGCGCTGCGCGACAAGGGCATCAACGCCGTGCCGGTGGCGGCGGGCGCGTCGACCTTCGTCGTCAGCGTGCCGGGTGGCAAGGGCGTGGACGATGCGGCGCTCGCCGCGCTCGTGCCGCTGGCGCCTCGCATCGAGGAGCTCTCGCTCGCGCGGGCATCGGTCACGGACGCCGGCATGATGCAGCTGCCGCAGATGCCCGCGGTGCGATCGGTGCGCGTCGACAACACGCAGCTCACGGATGTCGGGATCACCGCGCTGCTGTCGCGCACGCTGGACGCCGAGACCGTCAACCTGGTGGGAAGCGGCGCGACCGACCGCATCTTCACCATGCTCGCCAAGCTGCCGCACCTGCGACGCGTGTACGTGTTCGAGACCAAGGTCACCGCCGCGGGCATCGACGCGTTCCGTGCCTCGCGCCCCGGCGTCGACATCGTGGTGGGGCAGGGCGTGCCGGGCACGTCAACCACCGAAGGCCCGCCGATCACCCCCTGAACCGGCCGGCTGCCGCGCACGCCTGCGCCACGCGCGCCGCAAGGAGCACCATGCACCAGTCACGTCGATCGTTCCTCGCATCCGCCGCCGGCCTCGGAGCCGCGGGCCTTGCCGGTGCTGCGTTGGCTGGCCGTCGAGCGCCCTCGGGGCCGCTGCCGCAGGACGCAACGAAGGCTCCGCCCTCCGCCGCGCCCGCCGCGCGACCCGTGGTGGGTTCGGGCTCGGCGCGATTCGAGGTGCTGCACGACTGGCTGGTCCCCCCTTCGGACGGGGCCTTCGGCGACACCCATGGCGTGGCGCAGGATGCGGCCGGGAACATCTACGTGGCGCACACCGTGCACCCCTCCAGCAAGCGGCGCGATGCCGTGTACGTCTACTCAAAGGACGGAACGTTCCTGCGCAGCTTCGGCTCCGAGTTCGCCGGCGGCGCGCACGGGCTGGACCTGCGCGCCGAGCCAGGCGGTGAGTTCCTCTACCACTGCGACACCGGCCGCCGCAAGGTGGTGAAGACGCGGCTCGACGGCACCGTCGTCTGGGCCGCCGATTGCCCCATCGAGAGCGGTGCCTACGAGAAGCCCGAGCAGTGGTGTCCCACCAACGTGGCCTTCGGGCCCGACGGCCTGCTCTTCGTCGGCGACGGCTACGGCGCCAGCTTCATCCACGCCTACGACGCCGACGGCAAGTGGAAGCGCATCGTGGCGCGGCCCGGGAAGGACCCGGGCCAGGTGTCCTGCCCGCACGGCATGACCGTCGACCTGCGCGGCACCGCCTTTACCGGGGAACCGTCGCTGGCGGTGGCCGACCGCGGCAACCGACGGATCCAGTACCTGTCGCTCGACGGCAAGCACCTCGGCTTCGTGACCACGGGCATGCGCATGCCCTGCGACATGAAGGTCCGCGGCGACCGGATGCTGGTGCCGGACCTCGAGAGCGTCGTCACCATCCTCGACGGGGCGAATGCCCCGGTGGTGCAGCTGTGCGACGGGCATCCGAGTTCGCTGCGCGGAGCGCCTCGCGAGCAGTTCATCCCCGGGATGTTCGTGCATCCGCACGACGCCATCTGGCTGTCCAACGGCGACGTGCTGGTGGCGGAGTGGGTGCCGATCGGGCGGATCACGCTCCTGCGCGCACTGCCGGTGGCCTGAGCGCAGCCGAACGCAGCGACGCCGCGGGCGTGTGCGGCAGGCGGTTCTCGGCCCCGACGGCACCGGAACTCAGAGCGGTTTCCTTGTCGCCCGCGCCGCGGGATTCGACCCTCTGCGTGCAGGTGGCTCGCTCCGGGCCGCCTGCCGGAGTTTCGCGAGTCGCGGAACACGTGTGGGCCCCGCCGTAACGAGAAGGGCGGCGGGAAGGCAACGGGCCGGATGGCGGGCGCACTGGCGAGCCATCCGGCCATTGCCACTCTTTACGGTGCCGCCGTTCCGGGCCCGCGTGCCCAGCGGAGGTATTCTTCCATGACGGCTGCCACCGCGGCCTCGGCGATGCGCTGGGCGCTTGAGCGGGATCGGTCGGCCTCCACCGCGGGACCGAGCAGCCGGGCCACCGTCTCGCCGCGGCGGGCCTCCGTCGCCAGCGCCGCCTGGATCCGCACCGCAAGTGCGTCGCGCATGGTTCCGCGGCCCGGTGGTTCGCGCACCGACAGCGCATCGAGCGCAGGGTAGAAACGGTTGCCGAGGATGGCCTCCGTTGCCTTGAGCATGCGTCGCGCATCCTCCACGGCATCGGGCTGCGACGCATCGCGAAGGGCCGCCAGCGCGGCGGCCGAGATCACGCCCCACCCTTGCCGCATCGAGTCGCGCAGGTCCGGGCCCACAACCGGGCGAGCCGCCGCCTCGCACGTGCGGTGCACCAGCACACGCGCACGATCGATCGGTGTCCCGTCATCCGCCGCCAGTGGCACGGCAAGGCCGTTGCGCAGGGCATTGCGCAGTTCCGCGCCGATCGCGCTGCAGGCGGCACCATCAAGTGCCGGCAGCTCGCCGCGCGCGCACGCCTCGCACAGTGCCACGCGCAGCGCGCGGTCGCTCGCCCCGTCCATGGCCGTCTGCCGCACCGCGTCGAGCACGCAACGCGCGAGCGGTTCGCACCCGGAACCCGCCGCAGCGAGGTCGCAAGGCGCCTCCTCCGCGCGGCTTCCCGATGCCTCGTCCGCGCATCCCGTGATGCCTGCGGCCTCGCCCAGGAGCGAAGCGAAGGGGCGGTCGAGCGCCTTGCACCAGCGCTCGACCGCAGCCGGCGCCTCGCCGGCGCGCAGGTCGCGCAGCCAGCGTGACGACAGCAGCATTCGCGCGGCATCGGCGTGTCCCGCCGCGTGCATGCGCCGAGCCAGCAGTTCCCGCTCCGCGCATCGCTGCACGTGCGGCGCCTCGGCCGCGAGGAGGTATGCCTCCGCCATGTCCGCGGCGAGCGCGAGGTTCGCGGGCGCCCCTGACTCAAGCGCCATGCCGATGGCCCGCGTCAGGTTCCCCGCCTCTGCGCCGGAGTGTGGATCCTCCGGCCACGGGTCCGACGGCGGCAGCACCTCGATGCGCCCCTGCGCCCAAGGCTCGCCGTCGACCGTCATCTCGAAGGTCATCGACGTTCCCGGCGCGTTCTCGGCCTGGAGCACGGCCTCGATGGGCGGAACGGCCATCATGGACGTCGGTCGGTGCGGCGTGCGCGAAACGTTTCCGTCGCCCGCATCCGTGACGATCTCCGCCGCCTGCGGAGCCTGGTGCACCACCGCCAGCGCGTGCTGCGACCATGACACCGATGCAAGCCTCGAACCGTCCCACGACCAGCGCTCCGTGCGCAGCGGCGAGCCGTCCGCTCGCTCCATGGTGCGGACCGATTCGGTGGCCGCGGACGGTGCCTCGTCTGCGGCAGTTGCCGCGGACCTGCAGTTGCGGTCACCCGAACGCTCCGCGCGCAGGCCGTCGAACACCGCATAGAGGTCCGACGGATTGATGAACGCTGCATCCGCCGCCCAGCGCTCCGCATGCCGGTTGCCTGCGCCGTCGTCGTAGCGCGCACCGTCGCGGTCCCAGTGCAGCGTGAAGCCCGCAGACGGAAGCGGGAAGCCGACGTGCTCCGGGTCGCTTGCGGGAATCACGCGCAGGCATCGGGCCGTCACCGCCGGCCCCGCGGGCGACATGCGACCCTCGATCTCCCAGTCCACGGCGGGCGGTGCCTCCGTGCCGGTCCATTGCAGCAGCGCCACGCGGGCGCGGAGACGCAGCGTTCCCGCACCGTCCATGCCGAGTGCCGCGGCCAGCGAGGCCCGCGCACGCGCCGCGGCGCCCGCATGCGACCATCGCGCGTGCGGAGGCTCGCTGCGCCACTCCGCGCGGAGGAACCGGAGGAGGTCGGCATCGACCCCTCCCATGGTCATCTCCATCGCGTCGCGCACCAGGTGGAGCGGCACCAGGGCGGCATCCACGGTCAGCCGGCGACGCGCGAGCGATCGCAGGTCCTGCCCCGCTTCCGCGGCATCGAGCGTCTCGCGCAGGCGCGCCGCCTCGCGTTCCACCGCCGCGCGCACTCGGTCGGCCGCGTCCATGCGCCCGGCCGCAGCCTTCCCTTGCCCCGGCACCGGGGGCGGCGCTTCGGCCGACCCCGCTCCCGTGCCTTGGTCCTGCCAACCGCCTTGCAGCGCCACCGCCGCGGCGACCGCACCCGCAAGCAGCGCGCACCTGCGTGCGCCCCCCCGCGCCGCATGACGTGCACGCGCGGCGTCGCGGGCTCTCGTGCGGGGGCCGTCCGTGCCATGGAAGCCGAGGTTTCCGTGCATCGCATGTTGCTGGTGTGGCATGGTCAGATCACCCTCAGGGAGACGAAGCCGTAGGCGGTCACGCCCGCCGAGCCGTTGTCATCGACGGTCGCGCCGATGCTCACCGCCACCGATCCGCTCGAGTGCAGGGTGATGGCACGGTTGGTGAACGCGCAGTACGTCCGGTCGGGCATGACCACGTAGGCGGCGGACCCGGTCACCACGCCGGCACCCTCGAGCTTCCAGTCCACCAGCCGGGAGATGCGGCCATCGATGCCGAAGCCGTCGTCGTCGATCGATGTCCCGAGCTTGCCTTCCGCCGTCACCTTTTGCGACGACTGGAGGTAGGCGGCCGTACCGTTCACGGTCTTGCTCTGAAGCTGCGCCGAGGCTTTCCCCGGTCCCCGGCACGCGCCTGCCACCGAGACCGAGCCGCTGGCCGCGGTGCCCGGTGCGGCTGAGCAGGCAAGCGAAAGCTCGATCACCGCGCCGCCCATCGCGGCCACGTGCACGAGCCGCGGGCACGGCGCGCCCGTGCCCAACCACTCCTCGCGTTCCACGCTCGAGTGCGATGCGGAGGCCGACTTCGTCAGCGACCCCGCGTGCCACAGCGAGCTGAACCCTGTGAGGTCGATGCAGGCCTCCGCGTGGCCGGCGTAGGCAGCCGCGGAGCCACTCCACCGCCACGTGGTGAGGTTGACGGTGTAGGCCTGCGGCCCCGTATTCCATGGCACCGACGGAAGCAAGGCGCTCGAGACCATGCGTCGCGACCACCATCCCTCGCCGCATGCGCAGCCGCAGGGAAGCGCCGCGCCGTCCTGGTCGCACCGCCGGTCCACCAGGGCCGGGCAGGGGTCCTCCAGCCGCTGGCCGCAGGGCTCCAGTACGCCCGGTCCGTTGTCCTGCGCCACGGACATGCACCCGAGCGCGGCCGCCGACAGCGCGGCGGCCTTCCATCCCGATCCGATCGTGGGTTCCATCGTTCATCGTCCTTTCTGGCCGTCCTTGCGTGTTTCGGCCTCTCCCTCGCGGGATGGGACCAACATAAGGACGTCTGCGGAACCGCCGGCCGAATTCGGCCGAAATTCAATCCGATTCCGCGCACCGCTAGACTTCGGCCGTCCGCCCCGGTAGCTCAACTGGATAGAGCAGCCGCCTTCTAAGCGGCAGGTTGAGGGTTCGAGTCCCGCCCGGGGTGCTTCGGCCGCCACGAGGCCCGCACCATGCGACTGATCGCGCGCACCGTCTACCGGGCATTCCCCGAACTCGACCCGTTCTCGGACGACGAGTGCCGGATCTTCGTGCGCAACGCGACCGCCAGCCCGTGGCGCCGCGCGATGCGCTTCCTGGTCAACGCGGCGGTGCTCGCCGGCATCCTCATGGCTGAGGTGCGCATCTCGGGGGCCGTGGCCCGTGAGGTGCCTTCGATCGCCCACATCGCCTGGACCATCGTTGCCATGCTGTGCACGCTCGGCCTGGGTGCACTCATCGTGCGCGACCTGCTCCTGCGCCTGGCCGTCCGGCGGATCCTCGGCCGAGGGGCCGCGTGCCCGCAGTGCGGGTACCCGCTCGCCGGCCTCCCCGTGGGTGCGGAGTTCCGCGTCACGTGCCCGGAGTGCGCACGGGTCACGGACGTGTCGGTGCATGCCTCGCACTGCGCCGCGGGCTCCGACGGACTGCTTCGCTTCCTGCCAGGCCCGGGCGCGCAGGTGGCCGCGGACCCGTGGCTCACGCGCCGGCGCGTCCGCACCGCCGCCACGTGGTCGGCCGCCATCACCGCAGGGATGGTGCTGGTGTTGAGCATCCCGGCGGTGTGGTGGGAACTTCGCCTCCGCGGGATGGCCGCGGCCGCAGGCGCCGCGGCGGAATCGCTGCCGCCCGCATCGGAACTCCTCGCCGCCACCGAACCAGCCGGCGCCAACGTGCCCGGCGCGAATGCCATCGATGCGCTCACCGAGTTCGACGCGAAGTGCGCATCGCTCAAGGGGTCGGATCTTCTCAGGGAACTCGACAGCTCTCAGCAGTTCTGGTGGTTCCGTTCGAGCCGACTGCCGGAGCAGGGAAGCAGCCTGCCGCCCCTCGAGGTCCGCACCCGGATCGCCGCACAGTTCCTTCCCGGGGCGCGCGAAGCCGGGCTGGTTGAGGTGCTCGAGCGCCTCGGCGATGCGCCGGCGATCCGCATCGCGGACTATCCGGTGTCCGGCAACATGCTCGTGCCGCGGGTGATGGCGCGGATGGACGCGTTGCAGGAGGGGCAGCGCCGTGCGAGCAATCTGGCTGCGCTCTGGATGCTCGATGCCTGCGCGCGGATGCAGCCGGCCGAGGCGGCGCGGGCCTTTCGCGCGCTCGCCACGCTGTCCTCCGTGAGGGGCATGCTGCGCCCGTTCCTCTACGCGGGCCACGTGGTCGGTGCGGCGCAGCTCCTCGAGCACCTTGCGCAGGTGTGCAGGCTTCCCGGGGGCGACGAGGCGCTCCGCATCGCGCGGCAGGCCGTGGCGCACAACCTGGCGTGCCGCTTCACGCCCGAGTCGATCGTGGCACTCGAGACGCGCTACTTCCAGGAGGAGCTCATCCGCGCCTTCGGCGACCCTGCGGTCCTGCGCTGGCGCGTGTTCCCATGGGTGCGGACCCGCGCCTACCACAACGGCATCGGCCTCCGCTGGGGTCCCGGGTCGCCCGTGGTCGACGATCCCTCCGCGTTCGCCTTCGACTTCGAGCGCGAGTGGGCGGCCTCGCTCGATGCGCTTCCCGCGGACCTGCTCATCGAGGCCCGTTCGGCGCGCTGGGATGCGCCGGCGCCGTCCGCGTCCCTCTCGGGGACGCTGCCGCCCGTTGCGGGGGCGTACGTGGCGTGGACGCGGCGCTGGGTCCCGGGACTGGAGTCCATGCGCCTTGCCGACTTCGCCGTCGCATGCGTGCTTGCCGTCGAGGAATTCCGGCGCGCGAACGATCGGCTGCCGGCCACGCTCGCCGAGCTCGTCCCGGCGCACCTGCCGGCGCTTCCCCCGAGATCGCTCGGCATCATCTACCGCACCGTGGAAGGCGCCGGCTGCCCGCTCGGGTACCAGCTCTACTCGATGGCGTTCGACGGCTCCGACGACGGGTGCTCGCCGGAACGCGACTTCCCGATCGTGGGGGCGCCCGTCGCGGCGTCCGACGGTGACGTTGCGTCGGACCCCGCATCCGATTCCGAGGGTGCATCGACCCCGCCTGGCTCCGTGACGCGGCCGAACTGAGCCTTCGTGAGCGCCACCGCGATGTTGCGCAGGAGCCGCGCACGTCGGTGGTCGGGGCTTGCGTGCCTCGGTGCGGGCACCACCACCCGCAGCGGCAGCGTCCCTATCCGGAGCGCATGCCCGATGCCGCGGCGCAGGAGCGCGGGATTGCACTCGGCCAGGCCCCAGCCCGCGGGCACCTCGCGCCGGCGCACCACGTCCGTCGCCGCCAGGATCCACAGCTCGTCGGCAAGCCGCCAGCGCGCGATCAGGTTGAACTTGGTCTGGCCGTGCAGTCGTTCCTCGACCTTCGCCAGCTGGCGCAGCACGCGCCGGTAGGGAAGCAGGCGGCTTCGCCCGAAGTCCCAGCTCGCCTCCTGCTCGAAGAGCGCATCGCCCGCTGAGCGCAGGTGCGGCTCGTGCACGGGGATCAGCTCGCGCTCGATCTCCGCCTTGCGCGCGAGCAGCCGGTCGCGCTCCGCGAGGAGGTCGTCGACGCGCAGGTCGTCGCGCAGGAAGTCCGCGCGCGAGGCCTTGCATTCGACGACGACGGTCTTGGGCGCGCGCACCGCGGCGCCGCTGCGCTCGGCCGCGAACACCGAGCCGTGCGCGGCGGAATCGATGCCGTCGCGCCAGTCGTGCTCGGACCAGCCGGCGGCGTCCACGCGGAAGCGTGCCACGGGGCAGGGCACCTCGTGCGCCACGGCCCGGCAGCCCATCGAGAGGAGCCACGCGGACGCGAGCTCCTTGAGGCCAAGGTGCTCGCGCGTCTCCATGGTCAGCGTCCGCGCGAGGAAGGCGCGCGCCTGGGCTTCTTCCCCGCCTTGGCGTCCTCCTCCATCCACGCCTGGTAGCGCACGCCGCGCGCGCGCTGGTCGGCGATGACGGCATCGAGCACGCCGGCATTGGCGGCGAGCGCCTCGGGCGCATGCACGCCGGGCTTCGACACCTTGCCCGCCGCGATCAGGCGCAGCACGCTGGTGGCGGGGAAGGCGGTGGTGCGGCTCATGCTCGGGAAGCCGGTCGCGGCGTCGAGCTCGTCGTGCAGCGTCCATGCGAGCCGCACGGCGCGGCCGTCGCGGGTGCCCCAGGCGCGAACGGTCATCACCGTGATGTCCCCCTCGCCTTCCTCGTAGGTCCAGTGCGGGAAGAGGAGCTTCGCGGTCAGGTCGATCGGCCGCACGCGCGCCCCGGCCACCTGCACGGGTTCGTGCGAGAAGAGCCCGAGGTGGCGGAGGGTGCGCATGAGCTCGGCGTGGCCGGGCCAGCGCATCGTCTTCTCGCGCATGTTCGGCACCTTCAGGGTGTCCGCGAGGCTCCGCAGCCCGTCGGTGTAGAAGGCCTCCAGCGTGCCGACGCCGGGCATGGTCACCAGCTCCGGCTCGCTCAGCGCCTCCTTCACCACGATGCGGCCGCCCTCGACGATGCGCGAGGGCCGCACGTACTCCTCGATCACGTCATGGTGGCTGAACGGCGCCTTGTACTGCCACGGCCAGTGGCGCGTGCGCGGCAGCCCGCCCACCAGGATCTCGATGGTGTCGCAGCGGTCGAGCGTGCGTGCGGCCCAGCCGGCGAGCATGTTGCTCATGCCCGGCGCCACGCCGCAGTCGGCGACCACGGGCACGCCCGCCTTGCGCGCCAGCCGGTCGTGCTCGCGGAAGTCCTCGGGCATGAAGCTGATGTCCACGTACGGCACGCGGCAGCCGATCACGCCCTCCATCACCTCGAACCCGAAGCGGCTCGGCAGCGCGCCGAGGACGAGGTCGGCCTTGGTGCGGCGCACGAGCGCGGCGGCCTTGGTGCGCGAGCCGGCATCGGCGCGCAGCGTGCGGACGCGGCCGCCGGAGCGGCGCCCGGCGCGCTCGAGCGATGCGGCGCCCATGTCCGCGACGGTGACGTCGAAGCCCGGCGTGGCGGCAAGGTCCGCCGCGGCCACGCTACCCACCATGCCTGCACCGAGGACGAGGACGCGCATCGATCACTGCCTCCGGCCGGGCGCCGCCGGCGCCGCGGCATCGTGGGTTCGGGAATGCCTGCTCAGGCCGACTCGCGCGGCATCACGCGGTGCATCTCGCGCTCGCCCCGGCCGCGCAGCGGGTAGTCCTTGCGCAGCGGGTGGCCGGGGAAGTCCTTCCACATCAGGATCCGGCGCAGGTCGGGGTGACCGCGGAAGCGGATCCCGAACATGTCGAACACCTCGCGCTCGAGCCACTCGGCGGTCGGCCACACGTCGCTGACGGTGTCGACCACCAGTTCCGGGTCGGGCTCGGTGCCGGCGGTGTCGACCGAGGGATTCATCCACACCTTCAGCGTCAGGCGCCGGTCCTTGGCGTGGCTGGCAAGGCAGTACACGACCCCGAAGCGGCCGGGCTGCGGCGCGGGGTAGTTCAGGTAGTCGACCGCCGTCACGTCCGCGAGGAACTCGTACGAGCACTGCGGGTCGTCGCGCAGCAGGCGGCAGACGTCCTTCAGGCGCTCGCGCGGCACGATCACGGTGGTCTGGCCGCGGAACTCCGCCGCCAGAAACTTCACGTCCGGGAAGGCGGCCTTGAGCACCGGCAGCGTCGGGTGGTCGAGCTTCATGGGAGGGAAAGTGTAGGCCAAATTGGTGCCAAAGTAACCAGGAGCGGAATTCCCGTCAGTGACGGAAGTGCCGCGATCCGGTCAGCAGGCAGGTGATGCCCCGGGCATTGCAGAGGTCGAAGGTTTCCGGGTCGCGCTTGCTGCCGCCCGGGTGCACGATGCAGCGCACGCCGGCGTCCGCGAGGAGCGTCGGCCCGTCCGCGAACGGGAAGAACGCGTCGCTTGCCGCCACCGCGGCCTGCCCCGAGGGCATGGCGGCCATCGCCGCGCGCGCCTTCTCCACCGCGTTGCGGCAGCTGGCCACGCGGTCCATCTGCCCCGCGCCCGCCCCGAACAGGCGGCCTCCCGCGCCGATGCACACCGCGTTCGACTTGAGGTGCTTGGCCACCGTGAAGAGGACGCCCGCATCGGCACGCATCGCGGCATCGGGCGCGGGGCCCGCCGCATGCGTGAACGTCGCGGCATCGATCGGCAGCGCGTCGCGGTCCTGCGCGAGCATGCCCCCCGGCACGCTGCGCCACGAGAGCCCGCCCGCCGGTGCCCCCAGCTCGCCGACGGCCAGGAGCCGCGCGTTCTTCCACCGTGCCCGCAGCGCCTCGAGCGCCTTCGGGGCGTAGCCCGGCGCGATCACCACCTCGAGGAACCGCTCGCCCGCGGCCATCGCCTCGGCGGTGGCCGCGTCCACCTCGCGGCTGAACGCCACGATGCCGCCGAACGCCGCGAGCGGATCGCCGGCCCACGCGCGCTCGAAGCTCGCGAGCACGTCGTCGGCCAGCGCGGCGCCGCAGGGATTCGTGTGCTTGATCACCGCGCAGGCGCATGCGCCCGCGCGCTGCGTTGCAAGGTCCTGCACCAGTTCCAGGGCCGCGCCCGCGTCCAGCAGGTTGTTGTACGAGAGCGGCTTGCCATGGAGGAGCCGCGCGCGCACCACGCTCGGGCCCGTCGCCGACGGATCGGCGTAGACCGCGCCGCGCTGGTGCGGGTTCTCGCCGTAGCGGAGCTCGTCGGCCAGCTCAAGGCGCAGCGAGACGTGCGGCGGGAAGTGCGCGCCCGCGTGCTCCGCGTGCTGTGCGTCGCCGCCTGCCCGGTGCCCGTCCATCCAGCGCGCGATGGCGCCGTCGTACGCGGCCGTGCGCGCGAACACGGCCTGCGCGAACTCGCGCCGCAGGTCCAGCGTGGTGGCGCCGGCGTTGGCTCGCATCGATTCCAGCACGCGCGGGTACTGCGCCGGGTCGGTCACCACCGTGACGCTCTCGAAGTTCTTCGCCGCGCTGCGCAGCATCGACGGGCCGCCGATGTCGATGTTCTCGATCGCCTCGTGCTCGGCGATGCCGGGCTTCGCGACCGTGGCCTCGAAGGGGTACAGGTTGACGCAGACAAGGTCGATCGGGCGGATGCCGTGCGCCTCCATGGCCGCGAGGTGCTCGGCGTTCGACCGCACTCCGAGCAGTCCGCCGTGCACGCGCGGGTGCAGCGTCTTCACGCGCCCGTCCATCATCTCGGGGAAGCCGGTCACGTCCTCGATGGGGATCACGGGCACGCCCGCCGCGGCGAGCGCCGCCGCGGTGCCGCCCGTCGAGACGATCTCCGTGCCGAGGGCCGCGAGCCCGCGCGCGAACTCCGCCACGCCCGACTTGTCGCTCACCGAGACGAGCGCGCGCCTGATCCTCGGACCGGCGGCCACGGCGCTCACGGCGCGTTCTGCGAGACGGAGGCCGAGGCACCCACGGACTGCGACTTGCCCAGTGACTCGATGCGCTGGACGGCGCCTTCCTTGCTCATCACCACGAGGTCGCCGTCCATCGGCGACGTGAGGCGGATCACCTCGGCCTTGGGCAGCCGCGCGGTGCGGACGATGCGGCCGGTGCCTGCGTCGACCGCCGACAGGGCGCGGTCCCCCGCGTCCCAGCAGAGGAGCTCGGTGCCCATGCGTCCGATGACGTCGCCGGCGGCCTTGCTCTTCCAGCGGACCTCGCCCTCGGGCTTCTCCCCGGGCAGCGGGTTGAACGCCACGAGGCCCTCGCCCGGGATCTGCAGGTAGACGCCGTCGCCGATGGCGGCCGGCGGGTGCAGGAGCGGGGACTGCGTGAAGTACTGCCACAGCACGCGGCCGCGGTCGAGGTCGAAGGCCCAGAGGCTCTGGTCGCGGCTGGCCACGTAGCACGCCTCGCTGCCGATGGCGATCGGCGCCTCGACGCCCGCGGACAGGCGGCGGGTCCAGAGCACGCCGGCGGTGGCGGCGTCCATGGCATGGACGGTGCCGTTGGTGGAGCCGACCATCGCCACCTGCCCCGACACGGTGACCGGCGCGATGACGCGGCCACCGAGGGTGGTGGCGCGCCAGTTGTAGCCCGTGCCGTACTGGAACCAGCTGGCAAGCCCGGTGCCCGTGCCGTAGATGAAGGCGGGGCCGAACACCGCGGGGGTGGCCGATGGCAGGTGCGCGAAGCGGCTCCGGCGGATGAGGTTGCCGGTACCTGCATCGAGCGTGATCGAGGCCATCTCCGTGAGCACGTAGACATTGTCGAGGCGCCCGTTCGGCAGGTGCTCGATGGTGAGCATCCGCTCGATGCCCTGGTTGGTGGACGCGCGCCAGACGGTCTCGCCGTTGTCGCGGCGGATGCGCACCACGCTGCCGGCGCTGTCCCCGAACCAGTAGCTGTCCGAACCCGGCACCACCACCTGCCCGCCGGCGCCCTTTGTGGCGAGCGGCTCGGTCTGCCAGACGATGCGCAGGCCGAAGTCATCGGCCACGCTCGGAGACATCACGTAGCGGGCGTCAAGCGCCGCGATGGCGGCCTTGCGGGCTTCCGGCGAATCAGCGGCTCGGCGCGCGGGAGCCGCCTGCGGCGCCTCGGTCTTGGGAGCGTCGGTGGCCCGGGGCGCGGTTGATTCGGGGGTCGCAGTGGTCGGCTGCTGCGCCACGGCCGTCGCGGCGGCGACGAGCGCGGCACCGATGGCAAGCGTGCGGACGGCGCGGCGGCCGATCGTGGTCGGGGTCGGGGTCATCGCAGTCTGCACTCCTGGGTCGCCCGCGGGCCCCCGATCAGGCCGGGAAGGACCGCGGATCCGCGAGTATACGGATCGCCCGGCGGGCCCGTTCCGGAGGAAGCAGTCGGCAAAAAGAAGTTCGGCCGCGCCCTTTTCACGGTTCGCGGCCGACCTTCCTTTCCCTCATACCCTCGCAACACGACCCGGTGGCTGAATGGTGATCACCAGAGGTGATCAGAACACCAAGAGTTCCCTTTTCCCAGTGTCCCTTAGAAGGTCGAGTCGGACCCTTTCTTCCGACTCAAACCAAACCTTGGAACCACCAGGGTGGTTGCTGGCCCTTTTCACGGCTCCCTTCTTCCGATCAAAGGGTTAGGGTGAGTATGCCAGCGGATGGGCGGATTGCAAGTCAGTGCCACCCGATTTTTCGGTTGGTTGGCGATTGGCGGAACGCTGGTTCCGGTAAAGCCGCGCGTGCGGCCCGAGTTTGTCCATGACGATGCCGAGAACCGATGCGAGGGAGCTTCGGAATGGCCGCCACGCACCCCTAGACTCGGATCGGTCATGCCGACCGTCCGCCTCGCCATCCTGCTGCTGGCCTCCCTTGCCGCCCTCGCCCCCGCGGTGGAAGCGTCCGCTCAGTACTCGCGCGGGGGCGGGCGCCCCGGCCAGCAGGCCGTCGGCACCTGGTGGGACCGGACCGCGCCGCCGCTCGGACGCAAGCTCCCCACCAGCCGCTACTACTCGATCCGGAGCGACCTGCCGGCGGCGGACACCAAGGCCTACGCCGACCACCTCGACATCATGTACGACGAGTTTGCGCGGCGGCTCGTCAGCACCACGGGCCTGCGCCGCCGATCGCCCGAGTACCCCAACGTCCTGATGTTCGCGAGGCAGCAGGACTATCTCGACACGCTCCGGACGCAGTTCGGCATCAACGGCACGGGCTCGGGCGGCATGTTCTTCGTGTCCCCGCGCGGCGCCGGCCTGGCATTCTGGGTGGAGGGCCTTCCGCGGCAGCGCGTGCACCACGTGGTGCAGCACGAGGGCTTCCACCAGTTCGCCTACGCGTTCTTCGGCAACGAGCTGCCGCCCTGGCTCAACGAGGGCCTCGCGGAGTTCTTCGGCGAGTCGGTGGTCGAGGGCACGCGCGTGGTCGTCGGGCAGGCCAGCCCGCAGGCGGTGGATTCGGTGCGCGCGGCCGTCGAGCAGGGAAAGTACATCCCGTTCCGAGACCTGCTGCTCATGGACAGCGCGCGCTGGAACGGCAACGTGCAGAACATGAGCGGCACCGCGGCCATCCAGTACCCGCAGAGCTGGTCGATGGTGCACTTCCTGGTGTATGCCGAGGACGGCCGGTACGAGCCCATGTTCCGGGACATGCTCAAGCGCCTCAACGGCGGCACCAAGCCGCTCGACGCCCTGAAGCAGAGCTACAGCCTCGACTCCGATGCCGAGGTGGCCGAGTTCGAGGCGCGATGGAGGAGATACGCCACCGACCTGCGCCCCGGCGCGTACGTGGCCGCGCGCGGCCGCCTGGAGTTCCTGGCCGAGGGGCTCCGCGAGGTGTGGCAGAAGGGCATGCGCCCGGCCAACCTCGAGGAGCTCAAGGCCGCCATGCGCGAGGTGAAGTTCCAGTACACGGCCGGGTCGCACGGGTACGTGATGAAGATGGACGCCAAGGACGACGCCAACTTCACGGTGCCCGACGACGCCGTCAACTCAGCGGCGGTGACGCTGGAGCTCGTCGCGCAGAAGCCGCCCAAGGGAAGCAAGCAGAAGAAGCTCGAGGCCGAGCACCCGACGCCGCCCATGCTGCGCACCCGGAACCTGCGCCCCAACGACGTGGGCATCCAGTGGACGCGCAGCCCCTCCGACCCGTCGCAGTTCGGCTACGAGGTGGTGGTCAACTGACGCACGCCGCTCAGCGGTCGTTCGGGAAGTTCCACTGCTCGCCGGGCAGGTAGCCGAGCAGGTCGTAGAGCTCCTTGCGCGTCTGCATGCGCGGGAGCGACTCGCGCACGCTGCCGTCGCGGCGCAGCGCCGCCAGCCCGCGCGCCACCTCGCCCATCGCCAGGCGCATCATGCTGAGCGGGTAGATCACCACGCGGTAGCCGAGCTCCTGGAAGCGCGCCGCGGGGATGTCCGGCGTCTTGCCGAACTCGGTCATGTTGGCCAGCAGCGGGCCGGGGGACGCCTTCGCGAAGTCGGCGAACTCCTGCTCGGTCTGCAGCCCCTCGGGGAAGATCATGTCCGCGCCCGACTCGCGGTAGAGGTTGGCGCGCCGCACCGCGTCGTCGAAGCCCGTGACGTGGCGTGCATCGGTGCGCGCGATGATCACGAAGTCCTGGCTCAGGCGGTACTGCGCCATGGCAGCCACCTTCTCGGCCATCGCGGCGGCGGGGACAAGGTCCTTTCCGTCGAGGTGGCCGCAGCGCTTGGGGAACACCTGGTCCTCGACGTGCAGTGCCGCGGCGCCGGCGCGCTCGTACTCGACGACGGTGCGGATGCAGCACTCGACCTCGCCGTAGCCGGTGTCCGCGTCGGCGATCACGGGCAGCTTCGACGCGTCGGCGATCTCGCGGATGGTGCGGCACATCTCGGTCAGGGTGATGAGCCCGATGTCGGGATAGCCCGCGACGTTGGCGGTGGCGCCGCCGGAGATGTAGCAGGCCTCGAAGCCGGCCTGCGCCACGGCACGAGCGACGAGCGCGTTGAACGCACCCGGCACCATCACGGTGCCGCGCTCCCACGCGTCGCGCAGGCGCCGGCCCGGGTGCGGGGTGATGGCAGTCACTTGGCGCCCTCGCTGCTGGGTGCGGCGGTGGCTGCCTCGTCGCCCGGCGCCGGCGGGGCGTCGGGCGGCGCGGGTGCGGCCGGAGCGGCCTGTTCCTTCACGAAGCGGTACGGCCCCTTCACCGCGCCCCACACCTGCGCGCCGGCGGCATCGAAGCCGCGGTCCCAGCTGTTGAGCTCGGTGGCCGTGACGGTCACGTCGCTGGTGGCGTAGGCGGCGCCGCGCAGCTGGCTGCCGCAGTCGCTTCCCTTGGTGCCGCCCTTGAGCGTGCCCGGGCCTGCGTAGCCGAGCATCACGCTGCAGCCTGCGCGGGCAACGAGGAGCGCCGGGTCGAGTGCGTTCATGCGCGAAGGCTCGCGCCATGCGCCGGCCCATGCAAGGGGGTCGCCGGGCAGCTCGTACACCACGCTCTCGGCGCGGTTGCCCGGGAGCGCGAGCACCCGGTAGATGCGCTGGCGGTACGGCTTGTCCTGCGCGGTGGCCATCGCCTGCTCCACGTAGAGCCACGGGCCATCGGTCCGGTCCGGCCAGATGGGCACGATGTGGAGGCGCACGTCGAAGTACGACGGGTCGGCGGCGGCCTGTGCGGCGCTCGAGTAGTGGCCTGCCAGCCAAAGCGCGGTATCGCGGACGGCGCTCTCGGGGGCGATTGCATCCATGGGGGACGGCGGGGCCGCTTCGCGGCCGCCGCCGACCACGGGCGGGCCGCCGCAGCCCGCAAGCAGGCCGAGGGCGCATCCAAGTGCCCCGATAACGGCGAATCGACGGGCGGACGATCGCGAAGCAGGCCGTGTCATGCGCTCCCGATCCTACTTGCCTGTT
>VGXR01000022.1 GCA_016873255.1 Planctomycetota bacterium
GGTCCGCGCAGGGCGCCAGTTCATCTTCTGGGCCAACGGCCTCTCGCTCGCCAACTACATGTACGCGGCCACCGCCGACGCCACCGCGGACATCTGGGGATTCAGCGGCATGGTCGGCATCACGGCTGGCCACGACACCGTCGACTGGGACACGTCGCGGCCCGGGTACAGCACGGACACCGACCGCCTCTATGTCGGCGGCAAGGTCGACTGCCGGCTCGGCGCGCACACGCCGTTCCTCTATGCGCTCGCGCAGTGGGACCAGAACGCCGGCCAGACCGCGCAGCTGCCCGAGGGCGTGCCGGCGGCCTTCCAGGTGAACACCGAGTTCAACTACGAGAGCCAGTACTGGGGCGGCGGCGTCAACGGCACGCTGGGGTCGGACTGGGTCTACCGGCTCGAGTTCGCGGTGGAGACGGGCACCACGCTCACCGATCCCATCAAGCACGACTCGTCGCTGCCGCCGGACCAGCTCGGCCGCAAGCAGTTCACGACCGACATCCTGGCGGCCGCGGGCCTCGCCGGAGCATCGTGGCTCGCCCGCGACGCCACGGACTCGCGCGTCGACCTGCAGTTCCTCGCGGGCAGCGGGTCGACCTACCGGCTCGACTCCGGCAACACCTACGGAGGCATCGAGCCGGGCCACACCGACACCGCCTTCAACTCGCTCGGCTACGTCAACACGGGACTGGTGTTCGCGCCCGACGCGTCCAACATGCTGATCCCCTCGGTGGCCTACTCGCTGAGCCCGTTCCGCGGCAACGCGTACTTCGGCGACACCCGCTTCAGCGTGAACGCGTTCCTCTACGTACGGCAGGACTCGAACGCGCCGATCTCGGTGCCCGTGAACTTCGGCGGCTCCAACCTGGTGGGCAGCGAGTACGACTTCAACATCGACTGGCGCCTGATGAGCGACCTCAACATGAGCTTCCGCTACGGCGTCTTCGTGCCGAACACCTCCATCTTCGCGGACGTCGAGAGCGAGCCGAGGCAGTTCTTCTACGTGGGGGTGACCTATGGCTTCTGACCTGCGCCGGGCGATCGCCGCCGCGCTGGCGTGCGCTGCGCTGGGATGCGCCGCGTGCGAGCGCTCGCGGGTGGAGGACAGCGCCGTCGACAGGTTCCCGGCGTCCAAGGACGAGCTCGACTTCCTGGATGCCCTCGGCAACCAGGTGGTCGTCACCAACGACGACGCGCTGCACGGGCTCCTGATGTTCGCCGACGGCACCGACCTCTCGACGAGCTTCGAGGGCAGGGTGGCGGTGGCCAAGCGCAAGGAGTGGATCCCCTCCTCGTGGGACCGGCCCGCCGACGAGAGCGCGCAGGTGGGCTGGATGTCGGTGGCCGCGTGCCGAGTCCTGAACATCAAGGGCGGGCTGACCATGCGCCTCACCGGGCCCACGCCGCGCTACGCCACCAAGGAACTGGTGTTCATGCAGGTGCTGCCGCTGCGCACGGAGAACCAGTCGCTGAGCGGCCGCGAGTACGTCGACTTCCTCAACCGTCTCAACCGATTCCAGCGGGACGGCAAGGCGCTGGCACTGGCCGAGCGCCAGGAGACCCAGTCGGGGGCCGGGGTGATCCCCGCCGGTGCCCCGAACCAGCTTCTTGACCAGAGCTCGGTCGAGTTTGGCCTCCCGAACAACGCGTTCAGCCTGCCCCAGCCGCCCGCGCCGGAGCCTGCGGAGGAGCCTTGAGTTCGTAACTATGTTCCCTACAATGACTTGCAGTGGCGCTGAGGCCGCGGATGACCGAAAAATCCGTAGTTCTCGGCCTTGACCAGACGGACCGCGGAATCGAAAGTCGTTGGAGTTGGGTGGCGCACCCGGTCGCCGTGGGCGGCGTAGCGGGTGCGGACCCAAGAAAGGCAATCGAGACATGAACCACTACCTCGCCCGGCCCGTGATTGCGCAGAGCACCGTCCTGGTGCTGCACCGCGCCAGCCTCGCGGCGACCCTCGCCGCGGCCGTCGTCGCCGCCGGTGCACGCGCCCAGGATGCCGGTGCCGCGCCCGCCGCGGGTGCCGCGGCCGCGCCGACCGCGCCCGCCGCGGAGCCGATGCGCTCGATCTTCATCGATGTCTCGGGCAAGGTGCAATGGCGCGCCAATGCCGACGACGCGTGGCACGATGCCAAGGTCAACGACGAGGTCCAGCCCGGCGTCGAGGTTCGCACGGGGCTTCGCTCGCGCGCCACGCTGCGCGTGGGCCGCAACGCGACCGTGCTCGTCGATGCGGGAACGCTCTTCCAGCTCCCCACCGTGGCCCAGGAAGGCGAGGTGCTCCGCACCACCGCCGCGGTCAAGCACGGCCGCGCCGACTTCAAGGTCGACAAGGTCGGCCTCTCCAACGACTTCAAGGTGGTGACCCCCAGCACCACGCTCGCCGTGCGCGGCACGGAGTTCGCCATCGCCACCGGCGCCCTGAAGCAGGTCGAGGTGGTCGGTGCGCGCCGCAACTCCATCGCGGCCATCGAGCTCAAGTACGCGCTCACCAACAGCACCGTGCAGATGTCGGGCGCCTCGAGCAGCTCCTCGGGCATGCACCAGCCCGCGCACTCGGCCGCGGAAGGCGCCAGCGCGCCCGCCGCCACCGGGTCCGGCGCGCCCGCCACCACGCAGGCCGAGCGCGTCCAGGAGGCGGCGCTCGGCGCATCGCCCGTGCGCCCCGGCAGCGCGGCGGAAGCCACCACCGGCAACCGCGCCTCCGCCCGCAACGAGAAGGCGTCCGGCCGCACCAGCGGCGTCGTCGGCCGCACCCGCGACCGCGCGCAGCAGGCGTCCGACCAAGTGGACCAGGCGATCGCGTACCTGCTGCAGGCCGAGAACTCTTTGGACGGCGTCGAGGCGAGCCGCGACACGCTGGCCTCGCTGCGGCAGCTCGCCGTGGCCCGGCGCGACGAGGCCCGCGATGCGCTCGCCGCGCACGAGGCCGCCTACCTTTCGTCGCAGGAGCTCGGCAGTGCGGCCAACGCCGCCGTCAAGTCGTTCGACGAGCGCTCCGCGGCGCTGCACGCCGACTTCACGACGTTCGACGCCCGCCTCGCGGATGCCACCGATGCCCTGGAGGCGATCCGCCTCATCGTGGGCGAGGGCGGCGGCGAGGGCGGCGGGCCCGACCAGGGCGAAGGCTCGTCCTCGCTCGTCAGCCGCTTCGGCTCCACGGAGGGCGGCGGCGAGGACCTGTCGGAGCTCATCGAGGCTGCGCGCGACGCGCTGCTGGCCATGGGAGACGCGCATGACTCGGCCACCGAGGGCCTGGGGCTGATGGCGGGCGACCGCAACTCGCTCGTGTCGCTCGTGGCCGAGTTCCGCAACTCGGTGCGCGGCGATGCACGGGTCGCGGCCGACGCCTACCAGCTTGCGGTCACTCGCCTTGCCGCGCTCGTGCAGACCGGTGCCCAGGAGTCCGCGGTGGCGTCGGCGGCGCGCGCCACGGTGCTGCGCCTCCAGGGCCTGATCGCGGCGATCGCCGTGCGCGAGCCCAACTCGCAGACGCTGGCCGCGGCGCAAACCGCGCTGGCGCGGCTCGAGGCCGCTTCGACCGCGCTGTCGCGGGCAAGCGGGTACCTGAGCGCCATCCAGGCGGCGCGCACCTCGGCCGTCAACGACAGCCGCGCCGCACTGCTCGGGCAGGTCGAGGCGCTCTATCGCCAGCTCCTCGCTGCACGCCTGCGCATCGTGGCCGAGTGGGTCGAGGCCAGCGCCGGCGTCGACCAGCGCGGATCCCAGCTGGCCGCGGCGCTCGCCGAGGCCGAGGATCTCTACGGCGGAGTGGCGGCGCGCTTCGTTTCGCAGGGCTTCGAGGGTGACCTCGAGGCGTCGTTCCATGCGGACCTTGCCGAGTCGATCGCCGCCGACGCATCCGCGGCCGGCGCCGACGAGGCGCAGGCGCTCGCGGACGCCGAGTTGCTCGAGGGCATCGCCGACGAGGGGCGCGCCGCGGTTGTCGCGGCGGACGCGCTCCTCGCAACGGAACTCGGTGCCTTCAACGACGCCGCCTCCGGCAGCCAGTCGCTCCTGGCGGCGCTCGAGGCCGCGTCGATCGCGGACCGGCGCCTGCAGGCCGACGGCGCCCTCGAGGCGCTCGATGCCATGGACGCGGCGCTCGTCGGCATCCTTGCGCGCGCAGCGGACCTCGACGGCGCCATCGCGGGCGCGGTCGACCTCGAGGCGTTCGACGACATCGCGGGACGTGCCGCCGCGGCGGTCGAGGCCATCCTGCAGTCGGAGCTCGACGTCGCGGGCGCGACGGCGGGCGCCGCCGGGGGCTCGGACTCCGCGGCCGATGCCGCAAGCCGCGCGGCGCGCCTGTTCGCCGTGGCGCAGGAGCTGCAGGAGCGATTCGGGTTCTCGCCGGAGATCACCGGCGCAGCCGTCCGTGCGACGGCGGCACTTGCCGCGAGCGCAGGCAGCGCCGCGGACCGCGCCGTCGCCGCGCAGCGGATCGTGGCCGGGCTTGTGGCCATCGCGCAGAGCGACCGGGTCGGCACCGTGCTCTCGCGCATCGAGGCCGTGCTTGCGGCCAACGACCGAACCGGCTCCGCGGCCGCGGCGCTCATCGCGCGGGCCGAGGCGTCCTATGTCTCGGTCAACGAATCGGGCGCGTCCACGTTCAGGCTGTTGACCGTCGACAGCCGCGATGCGGCGGACGCGCAGCGCGTGGGCGCGCAGGCGCAGCTCGACGGTCTGGCCTCGATGTCGGTGCTCAGCGGGCAGGTGGTGGCGGCGCTCGACGGCGCCGAGCTCGCCGCCGGCAACGCGGAGCGGTCGCTGGCAAGCGCGCTCCTGATGCGCACCTCCGCCGAGACGAACGAGGGCAGCGCTGCCAATGGGCTGTTCCGCACGCAGTTGGCGCTCGAGGCAGGGAACCTGGCGGGCGCCTCCGCCGAGAGCGCGCTGACGACCGGCTTCGCCGTGGCCGCGCGCAGCGACGCCACCGCCGCCACCGGGCACGCCAACGAGGCCAAGGGCCACTCCGACCTCGCCGTGGCCTTCGCGGCGGACGTCAACCGGCTCACGCCCGACGTGACGGCGTTCGGCGCGGACCGTCCCGCGTTCGAGTCCGCGGCTGCCGCGCGCCAGGCGGCGGTCGACGCGGCCAAGGCCAACGGCGACGAACTTGCCGCGGACGCCGCCTTCTACGACAGCATCGTGGTGGCGCTTGCCGACCGCGCCGGGACCGATGCGGCAGCGGGCAGTGCCGCGGCCAGCGGTGCCGCCAGCACGCAGGCGGCCGCCATCGCCCGCCAGCTCGCCACCATGGCCTCGCAGGCCGCGGTGCTCGCGGAATCCGCAAGCACCAACGCAGGACGGCTCTTCGGCCGCAGCGTCGCCCAGTACGTCGGCCGTGCCCAGGCCGCGGCCGCCGGCGCGGAAGTCCACGCGATCGCGGCGAACGCCGCCGCCACCCGCGCGGAAGGAAGCGCAAGCGCCGCCGCCGCGCTGGTCGGCGGCGGGCAGGGCGGGACCAACTGACCGGGCGCGGTCGGTGACCGGCCCCGCGGCGGGACTACACTCGCCGCGTGAAGGTGTCCAGCCGCATCGTGCTGTTCGCCGGCCTCGGCGCCACCGCGGTGGTGCTCGTGCTGGGCGCGCTCGGTGCGCTCCAGCGCATCGAATGGTGGTCGCAGGACCAGCGCTTCCTCAACGCCCGGCAGCGGGCCGACCCCATCGGCGACGCCGTTCGCCTCGTGGCCATCGACGATCGCGCGCTCGACACCATCGGACGGTGGCCGTGGTCGCGTGACCTGGTGGCGATGGCGCTCGACGAGGTGCACCGGGCGGGTGCCAAGGCAGTGGCGACCGACGTGCTTTTCACGGATGTCCAGAAGTTCCCCGCGGAGGATGGCCGCGAGGCCGACCCGCTGCTGGCCGACGCGATCGGCCGCACGCCCACGGTGCTTGCCGTGAACATGGACGAGGGGCGGCTGGATGCGTCGCTATGGAAGACCCCCGAGGGCAGCGATGCGCTGCGTCGGCTGGTGCGGGCCGCGGCCGAGGACATCACGCGCGACGCCGACGACATCGCGGGGCGCGCCGCGCTGCAGGGCGACCGGCGCAGCCGGTTCCTCGAGCGCGCCATGCAGTTCAAGAAGCTCGCGGCATGGGACACGCTGGTGCACCTGCGCGAGGACGGGCATTCCCCGAGGGACGCCGACGCGTTCTTGCTTTCGCTGACGTCCGGCAACGCGTCGCTCGGGGAGTTCCCGGAGAAGAACCTGCTGGTCGAGGCCTACGAGCGTGACCGCTCGTTCGGCTGGCTGGCGCGATTCATGGCGCCGGGCAAGGGCGAGGGGTCTGCGCTCGACGCCCCGCCGATCGCCGCGTTCGCGGAGCGTGCGGCCGGAGTTGGCTTCGTCAACTCGCTTCCCGACCGGGACGGGCAGCACCGGCGCGTGCGGCCGTTCTGGCCGACGCCCTATGGCGCGCTGCCGCAGTTCGGGATGGCCGCGGGACTGCTGCAGCTCGGGCTGTCGCCGGCCGAGGTGCGGGTGGAGGACGGCGAGCTGCGGTTCCCCGACGGCCGGGTGATGCCGCTCGAGCGCGGGGAGATCCGCATCGACTGGCCGACGGCCGTGTTCGAGAACGACGTCGACGGCGTGCGGGCCGGGGAGACGGGCGTGGTTGCCATCGGTGCGCTGGTCGACCTTGCGCGGCAGCGGGGCGCGCTGGCGAGGCAGGAACGCCAGTACCGCGACCTGCTTGCGGACATCGCCGCGCTGCAGGGGCTGCCGCCGGAGGCGATCGCCAAGGCCCCGGTCGACGACCGCACGCGCGCGGCGATCAAGGACCAGGGCGAGTTCCTCGCCGGGGACCTGCAGGTGGCCGGCACCGACGACCTCAAGGACCTTCCCGAGGAGGATCGGCGCAAGGCCGGCCTGTACCGGGAGTGGTGGAAGGTCGACCGCGAGCTGCCGCAGTCGCAGCGGCGCATCGAGGAGGCCTCGGCGAAGGTGCGGTCGGCGCTCGAGGGGCGCCTGGTGTTCGTGGGCTGGATCGCGACCGGCGCTGCGGCCGACATGATCAACACGGTGTTCGGCCCCCGGACGCCCGGCGTGTACGTGCACGCGGCCATCGCGGACATGGTCATTGCGTGGCACTACGTGGTGGTGTGGCCGCCGTGGACGGCGTATCCCGCGGGCGCGCTGCTCGGCGCGGTGTGCGCGCTGGCCGCGTGGCGGCGGGGTGCAGGCGCGAGCACGGCGGTCTGCCTGCTGCTTGCGGGCGGGTGGACGATCCTCGCGGGTGGCGTGGCGTTCGCGGCCGCGGACACCATGATCCCGGTCGCCATCCCGGTGCTGTGCGCCGTCGGCGCGCAGGCCGTGGGCGTCTCGACGGCGGCGGTCGTGCACCAGCGCGAGAAGGCGCGCATCACGCGGCAGTTCCGCGCGCGCGTCAGCCCGCAGCTCGTGGACCTGCTCTCGTCGGACCCGGACGCGGTGTCCATGCGAGGCAAGCAGCGCGAGGCGACGATCCTCTTCGGGGACCTCGCGGGCTTCACCACCATCAGCGAGAAGCTCGGGTCCGAGGCGGTGGTCGGCACGCTGAACCTGTACATGTCGGCGATGGCCACGGAGCTGACCAACCGGCGCGCGTACGTGAACAAGTTCCTCGGCGACGGGTTGCTCGCGTTCTGGAGCGCGTTCGGCCCCGAGGCGGAGCAGGGGCAGCTGGCCGCCGAGGCGTGCCGGGCGTGCCAGCGCGTGGTGACCGAGATCGGGCGGCGGCCCGATCGGCAGGGGCTGCCGAAGGTCTCGCTGCGCCTCGGCGTGGCCACGGGCGTCGTGACCATCGGCGACTGCGGCGCGCCGCCCGACCTCAACGACTACACGGTGATCGGCGACAGCGCGAACCTCGCCGCGCGCCTCGAGAGCGCCAACAAGCAGTTCGGCACGGCGATCCTGTTCGACGGCCGCACGCGCGAGCTGATCCGCGATGCCGGCGGGCTGCCGATCGTGCCGCTCGGGCAGGTGGTGGTGGTGGGCCAGAGCGTGCCGATCGAGCTGCTCACGATGCTCGTCGAGGACCCGCCGGCCGGGTGGATCGAGGGCATCGGGCGCGCGGTCGAGGCGTTCCGCCGCGCCGACTTCGCCGCGTGCGCCGAGGCCTGGGACGCGTTCGAGCGCCAGTTCGGCGCGACCAAGATCGCGGTGCCGTTCCGCGAGGCGCTGTCGGACCCAAACGACCGCCGCGACGGCGTGCTGCGCCTGCGCGCGAAGTGAGAAATCCGCTCCTGGTTCGTTTGGCACCAATTGTTCTCTCCAGAGAAGTCGGATGGGTGGGTCGGTTGCGTGGTGGGGGTGGCCGCGTGGTTCGCGGCGGGCTTGGACGCCTCGGCGACCGGCGGTGGCCTCAGTCGCTCGGACAAGTTGCACGCAACGGGCGCATCTGCGGCGAGGCGCGCACGGCCGGGGCGTGCAACAACTCGCTTGATGAGGCCACCACCGTTCGCTGTCGGCTCGGGGCGCCGAACGTCGGGAGGCGGTCGGGCACTGGCTGTCGTTCATCGGTATGCGGCCGAATCCGGGGAACGCAACCCGTAGTTCGGCGAGCGCCCCGCAGTGAGCAGGGGGTCCCGGCGCAACGAAGGGGCGCGGCCACCGCCGGAACCACCACGACCCGTCAACCGCCCGACTTCAAAGCCCCCGCGGCGACTTCCCTAGAGAAAACAATTGGTGCCAAAGGAACCAGGAGCGGATTTAGGTGCGCTTGACGATCAGACCCGTCTGGTCGTCCTCGAGCGGCGCGTGGGCGCTGAAGTCGTGCACCGCGCGCTGGATCTCGTGGAAGATCTCGGCGGCGGGCAGGTCGCGCGCGGCGCGCACCACCTGCTTCATGCGCTCGATCTCGAAGCGCTCGCGGTCCGGGCCGGGCGCGGGCGCCTCGTAGAAGCCGTCGGTGATGGCCACCACGATGTCGCCGGACGCGAGGTCGAGGTGGCGCGAGTCCTCCTCGCCGTAGGGCAGGGCGAACACGCCCATCGGCGGTATGTCCGCCGCGTACTCCTCGAAGTCGTCGGTGGCCCGGCGGTACACGAGGATCGGTCCTTGCCCCGCGGACACCGTGTGCAGGTGCCCGGAGCGGCAGTCGAGCCGGGCGATCCACGCCGTCACGAAGCGGCCGTCGGGCAGGTCCTCGGAGAGCTGCGCGTTCACCTCCTCGGCGATCTTCACGATCGGCTGCCGGAGCCGCAGGCCCAGGCGCAGCATGCCGCGCATCTGCACGCTGGAGAGCGCGCTCGCGACGCCGTGGCCCGTCGCGTCCGCGATCATCAGCACGAATCCGTCGGGATCGGTCCCGGGGCCGGCGATGGCGCCCTCGGACAGCGGGATCACGTCGTACGCATCGCCTCCGCAGAACTCGGCCGGCTCGCTCGCGCCCGCGATGTCCCAGCCGGCGACGGGCGGCACCTCGTCGGGGAACGTCTCGGCCTGGATGCTCTTGGCGACGTCCATCTCGCGCTCGAGCCGCTCGCGCTCGATGCGGTCCTCGATGAGGCGGCCGCGCTTCATGGCCACCGCGGCGTTCGCCGCAAGGCCCTGCGCGAGCCGCTCGTCGGCGGCATCGAACGCGCCATCGCGGCGGTTGAGCACCTGTGCCACGCCCACCAGCTGGCCGTCGTGGTCGAGCAGCGGGATGGCAAGGATCGTCCGCGTGCGGTACCCGGTCTTCTGGTCGACCGCCCGGTTGAAGCGGGGGTCCTCGTAGGCATCGGGGATGTTGACGAGCTGCCTCGACGTCGCCGCCGCCCCGGCGATGCCGGTGCCCTTGGGGATGCGGATGACCTTGGGCGCATCGCCCGCGCCGCCGATGCCGTGCGCCACCTGCGTGAAGAGCTCGTCGGTCTTCGCATCGAACTCGAACACCGTGGCGCGGTCGGCGTCGAGGAGGTCGCGCAGCGCGTCGATCACCAGCGTCAGGATGGACGGCAGGTCGCCGGTGGCGGCGAGCTCGCGGGACAGCCCGATGAGCCTCTCGGTGCGGCGGGACTCGTCGCGGGATGCGGCCACCTCAGCCCTTCGGCTCCTTGGCGGGCGCGGCGCCCGAGCCCTCGCCGCCCTTCGCCTGCGGGTAGATCAGCATTCGGTCGTGCGCCAGCAGCACCAGGTCGTCGAGCCCGTCGCCGGTGACGTCCGCCACCTGGCCCATGCTCGGCTCGAACTCCTGCCGCTCGCCGCCGCTGAACATGCGGGTCTCGAACACCCTGAAGCTGAGCGCGGGCAGGAGGCGGCCGGCCTGGCTGAAGGTCAGGATGTCGGCCATCTGCTCGCCGCCGTCGAGCACCGTCACGTCGGTGTACCCGTCGCCGTTGAGGTCGCCGACCACCAGCTCGTGCGGCACCTGCCGTGGGTCATCGCTCGACCACGTGCCGGCCGGCTCCAGCACGATCCGCTCGCCCGCCAGGCGCACCAGCGCGAAGCTGTCGTCGCCCACGGCGAGCAGCCCGTCGAGGCCGTCGCCGGCGAACTTGCCGGCGGCCAGCTGCGAGAACTTGAAGCCCGGGATCTCGATCACCTCGGCCTGGTCCCACTTGCCGTCCGCGCCCTTGGCGAACAGGATGGCGCGCGCGCCCTCGCGGTCGCCGGCCACCACGCGGTCGCCGAGCCGCGCGAGCGTCACGAGCTTGGCGTCCGGGCTGCGTGCGTTCATCTGCGCGACCACCTGCCAGCCCGGGCTTGCGCCGGCGGCGGGCTTGGGCTCGTAGCGCAGCGCGCGGACGTAGTTGCGGTCGGCCACGAGCAGCTCGCCCTTGCCGTTGCCGTCGATGTCGGCGACGAGCGTGTTGTCGCCTGTCGCCGCCTGGACGAGGCCGAACTGGCCCATGTCCTTCGACTCGAGCACCTTGAACGCGCCCGCGTCGGGGCCGGGCGCGGTGACCTTGCCCTCGGCGCGCAGCATGATCATCGGCTTCTCGGGGGTGAAGACCAGGAGGTCGGTGAACCCGTCCTGGTCGGCGTCGACCGCGCTCACCGCGTTCGGAGAGCGGCTCTGCGTGCCGAGGTTCACCGTCACGCGCTTGGCGGGGTCGCCGTCGGAGTCGACCGGCACCAGCTCCACCACGAAGTTCTTGCCGTCCTTGGCGACCACCGCGAGCATGCGCTCGCCGTCGAGGTCGACGAGGTTGATGGCCACCGGCGTGCGCCCGGCGCCGAGCTGCACGGCCTGCGGGAAGCTGATCGCCCCGTCCTTGCCGGCGGTGCTGCGGCCGACCACGCCCTCCTTCTCGGAGAGCGCGAACACGATCGCGCCGTCCTTGGTCGGCGCCACGGCGAGCGAGTCGAGGTCGGCGAACGAGGGGCTTGCCGCCGGCGCGCCCAGGCCCTTCGACTTCTCCTGGCGGTAGGTCATCACGGCGTTGGCGAGGGTGTTGGTGGCCACCACGTCGGCCATTCCGTCGGCATCGATGTCGGCGAGCACGGTGCGGCGCTTGCGGTTCTGCGGGTCCTCGAAGCTCCACGTCACCAGGCTCGAGTCGCGCGTTCCCGCGCCCTCGATCCTGCCACGGCCCACGCGGTGGAACGCCACGCGCTTGGTGGGGCGCTCGACCACGCCGATCAGCGCGGCCTTCTCGCCCGGCACCCGCACCGCGGACACCTCGCGCACCGGAGGCATCTCGAAGCGCACCTGCGGGCCGAGCACCAGCCGGTCGCCCTGGCGCTCCGTGAACCACGCGCGCACCGGGGCGGGGTCCTCGGGGACGACGCCCAGGATGTCGGTGGTCCCGTTGCCGTCGAAGTCCTCGAGGATGGTGGCGATGATGCGCGCGCCGCCGGCGCCGAGCTCCGTGGGGGCGCCGAGCGTGTCGCCGGCGAGCGGCCAGACGGACACCTTGCCGTCGACGATGCTCACGAGCTCCTTGCCGCCGTCGCCGAGCACGTTCGCCACTGACAGCGCGTCGCGGTTGGACCCGAGGTTGCGCACCGTCTGCTTGCGCGCGACCTTGAACGCGCCCGGTTCCGACTGCCGCACGAACACCACGCCAGCCGGCCCGTTGCCCGAGTAGATGAGGTCCATGCGCCCGTCGCCGTCCCAGTCGCAGGGCACGAGCGCCTCGACCTCGCGGTCCACGGTCACGCTCTCGCGCCGGTAGCGCCAGTGCTCCGGGAACTCGTTCACCCCGCGCGGCGCCTTCACCTCGTCGGTGGGCTTGGCTCCCTTGCGCTGGAAGTCGATGTCGATGCGGTTCTTGAAGTTGTCCGCCACGACGATGTCCATCAGCCCGTCGCCGTCCATGTCGGCCACCACGAACGGGCCGGCCTTGGGGTCGACCTTGAGGACATCGAGCGCCTGGAACCCGAAGTGGCGCGCCACGCCGTCGGGCAGGGGGGCCACGGCGAGCAGGGCGAGCGCAAGCGCAGGCACGGCGGCCCGGACGGCGGTTTGGGTCTTGATCTGCATGGGTCTCGCGTATGGTAAGTTCCCCGTGGAGAATCCGCGATGCCCACCGCCTGCCGTGCCGCAGCTGTCCTCGTCCTTGCCGCAAGCCTGTCCGCGGGAGCCTCCGGCGACCTCGTGAAGCTGCGCAGCGGCGCCTCGATCGCCGGCACCATCCTGAAGCAGACCGACCGCTCGGTGTGGATCGACATCGGCCAGGACGTGGTGCAGCTCGACATGGAGCAGGTCGATGCCGTGGAGCGCGCCGACGCGGGCACCGCGCTCAAGGCCGATGCCTCGCAGCTCTTCTCCACGGCGAAGGACCTCCCCACGCTGCCGCCGAAGGAGCTCGCCAAGTCGCTCGGGCCGGCGGTGATCAAGGTGAGCTCCCCGGGCGGGCTCGGTTCGGGCGTCATCATCAGCCCCGATGGGTACGCCATCACCAACGCGCACGTCATCCAGGGCGAGCGTGCCCTGCGCGCCACCACCTGGGTGCGCCAGCCCGACGGCAGCCTCAAGCGCACCGACATCGACGACGTGGAGATCGAGGCCGTGAACAACGCGCTCGACCTCGCGCTCATCAAGCTGAAGAGCCCCGATGGCCGGCCCTTCCCGGTGGCGCCCGTCGAGGCCAACGATGCGCTCGACGCGGGCCAGCGCGTGTTCGCCATCGGCAACCCGCTCGGCCTCGAGCGCACCCTCACCGAGGGCGTGGTCAGCGTGCCCGCGATGCAGCTCGACGGACGCACCTACATCCAGACCGACACCCCCATCAACCCCGGCAACTCCGGCGGGCCGCTCTTCAACATGCGTGGCGAGGTGGTGGGAATCACCAACATGAAGATCACGCTTGGCGAGAACGTCGGCTTCGCCATCCCGGCCCGTCACGTGAAGGAGTTCGTGCGCCACCGCGAGGCCTTCGCCTTCGACCGCAACAACCCGAACTCCGGCCACTTCTACCACCAGGCGCCCCCGCGTGCCCAGCCCGGCGCGCCGGGCGAACTCGAGGACGGCTCGTCGCGTCCAGCACCCACTTCCGGAAAGTGAACCAATGACCATGACGCCCCTCGCCCGAATGCCGCGGCTTGCCTCGGTGCTGCCTGCGTTCGCCCTCGCCGCCGCGTGCTTCGCCGGCGACGGCCCGATGCCGGTGCGCGCGATCGCGCCCGACTCCACCTACGTCCTCGTGTCGGCGGATGCCGTGCAGCGGATGATGGAGAAGTGGAACGCGACGCCGCTGCAGGCCTTCCTCGAGACGCCGCAGATGGCCAAGGTCCTCGGCCGCGACGGCGGCGCGCAGGAGTCGATGGAGAAGCGCCTCCGCGAGATGGGCGTTCCCGAGGGTGCCGTCGACTGGCCGGAGTCGTTCGGCCTCGCGAGCTTCACCATCCACGACGAGGAGCTGGACGTCGACAAGCCGCAGACGCTGCTGTACGGCGACTGGGGCGCCAAGGCCGACGGCATGGCGAAGTTCTTCGATGCCCTCATCGCCGAGGCCGTGAAGAAGGACGGCGTCACCGTGGCGAGGGACGAGGTCGCCGGCCGCGAGGTGCAGTTGCTCACCCTTTCCAAGGGCGCGGGCGACGACGACGGCCCGGGGCGGATGCCCGGCATGGACCTCGACGTCTCCTTCGCCGGGGACCCGCGCAAGCTCTGGTACTGCCGCGACGGCTCCCGCTTCCTGCTCTCGACCGACTCGGGCGGCCTCGAGGACGCGCTCGAGGCCATCGACGGCAAGCGCAAGGCGAAGCTCCCCGACCAGGCGGACTTCCGCGGCGCGATGGACCAGCTCGGCGACGCGGACCTCTCGGTCTGCCTCCTCACGGGCCCGATGCAGAAGGGCATGGGCGGCGAGGGCGGCGGGATGATGGCGCTGCTGCAGCCCATCCTTGCGCCGCTCTTCGGCGACGTGCATGCGTACACCATCGGCGTGTCGGTCGACTCGCCGCGCGGACAGGTGGAGCTGTCGTCGGGCATCTTCGTGCCGGGCGAGAAGGTCGGCCTCTGGTCGCTGCTCGGCCCCGCGGCCGCCATCGAGCCGCCGCCGCCGATGATCGGGCCCGATGCGCTCGGCTTCGGCCGCGTCAACGTGCGCTTCAAGGACCTGATGAACCTCCTCGACGCGGTGACCGCCTCCATGCCCGCCGAGCAGGCGGAGCAGATCGACGCGTACCTCGTGAACTTCGGCCCCGTGCTCTCCAAGGGCTTCGAGGCCATGGGCCCGGGCATATGGACCTACGAGACCGTCCGCCAGCCGGTGACGCCGGAGAGCCGAGTGACGTCCACGCTGGTCACGTGCTCCAACTCGAAGGCCGTGGTGCCGATGATCACGCAGTTCGGCGGCACGCTCGGGCTCGAGCCGCGCGACTTCGACGGCAACACCATCTTCTCCGCCGAGTTCATGCCCATCTCCGTGGGCGTCGCCAACGGCTGGATGGCCACCGGCGACAGCAAGCTCGTGGAGCACGCCATGCGCTCGATGGGCCAGAAGGACCTCCCGAGCGTGGCGGAGAGCCCCGTCTACCGGCAGGCCGCGTCCGTGGTCGGCAGCGATCCGGTGGTCTCCTGGGGATGGATCGACCTTGCGGGCCGCTGGGGCTTCGAGCGCGAACTGCTCGCGCAGTTCGGCGACGACGACAGCCGCCTCGACAACGTGGTGGGCCGTTCCGACGACTCCGAGATCGCCGATCGCCTCGGCTTCAAGGTGCCGAAGGAGTCCTCGGACGTCCTCAAGACGATCGATGCCGACATGGTGGCCAAGTACGTGGGACCGATGGTGTGGTCGATGCGGTCGGACGCCAAGGGCTTCGTGACGCGCGCCACCGTGCTCAAGCCGGTGGCCGCGCCGCCCGCCAAGTGAGTCCAAACCAAGTCAGTCCAAACCAAGTGAGTCCAAACCAAGGGAGTCCCAAACCAAGGGAGTCCCAAACCAAGGGAGTCCCAAACAAGGGAGTCCCAAACCAAGGGAGTCCCAAACAAGGGAGTCCCAAACAAGGGAGTCCCAAACAAGGGAGTCCCAGCCAAGTGAGTCCCAACCAAGTGAGTCCCAACCAGGTGATTCCTGGCGCGCACGGGCGCGGTCGGGCCACGGCTGAACCAGGCCTCAGCTCGTGCCGAGGTCCGCGTGCGCGACGCCCGAGGTGACCTCGAGCCGGGCGCCCGGGCATGCGGCGCGGATCGCCTCGGCATCGGACGCGGGTGACACGCCGTCGGCCGCATCGGCCATGACGCGCAGTTCCGTGCGGCCGAGGAGCGCCGCCGCCTCGTGCGTGGCGCGTTCGGGCCCGTCGGCCCGGTCGAGCAGCCAGAGCACGGCATCGCTGAACGGGCGGACGGGCAGCCCGCGCAGCCGGAGCCTGGCCTCGAACGGCGTGCGCACGCGGTCGTAGGGTCCCCAGGCAACCACGGCGGCGACCGGTGCGCCGTCGGCCTCGCAGCGGGCGGCCGCGTGGATCGCCACCACCGCGCCGAGCGAGTGGCCCGCGAGCGTGATGCGTGCCTCGGGCCGCTCGCGCAGCGCCTCCGCCACGAGCATCGCCACGTCGCCGGCCTCCCGCCGCGCAAGCGACGAACGGCCCGGCGCCTCGCCGTGGCCGCGCAGGTCCGGCAGCACCACGAGCGACGCGCGCTCCGCCCAGGGCCCGATGCGCCGCAGCGAGTCCCACCGCGAGCGACCGTGGCCGTGGAGGAGGATCACCACCTCGCGCGGGTCGTCGCCGCGGCCCGTGACCCACCAGCAGGGCATGCGGGCATCCGGCAGCTCGACCGTGCGTTCCGCGAACGCAAGCCCCAGGTCCGAGGGGCTTGCCGCAAGCCCCTGGCCGAGCGCCCAGCCGAGCCCGCGCCGCGGCGGACGGGTGACGTCGTGCCAGAGTCCCGCCAGGTAGAGCGCGCAGGCCACCGCCGCGCCCGCACCGAGGAGCGCGGCGAGCCCGGCCACGGGCCCGAGGCCGCTCACGGGTGCGTGGCCCCGGCGGCGCCCAGCGCGCGCTGCATGCGCTCGCGGCGGGCGTTGCGCGTGTCCTCGTCGGCCACGGAAGGCAGGTTGACCTCCACGTTGTGCGCCGCGGCGCGCGCGGCGACGCGCGCCAGGTCGAGGGCGATGGCGAGGTCGCTCGCAAGGTTCGGGTTGGTCCGCGGCGCGAGCGCACCGCAGGCCGCGGCCACCTCCGCGGCCAGTTCAAGGATCGCCTGCGGCGCGTCGATCGCCTCGGCCACGGCGGCATCCCAGCCGCGCACGCGGTCGGGCGCGTCCTTGGGGAGCTTCCACAGCGCATTGAGCGCGCCGTAGGAATCGGCGTCGCGGTCGGCAAGTTCCAGCGCGTCGCGGCGAAGGGCGCCGAGCCGTGCAAGCGCCTCGGCGTTGGAGGCCTCGTGCGCCGCGAACCTCGGCTTGCCGAGCGTGAACTCGACCACCATGGCCGCGAGCGCGGCCGCGTGCGCGGCGGTGACCGCGGCCACCGCGCCGCCGCCCGGGGCGGGGCTCTTCGCGGCCAGTCGATCGGCGAACTCGTCCACCGTCAGCGTTCGAAACGGCATGGCGAGGCTCCTTGCGTTCAGGACCGGATCTCGGCGCCCATGCGCCCGCGCAGTGCGTCAGCCACCGAGGCCATCCACTGGTCGGCGTCCTCGCGGCGGAGCGTCCGGTCGCCGGCGCGGAAGACGAGCCGCATGGTGACGCTCTTGCGCCCGGCGCCCGTCTGCTTGCCGCGGTACGTGCCCACGAAGCCGAGCGACTCGAAGCAGGGCAGCCGCAGGCCGTGCACGAGCGCCTCCACCTCGGCCCAGGTGGCCTGCTCGGGGAGGATGGCGCTCAGGTCGCGCTCGATCCCCGGGAAGTCCGGCAGCTTCTCGGCGCGCGCGTCGGGCGGGTAGTTGGCGTAGAGCGGCCGCAGCGAGAGTTCGGCGGCGGCGAAGGTGCCCGCAAGCCCGAACGGCGCCAGCGCCGGGGGCGCGAGCAGCCCCCAGCCGCCGAGCGGGTTGCCGTCGACGGCGACGCGAGCCTCCGCGGAGTACCACGGCGCGCGCTCGGCGGCCGGCACGGCCTCGGCATGGATCGATGCGTGGTTCCCCGCGAGGAGCCGCAGCATGCGCTCGCACGCGCCGCGCATCCAGCGCATTGCGCCGTCAGGGTCCGCCGGGGCATCGGCAAGCAGGGTGACCAGCGCGCGCTCGTCGTGCGCGCCGCCCGGCTGCAGCGCGAACGCGCTGGCGAACTCGAAGAGCCGCAGTTCCGCGAGGCCGGCGTCCGCGTTGCGGCGGCGCACCTCGAGCAGGCTGGGGATGACCGAGGGCCGGAGCACCGGCGTGCCGCCCGCGCGCTCGTCGCCGACGCGCAGCGCGGCGCGCCCGGCCCGGAAGAAGGGCGCCGCGTGGCGCTCGGAGACCAGCGTGTGCGTGATCGACTCCACGAACCCGAGGCCAACGAGCAGGCCCTTCACCGCGCGCGGGGCGGACACCTCGGGCTCCACCGGTGCCACGCGCACGGCGAGCGTCTCCTTCATCGGGATCCGGTCGAGCCCGTGGATGCGGCAGACCTCCTCGATGAGGTCGATCTCGCGCTCGATGTCGATGCGGCGCGCGGGCACGGAGCAGTCGATCGCGTCGCCGCGCACCACCGGTGAGAAGCCGAGCGTGTCGAGCGCGCGGACCACCTCCTCGAGGGGGATGTCGGTGCCGAGGATCGCGCGCACGCGCGAGGGACGCACGGCGACCCTGCGCGGCGCGGGGAGCGGGGCGCCCGCCTCCACGGTGCCTTCGCACAGCGTGCCGCCCGCGGTCTCGAGGATGAGCTGCACGAGCCGGTCGGCGGCGGCGTCGATCTCCGAGGGATGCACGCCGCGCTCGAACCGGTAGGAGCTGTCGCTTGCGATCCGCAGCCCGCGGCTTGCCGCCCGCACCGCGGCGGGGTGGAAGGTCGCGGCCTCGACGAGGACGTTCACGGTGCGGTCGGTGACCGCGGTGACCGCGCCGCCCTTGACGCCGGCGATCGCCACCGGACGCTCGCCGTCCGCGATCACCAGCTCGCCGCCGGCCAGCTCGGCCTCCTGCGCGGCCTCGCCGATCGGCAGGAAGCGCTCGCCCTTGCGCGCGCGGCGGACGTGGATGCGCGCCCCGCGCAGCGTTTCGAGGTCGAACACGTGGGTCGGCTGCCCCAGCTCGAAGAGCACGAAGTTGGTGCAGTCGACGAGGTTGTTGCGGGGGACCTGGCCGATCGCGCGCAGGCGACGCTGCAGCCACTCCGGGCTGGGACCGACCTTGACGCCGCGGATCACGCGCGCGGTGTAGCGCGGGCACGCCTCGTGGTCGTCGTTGCTCACCGCGACGTGCCGCGAGGCAGGCTCGCCGGAGGCACGGGGCGCGGCCGCGGGCGCCTTGAGCCGGCGGCCGCTCATCGCGCAGATCTCGCGCGCCATCCCCAGGTGGGAGAGGCAGTCGCCGCGGTTCGAGGTGGTCTCGATCTCCTGCCAGCGCTCGCCGTTGTCGGCGTCGTCGCCGCCGTCGAAGTTGAGGCCCGCCGCGGTCAGCAGCTCGGCCTGCTCCTCCGCGGTGGCGGGGCGGTCGAGGTAGTCGTTGATCCACGTGACGCTGGTGCGCATGGCGAAGGGCCGAAGGGTAGCATTCCGGCCATCGTGACGACCGTGTCCCGAACGCGTCCCGTGCTTGCAGCCCTGTGCGTGGCCGCATGCGCGTGCGGGTGCGGATCGACCGGCACGCCCGACGGGCCCGCCGCCCAGCCGAACGATCGCGTGGCTTCCATGGATGCCGCCGAGCCTGCCGCCCTCGAGGCGCCCGCGCTCGCGGACGGCCGCTTTCCCGCGGACTTCACGCTCGACGTGACCGTGCTGCTCGGCCCCGGTGCCGCCGAGCGGCTCGGCGTGCAGGACCGGCAGGCCAAGTACGTCCTGTTCCCGGATGGCTCGCTCCACTCCGACGCCAGCCCGTTCATCGATGCCTCCACGCGCCCCGGGCGCGTTCGCTGGCTCTACGAGGACCAGGTGCAGTACCTCTGGGGCGTGTGCGCGCAGCTTGGCTTCACCGATGCCGATCGGGCCAACGGCCCTCCCAACCCGGACCTCGTGCGGGCCGTGCGCGGCGAGCGCGTGGCGCTCCTCACCCTGCGCGCCGACGGGCGCACGTGGACCTGGGTGCGTCGCGCGGTGGGTGACGAGGAGCTGGACGCCGCCGCGGTGCGCGTGATCCGGGCACTCGCCGTGCTGTCATGGCTCCCGGACTGGCGCGCCGACGACCTGCTGCCGGAGCGCTACGACTACGGCCCCGACCCGTACGCGGCGTACCGGCAGATCCGCGACAGGCAGGGCGTCGAGAAGGTGCGGTGATGGTCCGCGCCGCTGCCATCGCCGCGCTCGTGCTCCTTGCCTGCGGCCCGGCGCTCACCGGCTGCGACACCGGCCCGATCAAGGTGCCCCAGGATCCCGCGAGCGTGACCGGCGGACTGGGCCTGCGCCTCTGGTACGCGCGTCCCGCCACGCGCCAGTACGAGTACTTCACCGTGGACCCCGACGGCATGCTCGGCTACGGCGGCGGGATGAGGGGCTTCGACCGCGCCGTGGACTGGCGCGGGCAGCTCACCTCGGACGAGGCGGCGCGCCTGCGCGCGATCATCGACGCGGCGCACTGGCTTGATGCCCCAAGCCCGGGCCGCGAAGGCACGGAGTCCACCGTCGCGGAGATCAGCCTCCGCGCAGGCGGCAGCGAACGGTCCTTCACGATCAACGGGCCCGACGACGCCGTGACGCAGGCGGTGGCGCTCCTCTTCAAGGCCGCGGAACGGCGCTTCGACCGCTTCATGCAGCGGCTGCCCGAGGCGGGCGCGCAGCGCCGCTGACGGGCGGGGCCGCCTACGATCACCGGAATGCACCCGTCCCCGGAGGCCGGCCCGATCGTCGGCATCGACCTCGGCACCACCAACTCGCTCGTCGCCGTGTGCGACGCGGCGGGTCCGCGCGTGCTCGCCGATGCCGAGGGGCGCCAGCTCCTTCCCTCGGTGGTGCGGTTCGTGCGGGGCGGGGCGCCCGTCGTTGGGCACGAAGCCCGCGCGCGCGCGGTCGAAAACCCGGTCGACACCGTGCACAGCGCCAAGCGGTTCATGGGGCGCGGGTTCGCGGAGTCGGCGCCCGCCGCCGGCGGCCTGCCGTACGCGCTGGTCGAGGGCCCGCGGGGGCTCGCGGCCTTCGGCGTGGGCGGCGCGGTGGTGACCCCGCAGGAGGTGGCGGCGCAGGTCCTCGGTGAACTCCGTCGCACGGCCGAGGCCTCGCTCGGCGTGCCGGTCCGGCGCGCGGTGATCACCGTGCCGGCCTACTTCGACGATGCGCAGCGGCAGGCGACCCGCGATGCGGCGCGCCTCGCCGGGCTGGAGGCCGTGCGGATCGTCAACGAGCCGACCGCGGCAGCCCTTGCCTACGGCATCGGTGGCTCGCGCGAGCGGCGGATGCAGCCGGAGACGATCGCCGTGTACGACTTCGGCGGAGGCACCTTCGACGTGTCGGTGCTGCAGCTCGTGCCGGGCGGCCCCGACGACGGCGAGTTCTTCCAGGTGCTCTCGACGGCGGGTGACACGCGCCTCGGCGGAGATGACCTCGACGAGGCGATCATCGCGCTGGTCATGGGCGAGATCCGCGCGCAGTTCGGCACGGCGCTCGACTTCCCGCCCGCGGCGCGGCAGGCGCTGCGCACGTTCGCCGAGCGTGCGAAGGTCGCGCTCTCGGCGGCCGAGTCCACCACGCTCGAGGTGTCGCTCGGCGGCGACCGGACCTATCGCCGCACGCTCTCGCGGGCCGAGTTCGAGGCGCTCGCGGCGCCGTTCGTCGCCCGCACGATCGAGGCCTGCCGACGCGCCATGCGCGACGCGGGGAACCCCGAGATCGACCGCGTGGTGCTCGTCGGCGGCAGCACCAGGATCCCGGCCGTCCGTGCCGCGGTCGGGGCGTTCTTCGGGCGCGAGCCGTACGCGGCGCTTGACCCGGACCTCGTCGTGGCGCTCGGTGCCTCCTTGCAGGCCTCTGTGCTCGGGGGCGGGCGGCGCGACCTGCTGCTCGTCGACGTGGTGCCGCTGTCGCTCGGCATCGAGACGGTGGGCGGGGCGGTGGCGAAGCTGGTCATCCGCAACGCCAGCATCCCGACCCGCGCCACCGAGATGTTCTCGACCTCGGTGGACGGCCAGGTCAACGTGGGCATCCATGTCCTGCAGGGCGAGCGCGAGCTGGTGGCCGACTGCCGGTCGATCGCCCGGTTCGAGCTCCGGGGCATCCCGCCGATGCCCGCCGGCATCCCGCAGATCGAGGTCGAGTTCCTGGTCGACGAGAACGGGGTGCTCTCGGTCACCGCCGCCGAGCGCCGCAGCGGCCGCCGGGCGTCGGTGCAGGTGGTGCCCTCCTACGGGCTGACCGCCGAGGACGTGGACCGGATGGAGCGCGAGAGCTTCGCGCACGCCCGCGACGACATGCACCGCCACCGCGTGGTGGACCTCACCGCCAACGCCCGGCTGGACCTCAAGTGGATCGGCGACGCCCTCGGGCGGGTACGGGAGCAGCTCGAGCCGGCCTACGTGGAGGAGCTCGAGGCGGCCATGATGGGCCTGAAGGGGCACATCGCCGCCGCCGAGCACGACGCGCGCGCCGTCGACGCCAACGCGTTCCAGCAGGCCAAGGAGGCGCTCGACCGCCTGAGCATCCGGGTGCACGAGGTGGCGATCGCGGCGAGCCTGCGTTCGGCAGGCGCCGCGCGCTGACGGTCGGCGGCGGGGCGCCTGGCGCGGCGCCGGTCGCGGGCGCGGCGGCGCGGCGAAAGCGCGGCGAATTTGCTTGTCCCCCCGGGCGGTCTCCCTATGATTATCGTCTCGACGCGGCGCTCCGACCCGCGCAGCATCCTTCGATGGCCGACACACTCACCGACCCCGCCAGTCCCGCTCCCGCCAGTCAGGCGCCCGCCAGCCCGGCGCCCGCCGTGCGCGCGCGCGCCACGCGCCCGGCGACCGAGCCCGGATGGGGCGTCGAGGAATCGGCAGCCCTCTATTCCATCCGCAACTGGGGCAAGGGCTTCTTCGACGTCAACGCCGCCGGCCACGTGGTGGTGCGCCCCTCGCGCAACCCGGCGGTCGAGGTGGACCTGCACGAGGTGGTCGCGGGCATGCGCGAGCGCGGCTTCCGCACGCCGCTCCTGGTGCACTTCAGCGACCTCCTCAAGCAGCGCCTCGTGGACATCGCGGATGCGTTCCGCGGCGCGATCGTCGAGCACGGCTACCACGGCACCTACCAGGGCGTGTTCCCGATCAAGGTGAACCAGCAGCGCCGCGTGGTGGAGGAGGTCCGCGACGCGGGCAAGGCGCTCGGCTTCGGCCTCGAGGCCGGCAGCAAGCCCGAGCTCCTCGCCGTCATGGGGATGACGAGCGACACCCCGGGCAGGCTCATCATCTGCAACGGCTTCAAGGAGGAGCGCTACATCGAGTTCACGGCGCTCGCCAAGAAGCTCGGCCGGAACATCATCCCGGTCATCGAGAACATCACCGAGCTCAAGCTCATCCTGCGCTTCTACGAGCAGCACAACGTGCGGCCGACCATCGGCGTGCGCGTGAACCTGGCCTCGCAGGGCGCCGGGCGCTGGCGCCACTCCAGCGGCATCAAGGCCAAGTTCGGCCTGAGCATGAACGAGGTGCTCGAGGTGCTGTCCATCCTGCGCTCCAAGGGGATGGAGGACTGCCTGCAGCTGCTGCACTGCCACATGGGCAGCCAGGTCCACGACATCCGCCAGGTGAACCAGGGCATCAACGAGCTCGCGCGCATCTACTCGCAGCTGGTGAAGTCCGGCGCCGGCATGCGCTACCTCGACATCGGCGGCGGCCTCGGCATCGACTACGACGGCAGCCAGACGAGCTTCGAGTTCTCGATGAACTACACGCTCCAGGAGTATGCCTCGAACGTCGTCTACAAGGTGATGACGGTGTGCGACGAGGAGTGCGTGCCGCACCCGACGATCGTGAGCGAGTCGGGCCGCGCGATGGTGGCGCAGCAGAGCGTGCTGGTGTTCGACGTGCTCGGTGCCAACCGGCTCGACCGCTACACCGCGCCCGAGCGCCTGCCCGAGCCGGCCGCGGGCGAGGAGCTGCCGCGTCCGCTCGTCGACATCTACGACGTGTACCGCAACATCAGCGAGCGTCGGCTGGTGGAGAACTACAACGACCTGCTCGAGGACCGCGACGAGGCGCTCCGGCTCTTCAACGTGGGCCTGATGAACCTCGAGCACCGCGCGCTGGTGGACAGCATCTTCTGGGCCGCGTGCGCGAAGATCCGCGACGTGGCCCGCGGCATGGGACGCCCGCCCGAGGAGCTCGGCGACCTCGAGAGCGCCCTCAGCGACACCTACTTCTGCAACCTGTCGATCTTCCAGAGCATGCCGGACATCTGGGCGATCAACCAGCTGTTCCCGATCTGCCCGATCCACCGGCTGAACGAGCGCCCGACGCGCAAGGCGACCATCGCCGACCTGACCTGCGACTCCGACGGCAAGATCGACCGCTTCGTCGACGACCACGACGTCAAGAAGTGGGTCGAGCTGCACGACTTCGCGGAGGGCGAGGAGTACCTGCTCGGCGCGTTCCTGGTGGGCGCGTACCAGGAGACGCTCGGCGACCTCCACAACCTCTTCGGCGACACCCACGTGGCGCACGTCATGATCGACGAGCACGGCGAGTGGTGGATCGACGAGGTGATCGAGGGCGACGCCGTGCGCGACGTGCTCAGCTACGTGCACTACGACCTTGCCCGCCTGTTCGGCGAGGTTCGGCGCGAGTGCGAGAAGGCCGTGGTCAACAAGCAGATGACCGTGGCCGAGAGCCAGGGCCTGCTGAAGGCGTACGAGGCCGGACTCTCCGGCTACACCTACCTCGAGACCGAGAGCCGCTGACCCGCGCCGGGAGTGCCTCGGGGCCGTTCGGGAGGTGATTACCGCGGCAACCGGCGGGGGTGCCCCCGGTATCAGGATCGATGCACCACGGGCTCGCGTCCACCGCAGCCTTGGCTGTCGGCGTCGGCGTCCTTGCCGCCGCCGCGGCGGTGGTGCTGCCGCAGCCGGCTGCCGGGGGCGCGGGGGGCGTGGCCGGCCCGGCGCGAATGGCTGCAGGCGAACCCATTCGATTCGGGCGTGACGTGCGGCCGATCCTCTCGGATCGCTGCTACCTCTGCCACGGCCCCGACCGTGCCAAGCAGCAGGCGGGGCTGCGGCTCGATTCGTTCGAGGCCGCGACCGCCCAGCGAAGGGACGGGGCGGCGATCGTGCCTGGCCGGCCCGAGGAGTCGCTCCTCCTGCGCCGGATCGTGGCCAGGGAGCACGACCGCGTGATGCCGCCGCCCGACAGCGGCAAGCACGCCATCTCCGCCGACGAGCGCGCGGTGCTCGCGCGCTGGATCGCCGAGGGCGCGCGGTACGAGGACCACTGGGCGTTCGCGGCACCGGCGGCGGCGGCCGAGCCCGACGTGAAGGACGCCGCGTGGCCGCGCGGCGCGATCGACCGGTTCGTCCTCGCGGGCATCGAGCGCGCGGGGCTCGGGCCGTCGCCCGAGGCCGACCGCGCCACGCTCTGCCGGCGCGTGTTCATGGACCTCACGGGCCTGCCGCCCACGCCCGAGGAGAGCCGGGCCTTCGTGGACGACCGGTCGCCGGAGGCGTACGAGCGCCTGGTGGACCGGCTGCTCACCGAGGAGCCCTACGCCACGCGGTACGCCGAGCGGATGGCGGTGCCCTGGCTCGACGTGGCCCGCTACGCGGATACCTCCGGCATCCACATGGATGCGGGACGGCAGATGTGGCACTGGCGCGACTGGGTGCTCGAGGCGTTCCGCTCCAACATGCCCTACGACCGCTTCGTGGTGGAGCAGGTGGCGGGCGACCTGCTGCCGGAGGCCACCGTCGCGCAGCGCGTGGCGAGCGGCTTCAACCGCGCGCATGTCACGAGCGACGAGGGCGGGGCGATCAACGAGGAGTACCTGCTCGAGTACGCGGTGGACCGCACCAGCACCGTGGGCGCGGCGTTCCTCGGGCTGACGCTCCAGTGCGCGCGCTGCCACGACCACAAGTTCGATCCCGTGACGCAGGAGGACTTCTACTCCCTGCTTGCGTTCTTCAACTCGAACGAGGAGCCCGGCATCTACAGCCAGGTGCCCGACGCCAACCGCGCGCTGGAGCCCTACGCGGACGTCGCGTCGCCCGAGCATGCGGCGCGTGCGGGCGTGCTCCGCGCCGCCGCCGAGGCGGCCCGCGCCGAGCGCGATCGCGTGGACGACGGCGAGCGCGCGGCCTTCGACGAGTTCGCGCGCTCGATGCGCGGCGGCATCGCATGGGTGCCGTCGAGCGTCGCCTCCGCCGCAAGCGAGGGCGGCGCCACGCTTGCGGCGCAGCCCGACGGCAGCGTGCTCGCCTCCGGCACGAACCCCGCCGACGACACGTGGACCGTCGTGCTGCGCACCGAGGCCACGGGCCTGCGCGCGGTGCTCCTGGAGGCGCTCGCGGACCCGTCGCTCCCGGGCGGGCGCGTGGGCAGGGCGGGCAACGGCAACGCAGTGCTCGATGCCGTGGAGGTCGAGGCCGTGTCGGTCGTCGATCCGTCGCGGCGCGAGCCCGTGCGCCTGGCGTGGGCGTGGGCCGACGTCGAGCAGGCCAACGGCGACTTCCGCGTCACCAACGCGCTGCGCCCGGACGGGCGCGTCTGGGCCGTCGACGGCCACCAGCAGCCGGGCGGGCGGACGGCGCTCTTCATCGCGGAAGGCCCGTTCGGCTTCGAGGGCGGCACCGAGCTGCGGGTGCGGCTCGTCACCCGGTCGCCCTACGCGCAGCACGTGCTCGGCCGCGTCCGCCTGCGCGCGGGGACGATTCCCGAGGAGTTCGCGGCGCGCATGCCGCCGGCCCTGGGCAGCTGGTACATCTGCGGGCCGTTTCCCGTGGCCTCGGGCAAGGAAGGCTACGAGCGGTCGTTCGGGCCAGAGGTGCGACCCGCGCTCGACGTGACCGATCGCTTCGGCGGCCCGGCCGAAGGCACCTTCGACTGGCGCCACGCCCCCGGCGTGCTCGAGGCGCAGCCGGTGCGGCTTGCGGAGGGCATCGACGCCGAGTTCGTGGCGCGCGAGGTGTGGTCGCCCGCGGCCGGCGAGATGGAGGTCTCGCTCGGCTCCGACGACGGCATCCAGGTGTTCGTCAACGGGACAAAGGTCCACGAGCGCCAGGTGGACCGCGCGGTGGCGCCCGACCAGGAGCGCGTGAAGGTGCCGCTTGCGGCCGGCATGAACTCGCTTGTCGTGAAGGTGGTGAACACCGGCGGGCAGGGCGGCTTCTACCACCGCGAGCTCGGCAGCCCGTCGGGCATCCCGCGCGCGGCGATGGCGCTCGCACTGCCGGGCGGCACGCTCGGGCCCGAGGCCGAGGTGCGCGCCCGCGATGCCTGGCGCGCGAGCCACTCGCCGACGTTCCAGGAGCGCGCCGACCGCGCGGCCAAGGCCGAGGCCGAGCTCGCAGCGCACTCGATGAACGTCCCGCGCGCGATGGTCATGAGCGAGATGCCCGCGCCCCGCGAGACGTTCGTCATGAAGCGGGGCGCCTACGACCAGCCCGACGCGGACCGCCGCGTGGCGCGCGGCGTCCCGAAGGTGCTCGGCGCGATGCCCGAGGGCGCGCCGGCGAACCGGCTCGGCCTGGCACGCTGGCTCGTGTCGGACGCCAACCCGCTCACCGCGCGCGTCGTGGTCAACCGCTTCTGGGAGCAGTTCTTCGGCCGCGGCATGGTCCGCACCTCCGAGGACTTCGGCCTGCAGGGGAGCTGGCCGACGCACCCCGAGCTCCTCGACTGGCTCTCCGTGGACTTTCGCTCGCATGGCTGGGACGTGAAGCGGCTGGTGCGGCAGGTCGTGACGAGCGCCACCTACCGGCAGTCGTCGCGCGTGCGGCCGGATGCCGCGGCGGTCGATCCCGAGGACCGGCTGCTCGCGTGGTTCCCGCGGCAGCGGCTCGGCGCGGAGCAGATCCGCGACCAGGCGCTCTACGTCTCCGGGCTGCTGCGCGAGCACGCGGGCGGGCCGAGCGTCAAGCCGTACCAGCCGACCGGGCTCTGGGAGGAGACCAGCATGCCGCAGAGCAACACGCGCAGCTACGCCCAGGGCTCCGGCGACGACCTGTGGCGGCGCAGCCTCTACACCTACTGGAAGCGCGCTTCGCCGCCGCCCTCGATGCTCGCGCTCGACGCTCCGACGCGCGAGTTCTGCACGGTGCGCCGGTTCACCACCAACACGCCGCTGCAGTCGCTCGTCCTGTGGAACGACCCGCAGTTCGTGGAGGCCGCGCGCGTGGCCGCCGAGCGCACGCTGCGCGAGCCGGGCGACGACCGCACGCGCCTCGGTCGCCTGTGGCAGCGGGTCACCGGGCAGCCGGCCGATGCGGGCACGGTGGACGCGCTGGCCGGGGCCCTGGCCGCCGAGCGCGCCCGCTGGGGCGGCGACGGAGCGGAGGATGCCCGCAAGCTGGTCGCGACCGGCGAGGCGCCCGTTCCCGCGGACCTTCCGGCCCCGGAACTTGCGTCCTGGACCATGATTTCGAACGCGGTGCTTGCGAGCGACGCGGCCATCGTGAAGGATTGAGCTCCCCATGACCGACCCCCAGCGAACGCATGCCGACCCGATGGAGGAGTACCTCCTCAACCTGACGCGACGGCGGTTCTTCGGGCGCGCGGCGGGAACGATCGGCGCGGGGCTCGGGGGACTGGCGCTCGCGGGGATCTCCGGGCGGGCGCACGCGGCGGCGGGCGCGGGGCCGGGCGTCGCGGGTGGGCCTGGCGTGGTGCCCGCGGCCGGCGCCCATGCGGCGGGGCCGCACTTCGCGCCCAAGGCCAAGCGCGTCATCTACCTGCACATGGAGGGGGCACCCAGCCAGCTCGACCTCTACGACCACAAGCCGCAGCTGCAGGAGCGCTTCGACCAGGACCTTCCCGACTCGATCCGCAACGGCCAGCGCATCACCACGATGACGAGCGGCCAGACCCGGTTCCCGGTGGCGCCGTCGGTGTTCCGCTTCGACCGCCACGAGAACAACCAGGACGGCGTGTACCTGTCCGAGCTGCTGCCCTTCACGGGCGGGGTGGCCAAGGACCTCTGCTTCGTGCACTCGATGCACACGCAGGCGATCAACCACGAGCCGGGGATCACCTTCTTCCAGACGGGCTCCGAGCAGCCGGGGCGCGCATCGTTCGGCAGCTGGATGAGCTACGGGCTCGGCAGCGCCAACAGCAACCTGCCGTCGTTCGTGGTGATGATCACGCAGGGGCCGGGCAACATGCAGGCCCTGAGCGCGCGCTTCTGGGGGAGCGGGTTCCTGCCGAGCGAGCACCAGGGCTGCCGCATCCGCGCCGGGCGCGATGCGGTGCTCCACCTGCGCGACCCGGACGGCGTGTCGCGCACCGACCGGCGCCGCATGCTCGACCTCCTGATGCGCCTGAACGAGGAGGAGTTCTCGCAGAGCCTCGACCAGGAGACGCGCACGCGCATCGCGCAGCACGAGATGGCCTACCGCATGCAGATGTCGGTGCCGGAGCTCACCGACTTCTCCGACGAGAGCCCGGCGACGCTCGAGATGTACGGGCCGGACGTGCACAGGCCCGGGAGCTTCGCGGCCAACTGCCTGCTCGCACGGCGGCTCGCCGAGCGCGACGTGCGCTTCGTGCAGCTCTACATGCGCGGCTGGGACCAGCACGGCAACCTGCCGGGCGAGATCCGCGCGCAGTGCAGGGCGGTGGACCAGGCGCAGGCGGCGCTCGTGAAGGACCTGAAGCAGCGCGGTCTGCTCGATGACACGATCGTCCTGTGGAGCGGCGAGTTCGGCCGCACCGTCTACAGCCAGGGCCAGCTGACGCGCACGAGCTACGGCCGCGACCACCATCCGCGCTGCTTCACTGCCTGGATGGCCGGCGGCGGAGTGAACCCGGGCACCACGTACGGCAAGACCGACGACTACTCGTACAACATCGCCGAGAACCCCGTCGAGGTGCACGACCTGCACGCGACGCTGTTGCACCTCCTCGGCTTCGACCACACCAGGCTGACCTATCGCCTGCAGGGCCGTGATTACCGGCTGACCGACGTCAAGGGCAACGTGGTGCGCCCGCTGATGGCGTGAGAAGTCCGTTTCCCGGGCATTTCGGAGCGGATTCCGGACCGGCGGGTGGGCCTTTAGCCGTGCCTCGAGTTGATGAATTTGTCTCCTTTCGCTGACCCTCCCTCCGCGCATTCACGCCGGCTCCAGCCGGCGCCGCACTCCTCGCCGCGCCCCGAGCCGAGGCGTCCAGGTGCGCCCCCACCGCCGATCGCTGAGGCCGCGAAGCGCGCCGCGCCACGCGCCCGGTCCATCCACCCGACTTCTCTGGAGAAATCAATTGGTGCCAAACTAACCAGGAGCGGATTTCAGAGGAGCGGATTTCAGAGGAGCGGATTTCAGAGGAGCGGATTTCAGGGGAGCGGATTTCAGCGCATGCGCATGCCGCCGCGGGGGCCGGTGCGGTAGCCGCCGTAGTACCCGCCGTAGTAGCCGCCGTAGGCATTGGGCGCGGTGGCGCCGTACATGCCGGGGAAGCCCATCCACGTGTACTGCGGCACGCCGCCGCCGACCATGCCGTAGCCCCACAGGCTGTAGTTGAGCCCCGCGCCGCCGCCTGAGTAGCCGCTGCGCACGCCTGGGCTCATGCCGTTGCCCTCCAGCCCGCCGGAATAGCCGCTGCGCAGGCCGGTGGAGCCGTTGTTCTCGCCGAGGCCGCCCGCGTAGCCGCTCGTGAGGCCGGGGGCGTTGTTCACCTGGCCGATGCCGCCCGAGTATCCGCTCGAGATGCCGCCGCCCTCGAATGCCGAGTAGCCGTCGCCGCCGCCGCCGTACTGGGAGCGCACGACGCCGCGCGCGCCGGTGTAGCCGGACAGCTGGCCGTAGCCGCGCTGGCCGTTGCTCCAGGCGGGGTTGCCATAGCCGTATGCGCCGCTGCTCGGGCGCTGCTGCGGGGGCGCCGCCTGCTGCGGCTGCTGCTGCGGCGCCTCGCGCATCGCGTAGGCCGGGCGGTCGAACCCGCCGCCGTTCCAGTTGCCGCCGCGCGAGCGCTCGCCGGGCGCCCGCCCGCCGTGGCCGGGCTCGAGGCCCTCGCTGCGGTCGGCGTAGTTGGTCTCGCCGCGGGCGAACGCGCCCCGCGGGCTGCCGTCGAAGTTGTGGTTGGGATCGGGACGGAAGTCATCCGTCGGCTGCGACCGCGACGGCGCGTCGTTGCCGGCGCCGTCGTCGCGCCGCCAGCCGCCCGCGCCGCGCGCGTAGGCGTGGTCGTCGCGCTGCTGCACGACGGTGCCCGCCTTGCTCGCGCTCACGTCGTCGTCGATGCCCGCGGCGTGGCCCCACGACTTGCTCGTGGCTGCGGGCGCAAGCGCGCGCGCCGCCGACAGGTCGCCGCCCATCGCCGCACGGTTGCCGGCGGTCATCGCGCCCGCCCAGCCGCGCCGGTACGCGGCGCCCCAGTGGTTCGTCCACCAGCCCGCGCCGTCGCGCGCGCCCCACGGGTGGTAGCCCCAGTGCCAGCTGCCCGCGTATCCCATGCCGAGCGCGTAGGACATGCCGAACGACTGGTCCGGCCCCCACCAGCCCGGCGAGCACCAGAGGGGACCGCACTGCAGCGCATCCTCGGCCCAGCCCGGCGCGGTCTCGAACATCCACCCCGCGTACCCGAAGCTCGGCTCCGGTCCGTAGGTCACCGGCCAGCCGACGTACTCGCCCCACATCGCACCGTCATCGGGCACGCTGCCGCCCCCCGGGCCCGTGTCAACGGCGGCGGACGTGCCGGTGGTCGCGTTCCCGGTGCCGTACACGGCGACGCCATCGAGCGCGAAGCCGTTCACGTAGCCGGCCGTGTAGCTGAACGTCACCGCGTCCGCCGTGGAGTTCACCACCTGCACGAACGTGGTCCCGAAGAGCGGGCTGGAGGCCGGGATGCCGTAGATCGCCGCGGGCACCGCATCGCAGAGCGACCACGGCCCGTTCGCCGAACCGGCGGTGAACCATGCCGCGTCCTGGCAGAGGTACCACGCGCCCTCGCAGCCGATCACGGGTCGCGTGGCGTTGGTGGCCCAGGTGAGCGAGGTACCCGCGATGGGTGCGGTCCTCGCAGGCGAGCCCGCCGGCACCGTCGCGACCGATGCCTTGGCGAGCGAGCGGCTGATCGTCGCCACGTGCGGCACGGCCTGCTGGTAGAGCGCGTCCTTCGCCGCCTCGGTGCCCGGCACCGCCGCAAGCACTCTGCCCCACGTGCCGCGCGGGTCGATCTGCGCGAACGCGGGGGGCAGGGTGCTCGGGGCCGCGTACGACCAGGGGCCGTCCATGAGGCGGCCCGTGGTGAACCAGCGTCCCGACGCAAGCAGCCACCATCGATCGCCCTGCGCCGTGGTGAAGAGGTCGGCGCTTGCGTTGCGCACCGCCATGAGCCCGTCGGCCACCTGCGCGAGGTCAGGCTGGCCGGCGATGCTCACGAGCACCGTGGGCCCGGTGACGACCACCACCTCGGGCAGGTCCTTCGGCACCGCGGGCGTCACCACGCCGGGGTGGCGCGCGGGGAGCGCGGACTCGATGGCCTTGCGCACGTCGTCGCCCGGGACCTTGCCTCCGATGAAGGGCCCCTTCCAGCGCGTCGAGTGCAGCCATGTGTCGGCGCCGAGGCGCGTGAACCACGTGCCGCTCGACGAGTCGAAGGCGAGGAGCGAGGGCGTGTTCTGCGCGATGCCCACGCCGGCGGCGGCCATGCGCAGCACCGGCGGTCCGTCGAGGAGCAGCAGCGTCGCCGCATGGTCCACCACGCGGACGCCGGGAACCGCGCTCGACACCGGCCCCGACTTCGCCTGCGCCGCGTTCACCTGCACGTCCTCGAGCGCCACGCTGCGCGGGACGGTGAACGTCACGCCCATCAGCATCCGCTGCAGCGCCGCGGCCACGGGCGCCGGGTCGGAGCCGTCGCTCAGCATCGCCTTCTCGAGGAGGATGTCCGAGACCACCACCAGCCCGGAGGCGAGGTCGTTGTCCACGCCCGCGGTGAAGCGCGCGGAGCCGTAGCTTGCCTGCGCGCCCTGCGTCGAGCGCCGGAACGCCACGCGCGCCGTGGCCTTGCCTGCGTCGATCGACTCGAACTGCGGCGTGTAGAGCACGTAGGCCGTGCCGTCGAGCGTGGCCTCCTGCGGCCACAGCGTCTCGCCGTCGTCGTGCGCGGGCGCGGGCGGGGCGTTGTCCGGGTGCGTCGGCGCGGCCTGCCGGGCGGCCGCGGCCTGCGCAGGCTGCGTGCTGTCCCGGGCGGAGAGGCCGGCACCCGCGGCGGCGATGGCAAGCGTGGCGACGATCGACTGGACGTGCAAGGTTCGCGTGGGCGTGTTCACGCAGGAGATGCTACGCCCGCTCGCGCTTCATTTCACGAACCACAGGAGGTGCTGCCACGGCAGCCTGGCATCGGTCGACACCCAGCGGAGCCCCGCGGCCTCCAGTTCGAGCCGCGCCTGCGCCTCGGTCATCTTGTGCAGGGCCTTGATGGGGACGTCCGGATCCTCGGCGCGGAACTCGACGAGCGCCACGCGTCCGCCCGGCTTCAGCGCCCGCGCGATGGAGCGCGTCATCTCCCACGGGAACTCGAACTCGTGGTACGCATCGACGAGGAGCACCAGGTCGACCGTTCCCTCCGGGAGCATCACGTCGAACGTGTCGCCGAGGATGCCCTTCAGGTTGGTGACGCCCTCTTCCCGGGCGCGTGCCTCGAGGAAGCGCAGCATCTCGGGCTGGATGTCGGTGCCGTAGGCGATGCCGGGGGCCACGCGCCGCGCCATCGGCAGCGTCAGCCGGCCGCTGCCTGCGCCGACGTCGGCGACGCACATGCCGGGCTCGAGTTCGAGGGCGTCGATCAGCGCGCTGGTGCGCTCCTCGGACTCGCGCGAGTCGCGCTCGAGCCAGCCGATCCCCTGGTGCGACATGAAGTGCGCGATCTCGCGCCCGAAGTACCTCTTGCCGATTCCGTCGGGCGTCGCATCGCACGCGCCGTAGGCGCCGTCGGGCGGCGCGTCGCCGGCGGCGGCCCGCGCAGCGGGCGGGCCTGCGGTGGTGGACGCGCTCGGCGCGAGCGCCGGCACGGCGGGCGGTTCCGTCGGTCCGGCGGCCGGCGAGCGAAGCGCATGCAGCGCGACGGCCAGCGCGCAGCCGGCGGCGACGATGCCTGCGAGGAGCGCGATGCGAGCGTTGCCCATGCGGTGAAGGGTAGGATCATTCGCCCATGTCCGTCGACCTGTCGCCCTTCACGAGCCTCGACGAGTTCGAGCGCCATGCCCTTGAGGTGCTGCCCGCCATGCCGCGCGACTACTACCGCAGCGGCGCGTGGGCCGAGGTGACGCTGCGCGAGAACCGTGCCGCATGGGAGCGCCTGCGCATCTGGTATCGCGTGATGCGCGACGTGTCCGACCGCTCGACGCGCGCCGAGGTGATGGGTCGCTCGGCCGCCATGCCCGTGTGCGTGGCGCCCACCGCGCTGCAGCGGATGGCGCACCCGGACGGCGAGCTGGCCACCGCGCGCGCCTCCGCGGCCGCCGGCGTCCCGATGATCCTCTCGAGCCTCTCGAGCACGTCCGTCGAGGACGTGCGCGCCGCGGCCACGGCGGTCGACCCGGCCGCGCGCACCTGGATGCAGATGTACATCGGCCGCGACCGCGGCATGGTGCGCGCCCTTGCGCAGCGCGCGCACGCGGCCGGCTGCGATGCGCTGGTCCTGACCGTGGACACGCCCACCTGGGGCATCCGCGAGCGCGACATCCGCAACCACTTCCGCGTGCCCGAGGGCATGCGCATCGTGCACCTGGAGCGCCCGGGCGGGCCGACCGGCCATGCCGGGAGCGGGATCCACGAGGCGCTCTCGTGGACCATCGACGCCAGCCTCACCTGGAGGGACTTCGAATGGCTGCGCGACTCGACGCCGCTGCCGGTCCTCCTGAAGGGCGTGTGCCGCGCCGAGGATGCCGCGCGCGGGGTGGAGCTCGGCGCGCAGGGCATCCTGGTGTCAAACCACGGCGGCCGGCAGCTTGACGGCGCGCCCGCAACGGTGGATGCGCTCCCGCACTGCGTGGACGCCGTCGCAGGCCGCGTGCCCGTGCTCGTCGATGGCGGCGTGCGCCGCGGCACCGACGTGCTCCGCGCGCTTGCGCTCGGGGCGCAGGCCGTGTGCGTGGGGCGCCCGATCCTCTGGGGCCTGGCGACCGCGGGCGAGCCGGGCGTTGCCAAGGTGCTTGCCTTGCTGCAGCACGAGTTCGACGTCACGCTGGCGCTCGCCGGGTGCAGCGGCGTGGACGACGCCACGGCGGACCTGCTGCGGCCGTGACGGACGCGTGAGCGACATCGACGCTCAGCGCCGGCCGCCGCCTCCGCCCGCGCCGCCGCCCGTCGACCGCACGCCGCCCATGCGGGCGCCGCCCCAGTTGCTCCCGGCGCTGTAACCGCGGTAGCCGTTGGACCAGCCGCTGTAGCCGTAGCCGTACGGGTTGGCAGGCCGCGACGCCGTGCGGTCGTACCAGCCGGTGTCCTGGTTGAAGCCGCGCGTGCCACGGTCGTAGTCGTTGCCCCAGCGCTGCGCGTAGGTGCCGTGCTGGTCGCCCACGCCCCAGCCGCCGCCGTTCCAGCTTCCGCCGTTCCAGCTTCCTCCGCGCTGGTACGCCGACGGCGTGCGGCCGCCGTCGTTGGGGCCCCAGGCCTGCTGGCCGCGGTCGGCGTAGTTGGTCTCGCCGCGCGCAAACGCTCCGCGCGGGCTGCCGTCGAAGTTGTGGTTCGGGTCAGGGCGGAATCCGTCCGCCGTGGCGCCGCGCGCGGCCTCGCCGGAGCCATCGCGTTCCTGGAAGCTGGAACCGCCCGCGCGCGCGTGCGCTGCGGCGGCGCCGTCGCGCCACGAACCGTCGTTGGCGCGGGCCGCGGCCGCGCCCGCCGCACCCGGCGCGGCGGCAGTGTCCGCCTGGGCGCGCTGCCACGATCCGTTGGCGCGCGCGTACGTCTGCCCGTTGCGCTGCTGCACCACCTGGCCCGACCGCGTGGCGGCAACGTCGTTTGAGAGTGCAGCCGCGTGGCGCCACTGCCCGCTGCCGGACCGCCAGCCGGGCACGCCACCGCCGACGCCCGCCGTCTCGCCGGGCACGCGCGTCTCGCCGGTGCCGGCGGTCAGCCCAGAGGTCCGCGTCTCGCCGGTGCCGGCCGTCAGGCCTGGCACGCGCGTCTCGCCGGTGCCGGCCGTGAGCCCTGGCACGTGGCCGGAGGCCGTCTGCGCGGCGGCCATGCCGCCGCCCGCGCCGCGCGCATAGGCGTTCATGTCGGCCGCGGCGCCCGCGCGGTTGTAGCCGCGCGCTGCGTTGTCCCAGCCGCGGCGATACGCGCCGCCCCAGTGGTTGTTCCACCATCCGTTGCCATCGCGCCAGCCCCACGGGTGGTAGCCCCAGTTCCAGCTGTTGGCGTAGCCCATCCCCAGCGCGAAGCCCGTGCCGAAGCCGCGACCGCAGCCCCACCATCCTGCGCCGCCCCAGGCCGGGCCGCACCACAGCCCGTAGCCCGCCCAGCCCGGGTAGCCGTAGAGGCCCCATCCGCCGTAGTAGCCGCCGTACGTGGGCCAGTAGCCGTAGGTGTTCGGCCAGCCGCCGTAGCTGTCCCAGGTGTCGTCGTCGGTGATGTCGCTGTTGTCGCCGAGCACCACGTCGCCCTGGCCGGTCGAGCCCGGGTACGCGTAGCCGGTGCCGTAGGCCACGGTGCCGTCGTTCTCGTAGCTGTTCATGTAGCCGGCCGTGTAGCCGGTGGTCACGGTGTCGGCGGTCGAGTTGTAGACCTGCACGTACGTGGCGCCGTAGACGGGGCAGCTCGGCGGGATGGTGTAGATCTCCTCCGGCACGCCGTCGCAGAGGGCCCACGGGCCGTTTGCCGCGGCGCCCTTGAACCAGGCCGCGTTCTCGCAGAGGTAGTACGAGCCCTTGCACAGGATGAGCGGGCTGCTTGCGTTCGTGGCGTACTGCATGTCGGTGCCGTCGATCGCCTTGAAGCGCGCGGGGCCGCCGAAGGTCGTGAGCTTCGGCTGCGCGAGCGCGCGGTCGAGCGTGGCCACGTGCGGCACGGACTGCTGGTAGAGCGCGTCGTTGGCCTGCGGCGAGCCGGGCACGCTCGCGAGCACGTTGCCCCACGTGCCGTGCGGGTCGATCTGCGCGAAGCCGGCGGGCAGGGTGCCCGGCATGGCGTAGGTCCACGGGCCGAGCGAGAGGTTGGTGGTGGTGAACCAGCGTCCCGAGGCCAGCAGCCACCACGCGCCGTCGGCGGACCGGAAGAGGTCGCAGTTGGCGTTGGTGACGGCGGAGAGGCCGGTGGCGACGCCGGTGAGCGCGGGATCGCCGTCGGTGCTCACCAGGCACATCGGCGTGGTGCTGACGAACACCTCCGGCACCTTGCCCGCTGGCACCGCGGGCGAGGCGGGCGCGTCGGGGTGGCGCTTGGGCAGCGCGCGGTCGATCGCCTGCAGCGAGTCGGCGTTGGGCGACTTGCCCGCGATGAACGGTCCCTGCCAGCGGGACGAGTGGAGCCACGTGTCGGTGCCGACGCGCGTGAACCAGGTGCGCGTGGCCTTCTCGAAGGCAAGGAGCGAGGCCGTGTTCTGCGCCATGCCCACGTTGCCGCCGATGTCGCGCAGGACCGGCTTGCCGTCAAGCAGGAGGAGCACCGCGGGGCGGCTCACCACCTTGATCCTCGGCGGCGCGTTGCTGAGCGAGGCGCGCGAGGCCGCCTGGTCCTTCGCTGCCTGCAGGTTGGCGAGGGCCACCGCGCGGTCGACGGTGAAGCGGACGCCGGCGAGCATCTTCTGCAGCGCGGCCGCGGTGGCCGTGCCGTCGCCGCCGTCGGCAAGCTGCACGCGCGTGACCTGCATCCCGGACAGCTCGATCAGCCCCGCGGCGGTGTCGTTGTCGAGGTCCGACTCGAAGAACGCGGCACCGAAGACCGGCTGCGCGGTGTCGGCGCCCGTGTGCGTGCTGAAGGCCATGCGGCCGGTGGCGCGCGTGCCGGTGATGGACGCGAACTGCGGCGTGTAGATCACGTAGGCGTTGCCGTCGAGGGTGGCTTCCTGCGGCCAGAGCGTCTCGCCGTTGTCGTGCTCCGGCGCGGGCGCGGGCGCATCGGTCGCCACGGGCGGTGCGGCGAAGCCCGAGGGCGCGGGTTGTGCCGGGGCGGGGGGAGCGCCCACGGCGGGCGCGGGTTGCGCGGGTTGCGCAGGTTGCGCGTCGGTGGGCGCGGGTGCGGCCGCAGGTGCTTCGGGTGCCGGCGGCGGCGGCGGCGCGGGCGTGCTCGGGCCCTTGGTGGCGTCCGGCTGCGTGGCCGGCGCCGGGCGCGACGACTGGATCGCCGCGGCGGGCAGGGTCAGGGCGAGGGCAAGCGCAGCGGGGAGGAGATGGCGCATGGGGATGGAGTGAAGGTACCCCTTGGCCGGAATTGGCTTGCGGGGACGGTGCTTGGTGTGTACCCTAACAAATACCAAACTACACCACGAGATCATGGGCTACTCCCTTCCCGAAGACGCTTCTGACCGCCTGCGTGCCTTGCGCGCGGCGGTGGCGGCGCGGATGGGTGACGGCGAGGCGCCGTGTGCCGCCGTGACAGTGCCGCGCGTGGCGACCGGCTGGGCGTCCGTCGACGGTGCCCTCGGCGGCGGCCTGCCGTGCGCGGGGCTGCACGAGTGGTGGGGTGATCCTGCGGACGCGCGCGCGGTGTGCGCGCAACTGGCGTGGAACGCGCTGCTCGCCGACGAGCGCGCGCGGCCGGGTGCGCACCGGCACGTGGCGTGGGTGGGCCGCGCGGCGTGGCCTGCGCCCGAGGACCTGGTGCGCGGGCTGCGCTCGGCGCTCGGCGGCATGTTCGGTGCGCCGCGCGTGCGCTGCTGGCCCGACGCGCGGCTGCATGACCGCTCGATCCTGGTGGACGTGCCCGCGCATGACGCAGGTGCGCGCCTGTGGGCCATCGAGCAGGCGGCGCGATGCGCGGGCGTGTGCGCGGTGGTGGCCGATGGCCACGGCTTCGATCTTGCGGCCACGCGCCGGCTGCAGCTTGCGGCGACGGACGTGCTGCTGCTTTCGTTGCGCGGGCCTGCGCGGCGAGGCGCAGGCATGCCTGCGGGCGCCGGCGCGGTGCCGCCGAGCGCGTGCTCCACGCGGTGGCGCGTGGAGCGGTTGCCTGCATCGCAGCCGGGCGCGGTGCCCGGCGCCACGCCGCCCGCCGAGCGCGCGCCGTGGATTGCCGCATGGCTGCGGGACGGCGCCGTGCCGCCGCGGATTGCGGCGCGACTGCCGGCCGAGCCTGCCTGGCGCGTCACCTTGGAGCGTGCCAAGGGCCAGGCCATGCAGCTGGAGGCCGCATGCACCGTGCATGCGGTGCGCAGCCTCGAGTGGGAAGGCGCGGCCGCGCCGCCGGCGCCGGTGGCCGCGGCGGAGCGGCGCCGTGCCGAGCGCAGCGAACGCCTGCGCGGCGAGCGGGCCGCGGCACGCCTCGCGCGGCGCCGTGCCGACGAGCTGGCGCTCGATGCGGAGCATGCCGCGGGTGGAGATGAAAAGCGCTCCGGCTCCGGCACCGGCACCG
>VGXR01000023.1 GCA_016873255.1 Planctomycetota bacterium
GTTGTACGGGGCTGGAACCTCTGCCTGCGCGGACGCCGCGATCGAGGAAAGGACGGCGATGGCGAGCCCGAGCGGCGCGCGGCGGGTCTTGGTGGGCACGGTGTTGTCCTCCTTGGGAAGGCGCGAACGCATGTGGGCGGTCTATAAGTAATATCGCGGATCGGGAAGACCGCAAACTGCGCGCGGGCGGATTGGCGTGACTTTCGGGTCGATTGCGATCCCGTGACGGGACTTATCACGCCTCGGCAATGTTACGGGGGTGGGTTCGTGCAGGGATCGGTGCCCCACGCGCTGAGCAGGAGCGCGAGGTCACTGCCCTCGACCTCTCCGTCGCCGTTGAGGTCGGCGAGGCATGGGATGCCCCCGCAGGAGCCCCACCGGGCGAGCAGCGCGCCGAGATCGGCGCCGCCGACCGCGCAGTCGCCGTCGATGTCGGGGGAATGACGGGGGCAGGCGATGGTCAGGTCGATGGCCAGGTCACCGACCAGCACATCCTGGTCGATCGCGCCGTTGCGCGCAGCGAAGACGAATGACCAGCTGCGGGGATCGATGCCGGCGGTGGCGGACTGCCCTGCATCGGCGAGCACGGTGATGGCGTTCTGCCCCGGCGGTGCGATGGTCACGGTGGTTCCCGTGTCGCGGCGCCAGCGGACGGTGGCGACGGCCATGGAAGCGGGATTCCCCGCCTGCACATAGTCGTCGTAGCGTTCGGCAGAGAAATCGAAGGGCACGAACGCCAACGGCGTGGCGCCCCACTTGATGGCGATGCCGTTGCCTGCCGCGCTGGGGTAGGTGACGAACCCGACGCTGAGTCCTGCGTTGTCGGCGACGAATGCCTCGACGCCCCACTCGCCTCCGGAGGCGCGCGTGCCCTGGGTGTTGCTCATGTCGCCCCATCCGAACGAGAAGCCGTCGCCGGGGCCGCCGTTCAGGTTCTTGAGGCTGAAACGGAACGAGGCCCGGAACTCGACGACCTCCTCGTCGATCTGCGGGCTGACCCACGAGCCCCACGATCCCGGCACGAAGTCGGAGACCAGCTTGGCGCGCGGGTAGCCGCCGACGTCCACGAACACGGCAGCGCCGTAGCGCACGCCCGCGGCACCGGCGCCGAATGTCTCGATGATCGAGCGGGTGCATGGTGCATCCGCCGCAACCGGGGCAGCGAGCGTGAGTGCGGCAGCACAGAAGGCCCAGTGGTTGGATCGGGTGGCCATGAGGCAAATGTAGCCCAGATGGCCGGGTGCTCAACATTCGCCCTACGAGATATCGGCCATTTTACGGCCACCGAATGGTGCATCGATCCCCGTGGGGCGCCCAGGAAGGCCGCTCGGCCGGGGGACCCGCGGGGCACCGGCTCGGTGCCGCCGATCAAGTCACGTGGGGCGTGTGCTTGCCCACGTGCTTTCCCTCCACCTCCGCCAGGTACTTGCGGGTGGCGTTGGGAAGGAGCGTCCACATGCGGATGGCGAAGATCAGCCCAACGATGGTGAACGGGAAGAGGAACATCGGCCCGTAGGACCAGCTCTGGGTGGCCAGGATGCCCACTGCCATCATGGTGGTGACGGCGCAGATGCCGATGACGAGCGGACGCGCGGCGATGAGCCATGCGCCGAAGGAACCCGGTGCGGCGGCGTCGGCGATGGCGCCCACGGGTTCGAGCGTCAGGCAGAGGGTCATGATGCCCGTGGTCGCGAACATGATGATCTGCATGAACGCGGCGCTCGGTGCGCGTCGCGACTGGAACAGCTTGTCGCTGACCCATCCCGCGGCGAAGCCGCCGGCGACGAGGAAGAACGCACGTGGTTGTGTTTGCTCGCACCGAGCGGCACAACCACGCTGCGTTTCAGAAGTTAGCGGGGAGGTCTTCCACTCGGTGCTATTTGTCGCCGCTCCGTGCTGCCCCCAATTCTGCCCCCCGCTTGCCCCTGTCACCACCGCCCTGACCGCACGCGCGGCAAGATCGCCGGCGCGAACCCCGCCCAAGGGGCCGCCATGACGGCCGATGGGCGTGCGGACGGCCGCGGCGATGGCGACGCGGCGTGAGATGCAGGCGGTCGTAAAGGCCATGCGAGCCTGTTCGGGGCACCAGAACGGGAAGCAGGTCCTATCCTCCCCGCCATGCTTCAACCCTCCGTTCGTCGTGCGCCTTCCGCAGCGCTCACCACCGTCGTCCTCGCGTGCGTCGGTCTTGGTGCTGCGCCACAGGCGGGATCCCCCTCGGCCCCACCGCCTCCGGCTGCCGGGTCATGGCCCGCGAACGACGCGGGCCTCACCGCGCTCGCCACGAATCTGCTGAACGACTGGATGTCACGCTCGACTGCGCCCGCGCTCGAGGCGGCGATGCTGCCGTGCTGCCAGATGGTGAGCTACCGCGGGGCATGTGATCGCGCCGGCACCGCGAAGCTTCTTGCCGAACTTGGTGACGGCAAACCAAGCGTCACTGAGGTGATCGCCACCCGCGCGGGCGATGCGCTGGTGGTGACCTGCATGCTCAGCATCATTGAGACCGTCGACGGCAAGCCGCTCCCCACGGCTGGTTCGCCCCGCATCGGCGTGTGGCAGCAGGCCGAGGGCGCGTGGAAGCTCGCCGCGTGGGGGTCGCTCAACATGCCGGGCACGCGACCTGCACCTGCGGCACCCGCATTCGAGTGCGATGCGAGCCTGAATGCGGAGGGCACGAAGATGCTCGCCGGCTTCCTAGGCGCGCAGCATGCTCGCAGGTTCGACGCCTTCGGGAAGATGCTGTCCGACGGACTCCAGGTGATCAACTTCAAGGGCCAGAAGGGCCGCAAGGACATTGAGCAAGGTGCCCATGCCGCAACCACCGACGAGCCCAAGATCACAAACGCCCGCACCACTCGTTGCGGTGAACTCACCGTGGTCACCTGCACGCTGACCATGGGACAGAAGATCGGCTTCACCTCGCTGCCCGCGGATCCCGCCCCCTTCTTGGCCGTCTTCCGAGGGTCGGGCGATGCCGCCGCCGTCATCGCGATGGCGAACACGAACAAGCCGAAGTGACGCCCGAGGCCTGACGCACGAGAGGTGCCCGCTCAAGGCGAAGTTGCGACCCAGCGGGTCTGCATACGGCATGGCGACCGTGGCGGCGGAACTCGGTATCCATGCGCTCGCTGACGAGGCCCGCGACTTCCGAGCCACGCCACGCGGCTGCCGGGGCGGCATGCGCGATCGCAGAGGCGACCTGCACCGGACTGCCACACGGCGAGGCGCGGTCGGGCAGATGGCAGGGCCGCCGGATATCGTGCCCAGCATGAACCAGACGATTGGAACAATCCTCCAACTCATCGTCGGCCTGGGTCTCCTCAACGTGTGGCTGCTGCGCCGCGAGAGCGCGACGGCCTACCGCGGCGGCGAGGCGAAGAACCTGAAGGACGAATTCGCCACCTACGGTCTGCCGGCGCCGGCGTTCTACGTCGTGGGCGGGCTGAAGATCGCCTGCGGCGCGCTGCTGCTGGTGGGGCTGGCGTACGCGCCGGTCGTGCTTCCGGCGGCGGCGGTGGTCGCGGTGCTCATGCTCGGGGCGGTCGCCATGCACCTGAAGGTCAAAGATCCCGCGTCGAAGTCCGTGCCGGCGGCGCTGATGCTCGCGATGAGCGTGGCGATCTGCGTGATCTCGCGCGCGTAACCGCGCCTTCGCCGAAGCGGTCACCCCGCGGAAGGCGCAAGCAGGCGCCGCAGGTCCCGCGGGTTCAGCACCACGCCGAGGTTGACCACGAGCATCCCGATCGCGAGCGCAATGCCCCGCGGGAACATCGTGACGTTGAAGACGACGATCCCGAGGGTGACGGGCAGCTGCATCAGGCCCGCCGCGAAGCGGGTGCGCGGCACCAGGAGCAGGATGCCGAGCAGCAGGTGCCCGGCCGCGAGCCAGTTCATCAGCCCGCCCTCACGGATCAGATCCCACATCTGCGCGCCGCGCGAACCATCGCTCATCGGCGGCTTGACCCAGCCGAAGGCGTGGTTCGCCGCGGAACCGATCAGTGGAACCGACAGGAGGATTGCGCTGGCGGACTGGAGGCGTCGCATGGCGGTTCACCGCTCCTCGGTCGCTTACTCCACCGGCCCCCTCGATGCGCGCACGCCCTCCAGCGCACGGTCCATCGCGCGGCGGTAGATCCAGGCCCGCTCGGCCATGTCCTGGTGCTTCGATCCGCGGTCCAGCGCCTCGGTGAGATCGGCCTTCATGCCCGGGCCGATCGCATCCGCCCCGAGGAGCGCCACCGAGGTGATCGCGAGTTCGTACATCTCGGCGCAGGACGCCTCGTCACCGGCATTGAACCGGGGAACGCCGCGCTCGATCGCAAGCTCGAGGATCGCGGCAGCCTGCGCGGCCCGTTGCGGCGGCGTGGAGGCTGCCGGCGCGGGAGCCGGGCCGCGGGCCGGCAGCACGCGGTCGATCACGTGGATGATGCCGTTGGCCGCCTCGATGTCCGCGACCTCGATGCGCGCGCCGCCCGCGGTGATGGCGCCGGACGCAAGCGCGAAGTCCACGGTGCCGTCACCCATGAGGGTGCGGGCCGAGCCCTGCGAGAGCATCTCCTCGCGCCGGATCTTCGTCGGCAGGACGTGCGCCGCAAGCACCGCCGTGAGCGCGGGCCGGTCGGCAAGCAGCGCCTTCAGCGAATCCGCGGGGATGGCGCCGAACGCCTCGTTCGATGGCGCCAGCAGCGTCCACGGGCCGGGGTTGCGCGAGCCGAGCTGGGGCCCGAGCCCAGCCGCGCCGATCGCGGCGCGCAGCGTGGCGAAGCGCTCGTCCTCGGCAACGACCTGCTCGATGCTGCGGAGCTCGGGCAGCATGACCGAGTCGATCGCGTGCACCAGGCCGCCGTCGAACGCGACATCCGTGGCAACCAGGCGCGCCCCGTCGACCGTCAGCGCCCCGGGATCGACCTCGAGCGACTGCCCGGACAGCGCCGGGAGCCGCCGGCGGTCGAGCACTGCCGAGCTGCCGAGCGACTGCGCAACCACATGGTGCTTCAGGATCAGCTGGAGCGCCGGCTTTCCCTTGGCGCTCGTCAGGAACTCGACCTGCTCCTTCGGCAGCCTGGCGAACGCCTCGTTGGTCGGCGCGAAGATCGTGAGCTTGGCGTCCTTCGGCAGCTCGAGCTCCGCGGCCTTCACCAGTTCGAGCAGCGTGGTGAGGTTCGCCTTCGTCGCCACCGCGGCCAGCGAACCCGCGGACGGCTGCCCCGCGGCCTGCTTGCCCATCGGCCGGATCCAGTCGACTTCGATCGCGAACGGTCCTTCGCGCTTGTCGGCGAGGGTGATGCCCACCGACTCGATGGAGGCCGGGTCGAGCGCGGGTGCGTTGCGGATGCGCTGGCCGAAGCTGTTGGCCACGCACTGGTCGAACGGGATCTCCACCTCGACCCACTCGCCGGCCTTCGTCTTGAACGTCTGCTGGTAGCCGCCGGCCATGAGTCGCAGGCGCGAGGACCGGATGTCGCACTGGTACGTGCGACCGTCGCCCTTCACGCGGAGCGTGAGCCCGGTCGTTCCCGCGAACGTGCCTTCCGGGATGGCGGTACGGATCTGCGAGAACCCGCCGTTGTTCTCGAGCGAGAGCTCTCCGGTGAAACGCAGCGTGCCGCCTTCGCCTTCGGCGATCCGGCCGGTGGAGAGCCCGCCCATCACGCCGTCGAGGACGGTCTGCCAGCCCTTGGTCCCCTGGTCGAACTCGAGGTTCGAGTCGGGCGCCGCGGGGCAGGCGGCGCAGATGAGCAGGGCGGCGACGAGGGACGGGAAGGTCGTGGTCGGGGTTCGCATGGCTCCACGGGTTCGCTCGCTGCGGGCGGCTGGATGCTGAATGCGCGCTTCCCCCAAACCGCCTACCCTGCCTCGATGAACGAGACGTTCGTTGATATCGGGCTGGGACAGGAACTCGTGGCGGAGCTTGCTTCGCTCGGCTACGAGGAGCCGACGCCCATCCAGCGGGCGGCGATCGGGCCGCTGCTTGCGGGGCGCGACCTGCTGGGCCAGGCGGCCACGGGGACGGGCAAGACCGCGGCCTTCGCGCTGCCCATGCTGCAGCGGCTGGGCGCCGAGCGCCCGGCGCCGGGGAAGCCGCTGGCACTGGTGCTGGTGCCGACGCGCGAGCTGGCCGTGCAGGTGTCCGAGGCCTTCCACCGCTACGGCCGCAAGCTGGGCACCGCGGTGGTGCCGATCTACGGCGGGCAGGAGTTCCACCGGCAGACCACGGCCCTGCGCCGCGGAGCGCACGTGGTGGTGGCCACGCCCGGGCGTGCGCTCGACCACCTGCGCCGCGGCACGCTGGACCTCTCCGAGCTGCGCATGGTGACGCTCGACGAGGCCGACGAGATGCTCGACATGGGCTTCGCCGAGGACCTCGAGCTGATCCTCGAGGCGACGCCCGAGTCCCGGCAGACCGCGCTCTTCTCCGCGACGCTGCCGCCGCGCATCGCGTCGATCGCGGAACGGCACCTGCGCGACCCCGAGCGCATCCTGATCGCACGCGACGCCGCGAAGCCCGGCTCGATGCCCAAGGTTCGGCAGGTGGCGTACATCGTGCCGCGCGCGCACAAGGTGGCGGCGCTCGGGCGTGTCCTCGACCTCGAGTCGCCGACGCTCGCGCTCGTCTTCTGCCGCACGCGGCTGGACGTGGACGAGCTTGCCGACCGCCTCGCGGGCCGCGGCTACACCGTGGCGTCGCTCCACGGCGGGATGTCGCAGGCCGAGCGCGACCGCGTGATGGCGCGCGCGCGGGCCGGATCCGTCGACCTGCTGGTGGCGACTGACGTGGCCGCGCGCGGGATCGACATCGAGCACCTGACCCACGTGGTGAACTTCGACGTCCCGAGCTCCGCCGAGGCCTACGTGCACCGGATCGGCCGCACGGGGCGGGCAGGGCGCGAGGGCGTGGCGATCACGCTTGTCGACCCGCGCGCGCACCGGCTGCTGCGCAACATCGAGCACGCCACCAAGCAGCGCGTCTCCATCTGCACGGTGCCCACGCCGCGCGACGTGAAGGCGCGACGCATGGACCTGACGCGCGCCGCCGTGCGCGACGCGGTGGCGGCCGGCGACCTGGACGCGTTCCGCACCATCGCGGAGTCGCTTGCCTCGGAGTTCGACCCGATGGACGTGGCCGCCGCCGCGATCCGCCTGGCGCACGAGGCCACGGAGGGCGAGGGCTCGCAGGACGACGAGGCGCACATCCCGGTGATCGAGAGCTTCGCGCGCCCCCAGCGTCCGCAGGCGCGCCCCGAGGTGGTGGACATGGTGCGCATCTACATCTCGGGCGGCACCAAGATGGGCATGCGCACCGCAGACCTCGTGGGCGCCATCGCCAACGAGGCCCGCATCAATCCGCGCGTGATCGGCGACATCGAGATCGCCGAGGGCTACTCGCTGGTGGAGCTCCCGGCGCGCGACGTGGACCACGTCATCCGCGCGCTGCGCGGCGCCACCATGCGCGGCCGTCGGCTCAAGATCCACCGCGACCTGGGGATGCGGCCGAAGCAGTGATGCCTCGGCGCGTCAGCGCGCTGCTGCGCCGTTGATCTCGCGCAGCCTGCGCGCCGCGTGAGCGCGCAGCTCGTTGGCGTCGTACTCGGCGGCGGAGAGCTCCGCGGCCTTGCGGCTGGCATCGGCCATGCGCTCCATCATGGCCTCGTCGGGGGTGCCGCCCATCATGTTGCCCATCGCCTCCTCGCTTGCTTCCGATCCCTTGATGAGCCGTGTAGCGATCGGGTCGAAGCCGGTGGTCAGCTTGTCCCAGGCGTCGGCGATCTCCACCTTGCGCTCGGCGGGCACGGACTCGTCGGCCATGGCCCGGTCGAAGGCCGATTCCGCCGCGTCCTGCGCGCGGTAGATCTCCGGGTACGACTGCCGCCGCACCGCGCGCCGGAACGCCGCGCCGTCGCGGTCGCCGAGCGCGCCGGCCACCGTCTCGAGGTCGGACGCCTGCTCCGCGCGGGCACGGCGGGCGCATTCGTCCGAGTCGCGCTTGTAGCGGGCCATGGCTTCCTGGTACTTCGCCATGGAGTCCTCCGCCTGCGCGGACGCGTTGCTCATCTCCATCATGCGCTCCATCAGGCGCTCGGCGAGGCCGACGATCGCGTCGATCGAGGCGATCTTGCGCAGCCGCCAGTCGCCGAGCGCGGGAGCGGCCTTCTGGCGGGCCGCGGGAGAGAGCCGGTCCGTCGCGAGGTCGAGGTCGACGTCGATCCATCGGTTGCCGCCGTAGCGCGAAAGCATCAGGAGCATCGCGCTCGACTCGATGGTTCGGCGCAGCGCGCGTCGCCCGCGCTCGGCATCGATCGCGGGCTTCGCCACCGCGGGGAAGGCGGCCGCAACGGCATCGAACCACCGGTCCTCCGCCGCCGCGGCCCCGGCCATGAAGCGCTTGCGCGCCGCAAGAGCGTCGGTCCCGACCTTGGCGTCTCCGCCCTGCATGATCTTGCCGTAGGCCTCGCTTGCCTCGGCGCGTGCCGCCTCGGTCTGCGCGAGCACGTCGTTGGCCATGGTGTCCCAGAGCCCCTGCTGTGCCTCGGGAATGCCGAGGCGGTCGCGGATGGCGACCGTTTCGGCGTGGCGGAGCGACCGGAGCGCCATCACCTGCTGCATGGATTCCTCGCCGCCGAGCCGCTCGGCCGGTGCGGATTCCTCGGATGCGTCCTCACCGAGCGATGCAGCGGTCCGCGACCGGATGCGCTCCATGGTCCCGGTCGCTCCGCCGTACGACGCAAAGCGGCTCGCGCGATCCTCGTCGGCATCGGCCTCGAGGCTCTCCGCTGCGGGCGCCCCGGCGTTTCCGAAGGCCTCCTCCCGCGAGACCTTCTCGGAGTAGTCCGGCTGTCCGATGGCCTCGGTCCCCGTGGACTTCGCCAGGTCCGCGAGGGCCGCGGCATCCAGCCCCTTGTACTGCTCGCCGATCTCGGCGCGCTCGGTCCAGTCGCCGGTATCCAGAATGCGCTGGTCGAGCGCCGCGCGTTCGGTCACCCACCGGTCGAAGCGCGCCTGGCCCTCCGCGCTCATGCGGTCGCCGATCTCCTGGCGCACTCGCGCCGACGGCACGGGCATCGGATAGATGTTGATGACCCACGCGGCCAGCGCGTGCCGGGCCGAGCGCAGCCATGACTCGCGGCCGGACTCGGGGAGGAGCTTCGCGATCTCGGTTACCGCTGCCAGCTGCGAGCGCTGGTAGATCCGCGACGGATCGATGTCCGTCCAGTCGATGTCCTCGCCGACCCGCTGCGTCAGCTCCAGGTCCCGCGCGGCTTCCTCGGGGGTGCCGGTGCCCGTCCGCACGCGGGCCTCGCGCTCCAGCTCCTCGGTGGCCGCCTTGCTCCATGCACGCACGCGGTCATGCACGGACTTGCGGACCTGCGGGTCCGCGAGCAAGTCGTCCGGCACGCGCGGAAGCCGCAGCGGCGCAGACCAGACGAGTCCGAGGACCTCGGCGGCAGCGCGGCGACGACGGAGCATGGCCGCATCCTCGAGGGCGGGCTTGGCCGCCTCCGGCGCCGCTTCGCGCAGAGCGTTGAACAGCGTGGCCTCGGCCTCGCGCACCTGGGCCTGCGCGCGCCCGAGGCGTTCGATCGCAGCCGAGTAGGCGCGAAGGTCCTGCGCACCGGACTGCTGTTGGTCGTTCTGTGCAGCCTGTGCGGCAGCCTCGGCTGCACGCTTGGCCTGCGTCGCATCGCGCAGCTCGCCGTCGCGGAGCGCCTGCCACCGCTTGACGTAGGCGTCCATCGCCTTGCCGGCGGCAGCTCGGAACGTCTCGTCGGCTTCCAGCTTGGCGAGCAGGGCATCGAGCTGCGCACTGGTGACCGGCGGCGCGACGCCGTCGTCGCCCGAACCCCATTGCGCGCGCGCGGGGGCCGCGAGGAGGGCACAGAGAACGAACGAAAGGGCAAGGAATCGGCGATTGGTCAAACCCATGGGCGTGTTCCTCCAGAAAATCCAGTGTAGCCATGGGGTGTCAGCTTGCGGTTTCCCGCAACCGGAGCTCCCGGCCGGCGGAGCCCGTTCCGCTTCAGTCGATGGACCGGAGTTCATCGGTGGCCAGGGCCACCCCTTCGTCCGGCCGATCCAGGATCGCGAACGGGTCGAAACCCAAGCGCTGAGTCGGCGATGGCGGGTATCGACACTGCCGACGGTCGCGCGCTTCGGGACCGAATCGGCCGCGGGGATCGCGTCTCCGTCACCCGGGGCTCGGCCCCCGGCTGCCGGCGCCAAGCGCCGGGCGAAGGCCGTCGCATTCCGTCACGCGCGCGCTATCACGCAGATCGCCGCGCTCATGGCGAGCATGAGCGAAGCCGGCACGAACTTGCTCACCGGATCGCCGACCTTCAGGTGCATGGCGACCGCGCCGAGCATCAGCAGGGCCACCACTGCCGCGGCAGGCATCACGACCGGCGCATACCAGAGGCCGACGAGGAGCAGCACGCCGCAGGCGATCTTGAGGCCGCCGACGATGTAGAACATCGGCGCCGGGAGCCCGTAGGCCGCGAACTCCTCCTTGAGGTTCTTGGCATCGCCACCGCGATAGGCCGTCGCGCTCTGGCGACGCAGGAGCCACACGTTCAGAAGGCCAAGGCCGACGACGACTTGGAGCGCGAGGCCGATCCAGTCCTGCATTCCCGGCACGATATCCGGTGGCGATGATCGCTGCCTCGCCTAACCTTCCGGCTTGCCGTCCTCGCTGCCAATCGCCTTCGAAGCCGCCCGTGCAGCCTCGGTCCTCGCGTTCCTCGGCTACGGCGTTGCCTGCCTGTTCAGCCGGCACATGGATGCCGAGTTCAAGCGCTACGGCCTGGCACGCTTCCGTCGCCTCGTCGGCGCCCTCGAGTGCCTTGGCGCGCTCGGGCTGCTGGCGGGCCAGTTCAGCCACCCGGTGCTCGTCATGGCCGCCGCGGGCCTCGCGCTCCTGATGATCTTGGCCGTCTTCACGCGTGTCCGCGTCGGGGATCCCCTGGTGCAGGTGCTGCCGGCGATCGCGCTCCTGTGCCTGAATGCGTTCGTGCTCGGTGTCGCGCTCACGCGCTCGTAGGCGCGGCCGGCGCGGATTTCGGCGTCTTCCGGCCCCCGCGGCCTGATCCTGCGCGCGAAGGGCGACGGGCGAACTTGTCAGCGGGGCATCCGGTCCCATCGGCAAGGCGAGCCTCGCCACGCTCCTTGGACCTGCCAGGGCCGCCGGGATCGAACTGTCGAAGGACGCAAAAGTCAGGGCCCTCGCGCCGACCACCAACGCGGCGAACGGGATCATCCATGCGATCGTCCGCATGCTGCCCGCCCCCAGCCAGGCCTCCGCATCGACTGCCTCCACGCCGCTGCAGCAGGCTGCGCGGGCTGCCGAGATCCCGGAACTCGCGGTCGAGCGAGGCGCTCCGCGCTCCTCTGCCGGTGACGAGGAGTCGTGTGCCGCGATGTCCGAACGTGCGTTCGGCTCGGTGGTGCTGCTCGGCAAGGACGCCATCGGCGAGGATTCCTGCAAGCTCGGCAGGATGGCCCATCCGATGAAGCCGTTGGATGGACGAATGCATCGTCCGGAGCGCCAGCAAAGGGCCGCGGCCCCGCCGGTGAGGGCGGGGCCGCGGCGGTTGCCTTCAGGCCGGAGCGTCGACCGCTCCGGAAAGCGCCGTCACTCCTTCTTGGCAGGCGGCAGGATCACGGTGTCGATGACATGGATGACGCCGTTGGACGCCTGCACATCCGCGGCCACCACGGTTGCGCCGTCGACCATCGCCTTGCCGTCAACGACCTTGACGGCCGCTGGCCGCCCGAGCACCGTCGGCACCGAGGTCATCGTCACCAGGGAGTCGCTGTACACGGCCTTGCCGGCGACGACGTGGTAGGTGAGGATGTCAGCGAGCTGCTGCTTGTTCTCAGGCTTCAGGAGCATCTCCAGGGTGCCGGCAGGCAGCTTTGCGAACGCCGCATCGGTGGGCGCAAAGACCGTGAACGGCCCCTTCCCCGACAGCGTTTCCGCAAGACCGGCTGCCTTGACGGCAGCGACCAGCGTGTTGAAGGAGCCGTTCTTCGCCGCGACATCGACGACGGTCCCGTCGACCGGCAGGATCACGCGGTCGATCACATGGATGACGCCGTTTGAGCACGCGATGTCCGTGGCCACGACATCGGCCCCGTCGACCTTGACCTTGCCGCCGTCCACGCCGATCTTGACGCGCTGACCGTTGGCGGTGCCCGCGCTCTGCAGCTTGACGACATCCGCTGCCTTCACCGTGCCCGGCACCACGTGGTAGGTGAGGATCGCGGCCAGCTTGCCCTTGTTCTCAGGCTTGAGGAGCATCTCCAGCGTGCCGGCGGGCAGCTTGGCGAAGGCCTCGTCGGAGGGGGCGAACACGGTGAACGGCCCGGGGCCGCTGAGCGTGTCCACGAGGCCGGCTGCCTGCACGGCGGCAACCAGGGTCTTGAAGTTGCCGGCCGCGATGGCGGTCTGCACGATGTTTGACGTGGCGGCCGGCGCCTTGCCGGCGGGCGGCGTGGCCTCAGCGTACTGCGACGCGGCCAGGGCGGCGGAGGGATCGACGGACAGTGCGAGCGATGCAACGAGTGCGGTGAGCATGAGAATCCTTCGCGGAAGGTGCGGGCCGAGGGACAGCACTTGAGGGCACCTGCCTCGGCCGGCGGGACATGGGTGACAGGAACAACGGGACGCGGCGACGATTCGCCAGTTGCGGTTGCTTCGCCGGTCAGCGGGGCTCGGATTCACCCGGGACTGTCGATCGCATTCGGAACCCCCGTGGCCTGCGGATATGGCTGAAACTCTCTGCTCTTCTCGGTCGTCCGGAACCTGACCGCATGAGTTGCCGGGCGGCGCCCCCAGCAACTCACGGGACGATGTTTCCGGCACCCATCGAGGGCACCCTGCGCGATGCCTGTCGAACCGGTCCCGGCTTGACCCACCGCTGTCGGGGTCTTCACGCCCGCCACGCCGGCGGTGGCCGACCGCGCGAACATGCGTCCGACCTGTTTCGGCGCACCGACCGACCACGCGCGCGACACAGCCGCCGTCGAACGCCTCGGGCGCGTTTTGCTTTCGGGGGAGTCTCGCCCGGGCTCAAGCCCCTTCTTCGGCCTTGACTTGGATAATCCGCACCACGAAAGATTCCCTTTCCCCCTTTTAGGTAAGGCATTTGCCGCCCCTTTCTCGCTTCTCGGCATGGGGTTCGGCATCGCCCCCAGCAGCGTGCCGGAGCGCGCATCGCAAGACGAGTTCGACTGCCTTGGTCTTGGCGAACAATCCCGGGTGACGGGTTGCTCGCCGACGGGATCGGCGGTGACGCACCTGCACGCGGAGTGTGGGCAATCAAGCGGGGCCTCGCCCCAGGAGCTTTGGAAATGCGTACTTGCTTGACACTGATTTTGGCTGCGGTGGCCCCTGCGGCCATCACGGGATTTACGTGCACAGCCGCGATTCTCACCGGCGATCCGACGACCACCGTCGGCGTTGTGTTGCACCCGGTTGGCAACGCCCTGCAGTCCACCGGTGTGATCTGGGCCGGTGGCAGTACGACGCGTAGCGTCTCTTTCTACTCCGGAGTGTTCGTTCATAGTTCCTCCGACACGGCGACTGCTACGTTTGGCAATGGACCTAGCGTCGGCGGAGACGGATGGGAGGTGGGTGACCGCGTCGTGGCGTTCGGCTCGAAGGTGAACAACGGCCATGAGGCGGGCTGGCTTTACGGAGAGACCGCCATCATGATGAATCCGGGCGGTGCCGGTACCTACACTGCGGCGGAGTTTGTCGGGGGCCCCTCGTCGCCGCCGCTCGGTTTTTCCAACTCCGTGAACGGTGACTTCGCGCTGCAAGCAACTGCCAACTCCGGCAACCAGTCACGCGTCACGCAGTTCCTCTTTGCTGCCCCAGTCGGCACCGTTTATCCGTTGCAGGCTGGTGGCTCCCAGACTGGCTCGCTTTTGGCAAATCCCTTCCGTTCGTACCGCGTGCTGGCGGCCCCCGGATTGCCGGGTGCCGGAACTCCCAGATCGCCTCGCAGATCTTCCTGCTCAACACGACCTTCCTTGCGCGCGCGGGTTTGATGTACGGATTCTCCGCGAACGTGATCGGGGGCACGATTGGCAAGATGCAGATCACTTTGGGGGGAAGCGGCAACAGCAACAGCACAGACGTCATCATGTCGAATGTCCTGGTCCCCGCACCCGGTGCGGTGGCGCTCCTGGGCATGGCAGGCCTCGTCGGCTCGCGCCGCCGCCGCTGACCCTCACTTCGCGCATCCCCGCCGGCTCCTGGCCGGCGACCACACCTCTCGCCGTGTCGCCTCCGGGCGGCGCGAGCAGCAGTCCGGAGTGAACGCCCCGGCCTCACGGCCGGGGCGTTCGCGTTTTGCCGGGCGCGGACGCGCTTTCGCGGCAGGGGGTTGCGTGCGCGATGGGCTCTCGCGGTGGGCCAACGGAGTGGCGTGGCCGAGTGTCTGGCCGACCGTGGCTCAGGCCTCGCCAAGTTGTCTCTTCGGGCATCGAGAGACGGTTCCGCGGTCGGGTGTCTCTGGTGAACGCTCTCGGCGTGTTGATGTCTCTGGGGTCATGACCGCGGATTTTGGGGGGGCGGTTGCCCGGCTTGCGCTCGCAGGCGCTGCGGGAGACGGCCACGGCACCCCGCGTGGAACGCTGGAAACGGGCTTGCGATGGCGAAATCGCAAAATATTGCAACCATCGCGAGACGCGGAGCGGGGGGATCGCGCTTCTAAGGGTGGATCGCGGTGCATCGCACCCGGCAGTGTGCTGGTGCTGGCATCGCAGGACACCGAATGTTCAGTTCGACGCGGTGTTCGAAGTCGTTTTGTGGACTCAAGAATATAGGACCCAATACCATGTCGCACCTTTTGTTCCGCCAGCTCTCGGTCCGTTGCTCCTCGCTCATCTCCGTGGCCCTCGTCGCAGTGTCCTTGGCCGGGGCCACCTCGGCCAATGCCTCGATCACCCAGGTAACCATCAACGCAACCGTCACACCTAACACGAGCTACACCATGACGATCTCCGAGGGTGGAAACGCCTACACGTGGGAAATCGGGATAGTGACAACTGGTCAGTTCGGCAGCTATTCGTTCTTCACGCCCACGAGCGTGCACACCGGCGTTGCCGCAACAGTCTTGCAGCCGCTTAAGGCCAAGAGATTCGTCTTCCAGGAAGGCATCGGTCAAGCGGACTTCTTCAGCACGTACCCGACCGGCACAGGCAGCTCAACCGAGAACATGCTTCTGCACAACTACGGCAACGGCACGGGCAACTTCTCGTCGTTCGGCGTCAACCAGTACGCGGGCTTCTCTTTCGGCACTGGGCTGAACACCTTCTTCGGCTGGGCGAGCTTCACCATGTCCGGGCCGAACTCGGTCACCCTGAACGACATTGCCTACACCCAGGGCACGATCGGCGCCGGGATGCTCATCCCCGCCCCGGGCGCAGTGGCGCTCCTTGGCCTCGCGGGTGCCGCGGGCACGCGTCGTCGCCGCTGAGGTTCACCTCGTGCATTGACGCCGGCCTCGGCCGGCGGCCAGACTCCTCGCCGTGCCGCTTTCGGGCGGCACGGCGATTTCCGCTCCAGAAGGATTTCCAATGCGACGAACAGCCCGTGTTTCTCCAGGGTGCCCGATCATGTCCGTCACCCTCCTTGCGTCAGCAGCGAGCATCGGGCTCCTGTTGCCCACGACACGCGCGCATGCGACGCCGCCGCCGTCCTACACCTTCACCAACTACAACTCCGCCAACGGGCTCGGGAACCCGAGCGGCAAGAATCCGAACGTCGTCAACAACGTTTTCGCGACCAGCAGCACGATCTACGCGGCGACCTACAACGGTCTGGGCATCTCCACGGACGGCGGCAACTCGTGGACGAACCGTACCACTGGCAATGGACTGGCGAACAACGCGGTATACGGCGTCTACGCGAGCGGCAGCACGATCTACGCAGCGACCTCGTCCGGCCTAGGCGTCTCCTCGACTGGCGGCACGAGCTGGACCAACTACACCACCGCCAACGGGCTCGTGAGCTCCGCCATCCAGGACGTCTATGCGAGCGGCAGCACGATTTATGCGGCGACCAGTGGCGGCCTGAGCGTCTCCACGAACAACGGCTCGAGCTGGACCAACTACACCAGCGCCAACGGACTCGGCGGAACCGGCGGCGACGCCGTCTACAGCGTCTACGCAAGCGGCAGCTCGATCTACGCGGCGACCAATGGCGGCCTGAGCATCTCGGTCAATGGCGGCGAAACTTGGACGAACTACAGCAGTGCCAACGGGCTTGGCGTTGGCGGCAATGACGCCGTCCTCGGCGTCTATGCAAGCGGCGGCATCATCTACGCAGGGATCAGCAACGGCGGCCTGAGCATCTCAAGCGACGGCGGCAGCACCTGGGTCAACCGCACCACAGCAAGCGGGCTTGGGGACAACTGGGTCGGTGGTGTCTATGCAGCCGGAAGCACGATCTACGCGGCGACCGGCGGCGGCGTGAGCATCTCCTATGACGGCGGCGTGACCTTCCGCAACTACACCACCGCCAACGGGCTCGGAGACAACTTCGTCTACGGCATCTCCGTGGTCGGCGACACGATCTACGCGGCGACCTTCAACGGCGTGAGCGTCGGCGTTGTTCCCGCCCCCGGCGCGGTGGCCCTCCTCGGCCTCGCGGGTGTCGCGGGCACGCGTCGTCGCCGCTGAGCTTCACCTCGCGCATTCGCGCCGGCCTCGGCCGGCGGCCAGACTCCTCGCACGCGGCACGCGCCGTCTCGACGACATGCGCCACGGGCGAATCGTCGCGGAATCCGCCGCGACATCCCTTGATCTCTCGGCCGAGTCGAGCGTCACTGTGCCGGTCGCGGAAAGCCCGCGGGCAGGGGAGGCACGATGACCGCCACCGGAGAGCGATTCGACGTGGGGGCCGAGCGCAGGAAGCTCGGGGCGATGGGACTGGCCGACGCGCTGGCGCGTGAGTTTGACGTGCGGGCCGCGCCGCCGCGCGCGCGTGATCAAGCGCTGCAGCAGGGGCGAGAAGGATCGGCCCGAATGCAAGGCGATGCGCTGCGCGACCTAACAGCGCAAGTCGACCGAGGAAGGGCTCGACCGGGACTTCAACAGCCTTGACACCCAGCGCGAGGGCGTGGAGGCACACATCAAGAGCCAAGCGACCGAGGGCGGGACGATGCTGCCGACCCGCTACGGCGATGGCGGCCTCTCCGGCGGCAACCTCGAGCGCCCGGCGCTCAAGCGGCTCCCAGCTGGCATCGAGGCAGGCCACGTCGACTGCGTCGTCGTCTACAAGGTCGACCGCATGAGCAGGTCGCTCATCGACTTCAAGCTGGTGATGGAGGTCTTCGACCGGCGCAAGGTGTCGTTCGTCTCCGTCATGCAGCAGTTCAACACGGCGCAGTCGATGGGCCGCCCGACGCTGCACATCCCCCGTCCCTCGCCCAGTTCGAGCGCGAGATGATCCGCAAGCGCGTTCGCACCAAGATTGCCGCCCATTGCCGCAAGGGGGAGTGGTCTGGTGGTGTGCCCGCCCTCGGCTACTGCGTCGACCGCAGCGGCCAGAGGCCACGCCTCGTCGTCGTCGCCCCGGTTCGATAACCACCGGTCGGGGTTTGCGCGTTCTCAGACTTTCGGCTTGCCCCGTCGTGATTTTCGTCTACTTTGCAAGTGGCGGGGGTTCCCTCAACCCGGAGTAGACAATGCGAAGAGTCCTGTTCGGCGGCCTGGTGTTGGCAGCGGTGACGGCGTGCGTCTCTCCCGTGGCGGGGCAGGACTGCCAAGGCGACGTCAACGGCGACGGCGAGGTCAACGGCGCCGATCTGACGCTTGTCCTCGGCAACTGGGGGCTGTGCCTCGCGTCGATCTCGTCGGTCTCGCCGACCCAAGGCGGGATTCTCGGCGGCACCCTGCTGACGATCACGGGCACGAATCTCGGCGGCGCGAGCGAGGTTCGGGTCGGTGGGGTTCCCTGCACGGGCCTCGAGGTCGTTTCGCCAACGGCGGTCCGGGCGGTCACCCCGCCCGGCTCCGCGGGCGCGGCCGAGGTCGCGGTGACCACCCCGGCGGGCACGGTGACGGCGGGAACGGTGTTCACCTACCAGGCCCTGTCGGTGGGTTCGGTGACGCCGAACGTCGGTGTTTTCTCGGGGGGAACTCCCATCACGATCACGGGGGCCTATCTCAACGGCGTGAACAGCGTGACGGTCGGCGGCATTCCCGCCTCGGACGTCGTGGTGGTGAACTCGACGACGGTAACCGCGGTGACGCCGGTTGGGTCGCTCGGCCCGCAGGACGTGGTCGTGACCGGAGCGAAGGGAACGGCGACGGTGGCGGGTGGGTTCAGTTATGTCCTGGTCACGGTGCCGGCGTGGGCAACGCTCATCGAGGCGACCCCCGATCCGGCGGTGGTGACGAACGCGGCGTACCGGTCGGCGATCGTGGCGACGGGGTACGCCTGGCGGGTGCGGCACACGCAGACGCAGATCGAGATGCTCTTGGTGCCGCCGGGGACGTTCAACATGGGGTGCTCAGCGTCGATTCAGTACGGGTGCGAGAGTGACGAGTACCCCGTCCACGCGGTGACGCTGACGAACGCGTTCTACATGGGTCGTTACGAGGTGACGCAGGCGCAGTGGACGGCGGTGATGGGGTCGAACCCGTCCTTGTTCCAGAACGCAAGCGTCCATGTCCCGGCGGGCCAGGTTCCCCTGCGTCCGGTGGAGCAGGTCTCGTGGAACATGATCCAGGGTTTCAATTCGTCGACCGGGCTTCGTCTCCCGACGGAGGCGGAGTGGGAGTACGCATATCGAGCTGGCACGACGACGGCGTTCCAATCGTCCTCGGGGTACCCGAACGGCACGAACGACGACACTCTGCTCGGGAACATCGCGTGGTTCAACGGGAACTCGTCTAGCCAGACCCACCCGGTCGGCGGAAAGCAGGCGAACGCCCTCGGGCTGCACGACATGAGCGGGAACGTGTACGAGTGGGTGAACGACCGGTTCCAGGCGACCTACTACCAGTCTTCGCCGTCGACGAATCCGCCCGGGCCTGCGACAGGGCCGTATCGGGTGTTGCGTGGCGGATCGTGGAGCGTCAATTCCTACTACTGCCGCTCGTCGTCCCGTACCGCCGACACGCCCGCCGGCGTCGGTGTCTTCTACGGCTTGGGCTTCCGTGCCGCGAGGACGCCTTGACGTTCCCTTTCCGTCCCTTCCTCTTCCCGCTTACCCTGAGGGTGTCCGTGGGCTGAACAGAGCCAGCAGGACCGGAGGCGGCGCGGGGCGTGTCGCCGCGGCGCGCGCTGTCGCAGTTGACCGTTCGCGGCACCCGACGCCTCGATCGACTACGCCACGGTTGAATCGCCGCGGAACCCGCCGCGGCATCGCTTGATTTCGTGGCCGAGTGCCTGGCCGACGCTCGTGGCTGATGTTGGGGAAAGGTCAAGCCGGGTGTATGTTGAACCGGGACTATGAAACCGCTCGCACTGCGCCGATTGCCGACGATCGCCGCCTATTCGCTCGTCGCCTCCTCTCACGCCTTCGCCGGCGGGAGCACGGGTTCGTTCACGCTTCTCGGGTCGCTCGGTCTGACACCGTCCGATGCCTCCGCCGACGGCGGCGTGGTGGTCGGGTACAGCCAGTCGTCGTTCTGGTACTGGACCGCGGCGCAGGGTCTGGTGCCCATCGGCGGCATCACGCCGTCGGCGGGCGGAGCAGGCAGCGCCGGCATCAGCGACGACGGTGCGCGCATGGGCTACACGGTCATCAATCCCGACACCGGCAAGACCGAGGGTGCGTTCTACGACATCGCCGCCGGCCAGACCACGCGCATCGGCAACTTCGGCTTCAGCTGCGACCTTGGCGCCACCAGCTGCTGGGGCGTGTCGGGCGACGGAAGCGCGATGGTCGGACTCGGCTGGCACAACCTGTGCGCGGCGCGTGCATATCGCTTCAATGCGTCGGGCGGCCTCGTTGACCTCGGGTCGACGGTTGCCGGATCGCCGTCGCGTGCAAACGCATGCAACGCGGATGCGCGCGTCATCGCCGGATGGCAGGACACGGCGGCGGGCGCGCGCCAGGGCGCGGTGTGGCGTGATGGCGTGCAGCGGCTCATCACCACCGCATCGGGTGCTGCGCTCGGCGAGGCCGGCGCCGTGAGCGCCGACGGCAACTGGGTCATCGGACAGGGCACATCGGTGAACGGCTTCCGCGGTTGGCGATGGAGCGAGGCCACGGGCACGATTGACCTGCCCGCGACGCCCATTCCGTCGCTGACTCGTACCTTCCCGACGGCCATCAGCGCCGATGGCAGCCGCGTGCTGCTCTTCTACCGCACGCAGTTCCCGCCCTCGACGGGCGGAGAGGGGTATCTGTGGATCGACGGCGCGCTGGTGTCGCTCGAGGTGCTCGCTGCGGACAACGGCATCAGCGTTCCCGCGGGGACGCGCATGGCGCTGCCGCTTGGCATGTCGCGCGACGGATACACCATCGTGGGTTCCGCACGGACCTCGGCCGGGGTGCAGGGATTCATCCTCGACCTGCCGCGACCGACGGTGCCGTGCCCAGCGGACCTGAACGACGACGGCATGGTCGACGGGTTCGACCTCGGGCTGCTGCTCGGGGCGTGGGGCGCCTGTGCAGGCACCCCGTGCCCGGCCGACATCAATGCCGACGGTTCGGTGGACGGCTTCGACCTCGGCCTGCTGCTTGGCGCGTGGGGTGCGTGCGGCCAATAAGCCTTTCCACCGCGGGCTTTGTGCCTTCCACTCCTATCATTGCCGATTGACCTGTGTCACTCCCCCAACCGGGCCCCGTCGGCCTGCAAGGACCTCCCCATGTCAACCGCCACCGAAACGCCGGACTACGCCCCGACCGACCGCGAGAAGGCCTTCCTGGCCACGGTGGAGGACACCCGCCACGAGCGAGACATCATCAACGGCCTTGACCCCTTCCTGAGCGAGAAGGTGCCGGCCGACATGATGGGCCTGTACACGCCCAACGAGCTGGTGCAGCTGCGGGTCCTCAAGGGCACCGAGCGCGACCTCGAGAAGCGCATGCCCGTCAAGGTGACGCGCCACTACTTCGAGCTGGCCAAGCAGAGCGCCCCGCTGCGGCGCCTGGTGAAGGCGGACCCGGCCGAGACGCTCGACCTCGCAGGCAGCGAGGATCCCGGATTCCAGATGGACTACAGCCCCGTCGAGGGCATGCTGCACAAGTACGAGATGGGCCTGCTGTACGTGATCTCCACGTGCTCGGCACACTGCCGCTTCTGCTACCGCGAGGAGCTGATCGCCCGCAAGGAGATCAAGCGGCAGGACGGCACCGTGGCCAAGAAGGGCCTCGCCAACATCCCCGAGGTGGTGGCCTACATCAAGCGCTTCAACGCGGCGGTCGAGCAGAACGGCGGTCGCCACCCCGTGTGCGGCCGCGAGAAGCTGCGCGAGATCCTGATGTCCGGCGGCGACCCGATGGTGCTGCAGAACTCGAAGATCGCCGCCTGGCTCGCCGCGCTCGCCGAGGCGGGCATCGAGTCGATCCGCATCGGCACCAAGGAGATGGCCTTCTATCCGCAGCGCTTCGACGATTCGTTCGTGGCCATGCTGGACAATTTCCACAGGAACTATCCCGAGGTGGGCCTGCACATCGTGGTGCACTTCGAGCACCCCGACGAGTTCCTCGCAAAGGACGCGGGCGGCGAGTACATCCGCAACGGGCAGGGCTTCCTGCAGTGGGTGCCGGCCACCGGCAGCGCCATGCGGCGCCTCGCGGGGCGCGGCTGGCTGAGCGTGGAGAACCAGTCGCCCATCATCAAGGGCATCAACGACGACCCGGACGCGCTGCGCATCCTGCAGCGCGAGTTCAAGCGTGCCGGCGGCGAGAACCACTACTTCTTCTGCGGACGCGACATCATCGCGTACCGCTCGTTCAACGTGCCGATCGAGCGCGCGTGGCAGATCCTCAACGAGTCGCAGAAGGGCCTGTCGGGCGTCGAGCAGCACGCGCGTCTCTCGATCACCCACTACAAGGGCAAGACCGAGGTGAACGCGGTCACCAACCAGCCGATCCCCGGCCTCACGGGCAGCGAGAACGGCGTGGTGCTCTTCAAGATCCTGCGCAGCTCGGGCAAGGCCGCCGACAAGGGCAGGGTCTGCATCGTGGGCCGCAACCCCGAGGCGCTGTGGTTCGACGGCTACAACGACCGCGTGCTCTTCGACGAGGCGGGCCTCTACGACTACTCGCGCGTCAAGATGGCGCGGGTGACGCACGGTGCCTCGGCGCCCGCACCGGCCTGCCGATGATCGACAAGCGGTTTGCAAGCGCGCGCGACGCCGTGGCGGACGTCCACGACGGCGCCACGGTGATGATCGGCGGCTTCGGAGAGGCCGGGAGCCCGATCGAGCTGATCCACGCCCTCATCGACCAGGGCGCGAAGGACCTCGTCGTGGTCAGCAACAACACCGGCACCGGCCTCGTGGGCCTGGCCGCGCTCTTGCGCGCCGGGCGGGTGCGGAAGGTGGTCTGCTCGTTCCCGAAGACCGCCGGGTCGACGGTGTTCCCCGACCTCTACCGCGCGGGCAAGGTGGAGCTGGAGCTCGTGCCGCAGGGGACGCTCGCCGAGCGAATCCGCGCGGGCGGCGCTGGGATCGCGGCCTTCTACACGCCCACCGCGGCGGGCACGCCGCTCGGCGAGGGCAAGGAGACGCGCGCCTTCAACGGCCGCGAGCACGTGCTTGAGCATGGCCTTCGCGCTGACTTCACGCTCATCAAGGGCCGCGTCGCCGACACTCACGGCAACGTGATGTACCACCGTACCGCGCGCAACTTCGCGCCGATGATGGCCACCGCGTCGAGCTGCACCATCGTGCAGGCGGCCGAGGTGGTGCCGGCCGGCGAGCTCGATGCCGAGGCCGTGGTCACGCCCGGCATCTTCGTCGACCGCGTGGTGCACGTTGCCGAGCCCGCGCTGGAGAGCGCGCTCAACGAGGCGGGGGCGAGCTACCCATGAGCGCCGCGCCGAAGGACCGCGCCGCGGATGCCGCGCCGGCCGTGGGCTGGTCGCGCGACGGCATTGCCGAGCGCGTGGCGCAGGACATCCCCAGCGGGTCCTACGTCAACCTGGGGATCGGCATCCCGGAACTCGTGGCGCGCTTCGTGCCCGGGGGCCGCACCCTCGTCTACCACACGGAGAACGGGCTGCTCGGCATGGGCCCGTCGCCGGCGGCCGGGCAGGGCGACCCAGAGCTCATCAACGCCGGCAAGCGCCGCGTCTCCATGATGCCCGGCGCCGCGTTCTTCGACCAGGCCACCAGCTTCGCGATGATCCGCGGCGGGCACCTCGACCTGAGCGTGCTCGGCGCCATGCAGGTGGCGGCCAACGGCGACCTGGCCAACTGGTCGACCGGCGCCGACGACGCCATACCGGCCGTCGGCGGCGCGATGGACCTGGTGGCCGGCGTGAAGCGCGTCTTCGTGATGACCACGCACGTCACGAAGGAAGGCACCCCGAAGCTCGTCGAGCGCTGCACCTACCCGCTGACCGGGCGCGGCGTGGTCACCCGCATCTATTCGGACCTGGCCGTGGTGGACGTGACGCCGCGCGGGTTCGAGCTGCTGGAACTCGCCCCGGGCGTTTCCTATGAATTCGTCAAGGAACGGACCGGCGCGCCGCTCCTGCGGGACCGCATGCGCCAGCAAGGACCCTGACATGGCCACCAACGCCGCCGCCGAAACCGCCACCGCCGACCGCAGCCGCAGCGCGGAGCTGTTCGAGCGGGCCAAGAAGGTGATGCCGGGAGGCGTGAGCCGCAACACGGTGCTCTGGTCGTCGGTGCCGCCGTACGTGGCGCACGGCGCCGGTTGCCGCGTCACCGACATCGACGGCGTCACGCGCATCGACTTCGCCAACAACGTGGCATCCCTGATCCACGGGCACGCCTACGGGCCGGTGGTGGAGGCCGCGGCGGCGCAGCTCGGCCGCGGCACCGCGTTCATGATGGCCACGGAGCAGGAGGTCCTGCACGCCGAGCACATCTGCTCGCGCAGCGACGGCTTCGACCGCATCCGCTTCGTGAACTCGGGCACCGAGGCCGTGATGGCCGCGCTGAAGGCGGCGCGCGCATTCACGGGCCGCCCGAAGATCGCGAAGGTCGAGGGCGCCTACCACGGCGGCTACGACTATGTGGAGACGAGCCAGGGCTCCACGCCCAAGGACTGGGGCAGCGTCGACCACCCGAACCGCGTGCCGCTGGTGCATGGCTCGCCGCAGTCGGCGATGGACGACGTGGTCATCATCCCGTTCGACGATGTCGACCGCTCCGTCGCGCTGCTTGACGAGCATCGCGATGACCTCGCATGCGTGCTGCTCGACCTGATGCCGCACCGCGTGGGCCTCAAGCCCGCGTCGCCGGCGTTCGTCACGGCCATGCGCGAATGGACCGCGCGCAACGGCGCGCTGCTGGTGCTCGACGAGGTGATCACCTTCCGCACCGAATACGGCGGCGCGCAGGACTGCTACGGCATCCACGGCGACCTCACCGCGATGGGCAAGATGATCGGCGGCGGTTTCCCGGTCGGTGCGCTCGCCGGACGGGCCGGGGTGATGGAAGTGCTCAACCCGGCGGCGCCGAAGCTCCTCTTCCCGCTCTCCGGCACCTTCTCCGCGAATCCCGTCACCATGACCGCCGGCCGAGTGGCGATGGAGCACTTCGACCGTGCCGCGGTGAAGCGCCTCAACGCGCTCGGCGACCGCGTGCGCCATGGCATCGCCGAGGCGATCGGTCGCACCGGTGCGTGCGCGAGCGTCACGGGCGGCGGCTCGATGTTCCGCGTCCACATGAAGGCGCAGGTGCCTGCCAACTACCGCGAGGCCTACGCCTCGCCCGAGGAGGGCAAGCGCCTCAAGCTGATGCTCGAGCACCTCTTCGCCGAGGGATTCCTGATGGTCGGCACGTGCACGGGAATGCTCTCCACGCCGATGGGAGAGGCCGAGGTCGACGCGCTGGTGGCGGCGATGGAGAGCGGGTTCCGGCGGATGGCGAAGGCCTGACCGCCGCGCTCACTCGCGCTCGAACATGACGGCGAGCCCCTGCCCGACGCCGACGCAGAGCGAAGCCAGCCCGCGCCGCGCGTCCCGGCGCCTCATCTCGTGAATCAGCGTCACGGCGATGCGCGCGCCGCTTGCGCCGAGCGGGTGGCCGAGCGCGATGGCGCCGCCGTTCACGTTGACGCGCGACTCGTCGAGCCCCAGCCCGCGGACGCACGCCACCGCCTGCGCCGCGAAGGCCTCGTTCAGCTCGACCAGGTCGAAGGACGCCACGTCCACGCCGGCGCGCGCCGCGAGCTTGCGCACCGCGGGCACGGGGCCGATCCCCATGTGCGCCGGGTCGACGCCGGCCGCGGCGCCGGCGCCCACGATGGCAAGCGGCGTGAGCCCGAGGGCCCTCGCGCGCGATGCCTCCACCAGGACGAGTGCCGCCGCGCCGTCGTTGATGCCGGACGAGTTGCCCGCGGTCACGGTGGCGTCCGGTGCCTTCGAGAACGCGGGCTTCAGTGCGGACAGCTTCTCGAGCGTGGTGTCCGGGCGCGGATGCTCGTCGGTGTCGAAGCGCCTCGCGCCGCCCTTGCCCTGCGGGACCTCGACGGGCGTTATCTCGTCGGCGAACCGGCCGGCGGCCTGCGCGGCGGCCCAGCGCTGCTGGCTTGCGAGCGCGAAGCGGTCCTGGTCCTCGCGCGAGACCCGGTGCGCGCGCGCAACGTTCTCCGCGGTCTCGCCGAGCGAGATGGGAGGGTGCATGGCCGAGAGCCGCGGGTTGACGAAGCGCCAGCCGATGGTGGTGTCGGCCAGCTCCTGGGAGCGGCCGAAGGCCTGGTCGGACTTGCTCAGCACGTAGGGCGCGCGGCTCATCGACTCCACGCCGCCCGCCACCATGACGTCGCCGTGGCCCGACTCGATCATGCGGGCGGCGATGTGGATGGCCTCCAGGCCGGAGGAGCACAGTCTGTTGACGGTGGCGCCCGGCACCGAGTCGGGCAGGCCCGCGATCAGCGCCGCCATGCGCGCCACGTTGCGGTTGTCCTCGCCGGCCTGGTTGGTGGCCCCGAAGTAGACGTCCTCGATCAGCGCCGGGTCGATGCCGCTGCGGTCCACGGCGGCGCGGATGGCATGCGCGGCCAGGTCATCCGGCCGGATGCCGGCGAGCGAGCCGCCATGGCGGCCGATGGGGGTGCGGACGGCGGCAACGACCGCGGCGCGACGAGTCATGCGGGGAATGGTAGCCCGCCCTCATTTCGTGCCGCGCCCGCCTCAGCCCTTCAGCGTCGCCATGTCGATCACGAAGCGGTACTTCACGTCGGCCTTCACCACGCGGTCCCAGGCCTCGTTGACCTGGTCCATGCGGATCCGCTCGATGTCGCACACGATGCCGTGCTTTCCGCAGAAATCGAGCATCTCCTGCGTCTCGGCGATGCCACCGATCAGCGATCCCGCCAGGTTCCGGCGCGGCATGATCAGGCTGAACGCGCTGATCTGCTGCGGGCTCGGCGGGGCGCCCACCAGGGCGAGCGTGGCGTCGACCTTCAGGAGCTGCATGTAGGCGTCGAGCGAGTGGTCCGCCGAGACGGTGTCGACGATCAGGTCGAAGGTGCGCGCGTGCGCGGCCATCGCGTCGGCATCGGTGGAGAGCACCACCTCGTGCGCGCCGAGGCGCTTGCCGTCGGCCACCTTGCCGGCGCTCGTCGTGAAGAGCACGGTGTGCGCGCCGAGCGCGCGCGCGAACTTCACGCCCATGTGCCCGAGGCCTCCGAGGCCGACGATGCCGACCTTCCTGCCCGGCCCTGCGCCCCACCTGCGCAGCGGCGACCACGTGGTGATGCCCGCGCAGAGGAGCGGTGCCGCGGCCGCGGGGTCGAGATTGGCCGGCACCCGCAGCGTGAAGTCCTCGTCGCAGATGATGCGCTCCGAGTAGCCGCCGAAGGTCATGCCGCCGAGGTGCTTGTCAGGCGCGTTGTAGGTGAATGTGGCGCCGGAGGCGCAGAACTGCTCGAGGCCCTTGCCGCAGGAATCGCACGTGCGGCACGAGTCGACCATGCAGCCAACCGCGGCGAGGTCGCCGGCCCTGAACTTGGTGACCTTCGCGCCCACGCGGGTCACCCGTCCGAGGATCTCGTGCCCGGGCACCACCGGGTACTCGGCGCCGCCCCACTCGTTGCGCGCCATGTGGATGTCGCTGTGGCAGACGCCGCAGAAGAGGATGTCGATCTCGACGTCCGTCGGCCCGGGCTGGCGCCGCGTGATGGAGTGCGGTGCGAGCGGTGCGGTAGGGGAGCGGGCGGCGTAGGCCTTGGTGGTCATGGGCTGTGGCTTTCGTCGGGTCGATCAGCCAGGTGCGGCACTTCACATTCCCTGCTTCGCCTGGCGCTCGGCGAGCTTCTTCGCCTCCACCTCGGCCAGGTACCTGCGCGTGGCGTTGGGCAGCAGGGTCCACATGCGGATGGCGAAGACCAGTCCGAGGATCGTGAACGGGAACAGGAACATCGGCCAGTACGACCAGTCCCTGGTGGCCAGGAACCCGAGCGCGAACGCCTGCAGCGCACCGCCGAGCTTGCTGAAGGCATCGGCGATGCCGGTGGCCGTGGCCGCGGCGCGCTTGCCGCCGAAGTCGGCCGTGGCCGTGCCGGACATGATGCTGTGCACGCCGATGACGGCCATCATCGTGGTCACTGCGCAGACCCCGATGATGACCGGGCGCGCGTTGATGAGCCACGCCGTGAACGACCCGGGCGCCGCGCCGGCGGACGCGGCCGTCGCATCGATGGGCACCAGCATCAGGCAGAGGATCATCGTGCCCGTGGTGGCGAACATGATCACCTGCATCATGGCGGCGCTCGGCGCGCGCCGCGAGTGGAAGAACCGGTCGCTGATCCAGCCCGCCGCGAACCCGCCGGCGATGCCGGTGACGGCGCCCCAGAAGCCCCAGTTCACGGTGATGGTCTCCACCCCGAGCCCGGTCTCCTTGGCGAAGAGGAGGTACCAGCTCAGGATCCCGTCGCGCAGCACGCCCGAGGTCAGCTCGATGACGCCGATCATCAGGATGATGGGGTTTGAGAGGACGCGCCAGATCAGCTGGAAGTAGCCGTCCTTGCGCGTCGGGTCGCCGGCCATCTCGTCGCTCGATGCATCGTGCGTATCGAGGGGGTCGAAGCCGGCCTGGTCCGGCGTGTCCTTCAGCACGATCACGTCGATCAGCGCCCACACCAGCATGATGGCGGCGGGGATGACGAAGATCAGCCACAGCGCGGGCACCGTGCGCCCGTCGAGCGCGAAGAGGTTGTTCAGCACGGTGCGCGCGAAGGTGGGCGTCTCCGGCTGCTCCAGCTTCACGGCGTCCGCGATGGCCCGGCCCCAGTCGAAGGCGAAGTAGACGCCCATCGAGATGAGCGTGCCGAAGATCGCCCCGAACGTGCCGCGCTCGCGCACGTGGAACCAGTAGCTCTTCACCTTGATGGTGCTCACGGCCCCGAAGCTCTGGCAGAGCATGTTGAGGCTGTAGAGGACCGCGAGCGCGGCGCCCATGCTGACGTCCAGGGTGCCGTTCAGCTTCATGTACACGGCGATGGCCATCGCGAAGTTGAAGATCGACGAGCCGATCGCACCGATCAGCATCCCGCGCTTGCCGCCGAGCCGGTCCACGAGCGGGCCCACGAAGAGCAGGCCGACGGCGTAGGTCGTGAGCCCCGACCCGGTCACGAGGCCGAACGTCTTCTTGTCCATGAGCGTGCCGAGCGCCACGGCCGCCACGGAGAGGTTGTATCGCCCCATGTAGAGGAACGAGTAGGTCATCCCCAGCGGGAACCAGTTGACGAACCGCCGCCACATGAACCTCCGCGTGTGCCCGAGCGGGTTGGTCAGGAAGTAGACGGTGATGATGTAGGCCAGGGCGGCGCAGACGAGGAGCAGGGTCATGGGGGCGCGGCGGAGGGTAGCCGGGGGGGTGCCTGAAGACGTCCTATAACAAAATCCACTGGATGTCAGTGGTTTTTGGCTTTCGCTTGAGCCAATCCTGCGTCACCTTACGTTCCTTAAGGAAAGCCACCGTGCCCGTCCGGCGCGTCTGGTGTTCGTGCGGTCCAGCATTCAGTAGCTTCGTCCATGACTCATCGTTCGTTCATCGCCGTCCTTGCCGCCTCGTCCGCGACCGCCGCGGCCGTGGCGCAGTCCGTGACGTGGGAGTACGTCGCCCGGCAGTCGACAGATACCAACGTGGGCGGCGTGCCGAGCGCCGTCTGGGTGCCCGGCGCCTTCAACAACGGCTGCATCGACAACGATGGCCGCGTGATCGTCAGCAACACCATCCAGAATGCCGACACCACGCTCACCAACGCCAACAACCGCGTGCTGCTGCGCGGAACGCCCGGGAGCATGGCGCTGATCGCGCGCAACGGCAGCCCGGCGCTCGCCGGCGCGCCCGCCAACTCGGTGTTCAACACCTCCACCGGCATCAACGGCATCACCACCACGTACTCCACCTCGGTGTCCGGCTACATGGTGGTGGGCGGCAGCCTGAACGGACCGAACATCGTCCACACGGCCGGCGCCTCGCAGAACAACAGCGCGCTCTGGCTGGTGGGCCCCGACGGCACCGCCTCGATGCTTGCGACGGTCGGCATGCAGGCCCCCGGCGCCGCGGCGGGCACGTACCTGACCTCCAACTTCGGTTCCACCAACCTGTCAACGTCCACCGCACGGATCAGCGCCACCGGCAAGATGGTCTGGTACAGCGCGACGGCGGGCGGTGACACGGTGACCACGGGCACCACCGCCAACAACAACGGCTTCTGGCTGCTGAGCACCGCCGGCCCGGCCAGTGCCGAGCTGCTCTTCCGCCGCGGCCAGGCCGCTCCCGGATTGACCGGCGGGACCTACCTCACCGCGGTCAGCTCCTTCAGCGGCATCATCAACGACAGCACCGTGCTGGTCACGGCCACCCTCGCGGGAGGCTCGGTCACCACCGCCAACGACGCAGCCGTGCTCCTGTGGCGCAACGGCACCCGGTCCATCGCCGTGCGCGAAGGCGATGCTGCCTACGGAATCGCCGATGCCACGTTCGCCGGCACCTTCACGGTGAACGGCCGCGGCCTTGCCTCGGATGGCCGTTTCGTGTTCACCGCGACCCTTGCAGGACCGTCGGTGACCACCGCGGACGACCTGGTCTTCTGCCTCTACGACCCGAACGGCGGCTCGCGCGTCCTCCTGCGCGAGGGCGACGCGTCGTCCGTCTGGAACGGCGGCACGCTCTCGAACATCAACGGCACCGGCCTGGCATTCGCGGCCAACGGGCACGTGATCTTCAACGCGGGCATCCTGACCGGCGGGAGTGCCTCCAGCGTGGGCGTCGACTTCGACCTGTCCAGCAACGCGATGACCCCCATCTTCCGCGGCGGCACCCAGGCCGCGGGCCTGCCGGCGGGCGTGCTCTACGCCACCAACTACGCCGGCTCCAGCGGCCCGAACATCAACGCCAACGGCGAGATGGTCGTGCGCATGCCGCTCGAGGGCGCCGTGAATCCCGGCGTCGACGACACGGCGCTGTATGCCTGGAGTGCCTCCTCCGGCGTCCGGCTCCTCATGCGCACCGGCTCGACCGACGTGACGGGCTACGCGCTCAAGAGCTTCTTCCCGATGGGCAATGCCGGCCAGAACGGCACGGGCGGCTCGACCGGCCTGAGCGATAGCGGCTGGTTCGTCACCAACGCAAGCGACGCCAACCCGGACACCCCCACGGGCACCGATTACATGGTGCTGCGTGCGCGGGTGTTTGCGCCCGCGCCGGCATGCCCGTCGGACCTCAACGACGACGGTCAGGTGGACGGCGCCGACCTCGGCATCCTGCTGGGCGCCTGGGGCCCGTGCGGTGCCGGCGCCTGCCCGTCCGACCTGAACGGTGACGGCCAGGTGGACGGCGCCGACCTCGGCATCCTGCTCGGTGCCTGGGGCCCGTGCCCCTGATCGCCTTCCGCGTGCCCCTTCGAGGCGTGCGGGTCGTCAGCCTTCGGCGGCGACCCGCACGCCTTCGTTCAGCCGCCGCCTGCCATCCCCACGGGACGGAATCATGAAGGACGCACCAACCTCCTACCTCGTTCTCGCCGCCGCAGCTGCGCTCGCAACCGGCACCGATGCGGGCTCGCTGACCTTGATCCCCGTCCCCGGCGGCCAGTCCGTCTACCTGACGGACGTGAGCGATGACGGTCGTGTCGTGGTCGGCAACACGGGGACCGAGTACTTCTTCTGGACGAGCGAGTTCGGCGTGGTGTTCGTCGGTGGCATTGCGCCGGGCTCACAGGGCGCGGGCGGCACGGGGCGGGTCTCCGCCGACGGAACGCTGCTCGCGGGCGGGAACATCGGCCCGGCCGGGAAGGCCGATGCCTCGATCTTCTCGATCGTCGGCGGCGGATGGACGAATGGGCCGAACCTCGGTTCCTTCTGCGACATCTCCTCGACCTCGGCGTGGGGCATGTCCGCGGACGGAAACGTCGTGGTGGGGCTTGGGTACCCAAGCCTTTGCACTGCGCGCGGCTTTCGCTGGGATCGCTCGACGGGCACGATCGCCGCGATGCAGTCGTGGTTTGGGTGGAGCTGCCGCGCGAGCAACGTGAGCGGTGACGGCAACACCGTCGTGGGATGGCAGGCCGACAACACGGGCCAGTGGCGCCCGTGCTTCTGGCGGCAGAGCGGCACGAGCTGGGTGCAGACGCGCCTGCCCGCGCCGGGCGGAGCCGCCACGCTCTATGGCGAGTCGGTCGCGGCCTCCCAGGACGGCCAGTCAATCGTCGGCTATGCAACGATCAACGGCCTCCGCCAGCCGTTCCGCTGGACGCAGGCGACCGGAACCGTCGGGCTCGGCCTCGGACCGGACCCGGTCCTGCCGGGTTCGGCCACGGACTGCAACTCGGATGCATCGCGCGTGCTTTGCTACTTCCGTGCAGGACCGCCGCCGACATCCGGCGAGGGGTACCTCTGGATCGCCGGACGCGGATACGTCCCCCTCGAGACGGTCGCCGCCGAGGCTGGCGTCACCGTCCCTCCTGAGGTGCACCTTTCGCTGCCGCTCTCGATGTCCTCGGACGCGAAGACGATCGTCGGCACCGGCCGCAACACCGCGCTCGGCATCGACGTCACGTTCGTGCTTGACCTGCGCGCGGGCGGCGGCGGATGCGCGGCCGACCTCGATGGCGACGGATTCGTCGGCGGCGCCGACCTCGGACTTCTGCTCGGAGCCTGGCTGACGCCTGGGCCGGGCGACCTCAACAACGACGGCGTCGTGGACGGCGCCGACCTTGGACTCTTGCTCGGACAATGGGGACCTTGCCCGTGACCGACCTCCGCTCCTGCTCGCTGCTCCTCGCGCTCGCCGTCGCCTCGCGCGCGTCGGCCGCGGATCTCACCGTGATCCAGGCCACCGGCGGCTTCATGACCGGCGTGAGCGGCGACGGCTCGGTCGTCGTCGGCTACGGCGCGCAGTACTTCTACTGGACCAAGGCCACGGGGTCGATCTTCATCGGCGGCATCCCGCCGGGGATCCAGGGCGCAGGCGGATCCGCGCAGATCTCCACCGACGGCACGCGCCTGTGCGGGAACGTCCTCAACGATCTCGGCAAGGTCGAGGCCGCGACCCATGACATTGCCGCCGGCGCATGGCAGACCATCGGCACGCTCGGCTTCAACTGCGACATCAATTCGTCCACCGCATGGGGAATCTCCGGCGACGGTCGCACGGTGGTGGGCGGCGTCTATCCGTCGTTCTGCACGCACCGCGCCATGAAGTGGAGCGAGGGCGGCACCATGGGCACGCTCTTCTCGTGGTTCGGCTGGACCACCCGCGCCAACGGCACCAACGCCGACGGCTCGCTGGTGTTCGGCTGGCAGGACATCGACACCGGGTTCCGGCAGGGCTGCTTCTGGGTGAACGGCGTGCAGACGCGGCTGGCGTCGCCGACCGGCGTCCGCATGGGCGAGGCGCAGTGCAGCACCGACGACGGCAGCGTCGTCTTCGGGTTCGGCGACTTCAACGACGGTCAGGGGCGCGTGCCATTCCGCTGGACCGCAGCCTCCAAGGCCGTGCCGCTCGGTCCGGACCCAGAGCTCGCGCCCGGTTACGCCACGGGGTGCAGCGCGGACGGCTCGGTGGTCTCATGCTTCTTCCGCTGGGGCCCTCCGGCGGTAAGCGGCGAGGGCTACGCATGGATCCAGGAGCGCGGCTTCGTCGCGCTCGAGGTGCTTGCGGTCGAGAACGGCATCACCGTCCCGGACGGTCTTCGCCTCTCGCTGCCGCTCGACGTCTCTGCCGACGGCAAGACGATCGTGGGCGCGGGCCGCGATGCGGTCGGCCAGCAGGTGATCTTCGTGCTCGACCTGCATCCCGCGAGCGCTCCCTGCACCGCCGACGTCAACTTCGATGGCACGGTCGATGGCCTCGATCTCGGCCTGCTGCTCGGCAACTGGGGCCAGTCCGGGGTCGGCGACATCGACAACGACGGCGTCGTGACCGGCTTCGACCTCGGCGCGCTGCTCGGGCAGTGGGGCCCCTGCCCGTAAGCGGCCATGGTCCCGCCCGGATCCGCCACGCCCCCGGTCGTTTTGCGGCGCGGCTACGCTCCGGCGGCCGTGACCCCGCCCGTCGCCCAGGACTTCGCCCCCCACTGCAGTGCCTGCGTGGTGGCGCTGCAGGGCTCGCTGCGTGCGCTCTACGGCGTGGTCGACGCCGATGTCGCGAAGCCGCAGGACGTGGCGCGCAGGTTCCGGCTCAACAAGAACCTCACCTGGAAGATCGCGAAGCTGCTGCAGACGGCGGACCCGCTCGAGGCCGTCCCGGCCATCCCGGGCGCCGAGGGCATCGGCATCCTGCTCACGGCCATGGAGCGCGAGGGTGCCGGCACCGCGGTGACGGGGCCGGTGCGGCGCGACTTCGAGTCCTTCGACGCCATGATGCGGTCGCATGCCGGTGACCGCGCCACGCTGGACCTGCTGATCGACGGGATGGCGCAGGGTGCCAAGGCGCTCGAGGTGTCGCGCAAGCTCGCGTTCCGCGGCAACTCCGGCATCTGGGGACTGCAGGCGCGGGTTCGCTCCATGCTGCAGGTGCTAGCGCCCACCGCCGGGCGGCCTGACCGCCTCGACGACGTGCTCGTCGGCGGACTGCATGACCTCCGTCGCCTGCGGCCCGTGCAGGGATGGCCGATCTTCCGATTCAGCCACTACGGCTTGGGTGGCGAGGGGCAGGCGCGGCCGCGCGATTTCTCGCCGATCGAACCGCCCGCCTCGCCCGACGAGCCCGCACTCATCATGCGCTCGTTCTGCTCGCCGCCCGGCGCCGAGGTGCGCAGCGTGCGCACCGACCGCGACATCCGCCACGAGCTCGTGGATGGCCCGATCGGCCAGCGCGGCGCGGTGACCTTCGTGTTCGGCTCGATCGAGCGCGGCGTGTTCGGCCGCTACGCGCCGCCCGGCGCCACCGAGCCCGAGTACGGCGAGATGATGGCCTTCGTCACGTTGCCCACGGAGCTGGTGCAGATGGACGTGCTGGTGCACCGCTCGATGCTGGCGGAGTTCGCGCCGGAGCTGGCGGTGTACGGACGCCCGTTCGGGACGCTCGAGTCCGACCCGGCCACCCGCGAGAACTACAGGCTCCCGATCACCGAGGTCATCGAGCGCATCGATCCTTCGGTGCAGACCCTCGACTCCGAGGCGCTTCCCGACCGCACCGAGCTCGTGGAACGCGTCGTCCGGCGTGCGGGATGGGCGCTCGGGGACTTCATCGCCTTCCGCGCGAGCATCGCGTATCCGCCGATGCCTTCGTCGGTGCTCCTGCGATATCGGCTGCCGTCGGAGCCCTGAGCACGCCGCCGCTACGATCCGGCTGGCACGCATGTCCAGCCAGCAGACCCTCCAGCGCGCGTTGCAGGACGCCCAGTCGGGCAGGCTGGATGCCGCCATCGCCGCGGTGCGCACCGTGGTCCGCGTGCAGCCGCGCAATGCCGATGCGCTGCAGATGCTGGGGCTCCTCCTGGCGCAGTCCGGCCAGCATGGGCAGGCGGTGGTGCAGCTCGAGCGCGCCGTGTCCATCGCGCCGCAGGTGGCCGGGTACCGCAACAACCTGGGCAACGCGCTGATGGGCGCGGGGCGGGCGCGCGACGCAGCCGCGCAGTTCCGCGCCGCCGTGGAAGTCGACCCGAGCTATGCGCGTGCCTTCCTCGGGCTGGGGCTGGCGCTCGCCGAGGTGCACGACTCCGACGGTGCCGTGGAGGCCTGCCGCCGCGGGCTGGCCCTGCGGCCGACGTGGCCCGAGCTTGCGCTCTGCGCCGCGAGCGCGCTTGAGGCGGCCGACCGGCTGCCCGAGGCCATCGACTGGCTGCGCTCGGCCGTTGCCTCATCGCCTGCACACGAGCAGCTCCGGGGGCGGCTTGCGTTCGCCCTCAATTACGCAGCACTTCCGGCAGTGGAGCTGGCTGCCGAGCACCGCGCGTATCGCGACCGGATCTCGCGGGCGCAGATGCAGCCGCCGGACCGTCCGCGGGACCCTGCGCGCCCGATCCGGATCGGCGTGCTCTCCGGAGACCTGCGCACGCATTCGGTGGGCTTCTTCGCCGAGCCCATCTACCGCACCAAGCTCCCGGGCGACGCGCTCGTGTCGTTCTCGTCATCGGCCCCGGCGCCGCATGATGCCGTGCAGGCGCGCTTCCGCGAGATGAGCGATGCCTGGGTGGAGGCCGCCATGCTCAGCGACGATGCGCTCGACCGCGCCGTCCGCGAGCAGGGGATCGACGTGCTCGTGGAACTGAGCGGCCACACGCGCGGCGGGCGCCTTGCCGCGCTCGACCGCAAGCCGGCGCCCGTCATCGTGACCGCGATCGGCTACCCGAACACCACCGGCCATCCCGCGGTCGACTGGCGCATCGTCGATACCGTGACCGATCCGGCCGGCGCCGAGGACCTGTGCACCGAGCGGCTCCTGCGCATCGACCCGTGCTTCCTCTGCTACGTGCCGAGCGCCGACGCCGGGCAGCCTTCCATGCCGCCCGCGGACGGGCCCGTCACCTTCGGATCCTTCAACCTGACGAGCAAGGTGACCGATGCGACCATCGCGCTCTGGGCAGCGGCGCTCGACGCGGTTCCGGGGTCGCGGCTCCTGGTGAAGTCGAAGTCCATCGCCGACCCGTCCACGCGCGAGCGCGTCCAGCGACGCCTGGCCTCGGGCGGCATCGCACCCGAGCGCCTCGAGACGGTCGCGTACACCGCGGGCGCTGCCGAGCACTTCGCGCTCTACGGGCGCGTGCACGTGGCGCTCGACACCACGCCCTACAACGGCACCACCACCACGTGCGAGGCGCTCTGGATGGGCGTTCCGGTGGTGACGCTCGAGGGCGACCGCCACGCGGCACGGGTCGGCGCCAGCCTGCTTCGCGCCGCGGGGAAGCCCGGCTGGATTGCGCGGACGCCTGCGGAGTTCGCGTCCATCGCCGCAGGCCTTGCGCGTGACCGCGAGGGGCTGGTCGCTTGGCGCGCCGGAGCGCGCGGGGCGCTGCGTGCGTCCTCGCTCCTCGACGTGGATGCCTACGGTGCGCGCTTCCATGGCGCGCTCCGCGATGCGTGGGCGGCGTGGTGCGGCGGCGCACCTCAGCGGTAGGCCGGGTCGTACACCCTCGCGCGCACGAACTCCGCCACGTCGGCCGGGCGCGGCACGCGCGCCAGCCCGCGGTCGAAGATGAGCTCCGCCACGCGGATCGCCACCTCGACGCTCGCCTCGCGGATGTTCGCCATCGGCGGGTAGATGAGGTTCACCGCCAGGTCCTGGTCGGTCACCTGCGCGGCCAGGCTCTCGGCCGCCCTGAGGAACATCTCGTCGGTGACACGGCTGGCCTCGGTGGCAAAGACGGCAAGCCCCACCGCGGGGTAGATGTAGACGTTGTTGCCCTGGCCGGGCACGAACAGCCGGTCGCGGTAGTGGATCGGAGGGAACGGGCTTCCCGAGGCGAAGATCGCCTTGCCCCTGGACCACTCGATGGCCTCCTGCGCGGTGCACTCGCTCTTGGAGGTGGGGTTCGAGTAGGGGAAGACCACGGGCCGCTCGTTGATCCGCGACATGGCCTCGATCACCGCGCGGCTGAAGCTGTGGGGGATGGTGCTGACGCCCACCAGGACGCTCGGACGCACGGTCTCCACGATCTGCGCGAGGTCCTTGGTGGCTCCATGCGGGTGCGCGAAGGGCAGCTGGAACTCACTGAGCCCGGTGGTTTCCGCGGTCACCAGCCCGCGGCTGTTCACCAGCCAGCAGCGGCGATCGGCCTCGGCGCGCGGCAGTCCCTCGCGCACCATCTGCTGGCACACGAGGTCGGCGATGCCGACGGCCGCGCTGCCCGCGCCGAAGAAGAGGTACGTGTGGTCGCGGAGCTGCTTCCCGAGGATGCGGTTTGCGCCGAAGAGCCCCGCCACCGCCACGGAAGCCGTGCCCTGGATGTCGTCGTTGAAGCAGCACACCCGGTCGCGGTAGCGCGTGAGCAGCGGCATGGCCGTGCGGTTGGTGAAGTCCTCGAACTGGATGCAGCAGCGCGGGAACACCTCCTGCACCGCCTGCACGAACTCGTCGACGAACTCGTCGTAGGCCGGGCCTTCGATGCGCTTCATGCGAAGCCCCGGATAGAGCGGGTCCTCCAGGAACGCCTCGTTGTTGGTGCCCACGTCGAGCATCACGGGCAGCGTGTGCTGCGGCGGCACGCCTGCGCACGCGGTGTAGAGGGCGAGCTTGCCGATGGGAATGCCCATGCCGCACACGCCGAGGTCCCCGAGGCCGAGGATGCGCTCGCCGTCGGTGACCACGATGAAGCGCACGTCCTCAACGGGCCAGTTGCGCAGGATTTCCCGGATGCGTCCCTTGCGCCGGTAGCTCACGTACAGGCCCTTCGGGCGGCGCATGATGTGCCCGAACTTCTGGCAGGCCTCGCCCACGGTGGGCGTGTAGACGAGCGGCATGTACTCGGCGGGTGCGCTCGTCAGCAGCTGGTAGTACAGGCGCTCGTTGCGGTCCTGCAGCTCGGAGAGGTAGATGTACTTCTCGAGCGCGTTCGGCTTCTGCGCAAGCTGCAGTCGCTGGCGCTCCAGCTGCGTGCCCGAATCCTCCACGTTGTCCGGGAGCAGGCCGACAAGCCCCAGCCGCTCGCGCTCTGCCTCCGTGAAGGCGGTTCCCTTGTTGAGGCGCGGGTTGAAGAGCAGGTCGAAGCTGGAGTGGTCGCCGTCCATGGCGGGGTGGAGGATACGGGGCGGGGGGCGCGGGGCCCCGATGGGGCCCGAAGCACACCGCCCGCACCCCGAGGGGTGCGGGCGGTGGAAGAACCACTGCGCTTCGTCAGGCCTTCGCCTGGCTCAGGGGCACGGCCCCCACGCTCCGAGGAGCAGGCCGAGGTCGGCGCCGTTCACCTCGCCGTCGAGGTTCAGGTCGCCGGGGCACGGCGTGCCGGGGCACGCGCCCCACGCGCCGAGGAGCAGGCCGAGGTCGGCGCCGTTCACCTCGCCGTCGAGGTTCAGGTCGCCGGGGCAGGGGCTGGCCTCGGGACCGCTGATGTTGAGCGTGCCGTTCACCACGGAGGTGCCGGTGAAGCCGCCCACGCAGATGTAGTAGCTGGTGCCCGCCACCAGGTTC
>VGXR01000024.1 GCA_016873255.1 Planctomycetota bacterium
GTTCCGTCGTCATAGGTGTAGGTCCCGCCACCCGACGCAGATCCCGAACCGGTGATGCTGAAGCCCTGCGAGAAGTCAAGCACGGAACCGAACCGGTACTGCGAAATCAGCTGCGTGTCGCTAAAGCTCGCCGGAGGGCCAGAAGTGACAACCGCGCGCCACTGGCCATTGCCCGACATGGTGGAAGCGACCGTGCCGCCGTCGCGTGCATTGTCATAGAGGAGTCGCGAACCGACGATGCCGCTACCGGTCTGACCAGTGTTCGAAAATGTCCCAAGGCCGTTATAGCCGGAACCGTAGGGCCCCAGCGAAGAAGCAGAGGGGGACGCCGCATTTGTGAAGTTGTCGATCACGGTGGACGCGCTCGCCGTCCCCGCCACGGCCACGGCGGCCACGGCACCCGTCATCAGAGTCTTCGAGATACGCATTGCAGAAGCTCCCGGAGCAAAGCTCCATGGCGCGCCGACACTCCATGTGCCGGCCGCAAGCAGCCGAGTCCGTCGGCGAACGGCCCATGCCCCGTGACCGGCCGCCCTGGCCGATCAATGACGCCTCCATCCTCCGACACGCAGCGCACGCCTCGTCTCCATCAGCGCGTGGCGCGTCGGACGGAAGATTGAGGACATCGTTCCGCGGTGTCACCCGATCGTCCCGCGAAGCGCCGCCAACTGACCCGTGCGGGTGACATAATGGGCCTCCGATGAAATCCGACGACCAGGCCCCGGCCACAAGCATGAACGACGCTCCCGGCATGCCGGCCATTCCGCCCGGCACCTGCGCCATCGACGTCCGTGATGCCAGATCCCTCGCCGCCATCGGCACCCCCGAGCGGTGCGGCGTGTTCGAGGTCCTGCGGTGCTTTCGTCGGCCGGCGACGCTCGTCGAGCTCGCCGCCGCGACCCGCGTGCCGGCCTCGAAGCTCGCGGGGATCCTCGACGAACTCGCGGGGGCAGGGCTTGTCCGCGCGCTTCCCGCGCGTGCCGACCGCCGGAAGCCGACGTACGAGGTGGCGTGCCAGCAGTTCATGGTCGTGTTCGACACCGCCGACCGTGCCGAGGCGCGGGCAATCGGCCGACACCTCGACGCCGTGACGGCGGACCTCGCGAAGGCCGTGGCGGAGGCGCGCGGCGCAAGCGTTGCCGATGCGAAGGGGGCCGTTGCCTACGAGTCACGCGGCAAGTTCCGGCTCCGCGCCGACCAGTTTCAGGAACTACGCAGGCGCCTGCACGCGGTGGACGAGTTCATCAACCAGATCGCAACGGACTGCGTCGTCGGCGATCCGATCGAGCCGCTGCTCTGCGACCACGTCATCGAGATGAAGGTGACGCCGCTGCGGACGCCGCTCCTGCCGATGCCGTGGATCATCGCCGCCGACCGACGCTCGGCCGGCGCACTCGCCCGCGCCGCAAGCGAGAGCGCCGCATCGAGCCTCTCGCCGCGCGAGCAGGAGATCGCGATCGCGCTCGCGCACGGCGCCAGCCGCCCGGACCTTGCGCGCCGCCTCGGCCTGTCGCCGAACACGGTCGCCACGACGAGCAAGCGCATCTACGCGAAGCTCGGCGTGAGGAACCGCGCCGAGCTCGCGAATCGCCTCGGCGCGCTGACGCGCCTTCCGCAGGACGGAGCGGTATCCTCCCCGCCATGCTGATCACCGCAACGCTCGCCGCAACGTTCGCCATCCCGCCGCAAACCAAGGCCGCGCCCGTCACCGACGACTACGCCGGCACCAAGGTCACCGACGACTACCGCTGGCTGGAGCCGCTCGAGAAGGACTCGCCCGAGGTGAAGGCGTGGACCGACGCGCAGCTGGCGCACCTGCGCGGCACCCTCGACCCGCTGCGCTGCCGCGAGGAGCTGCGCGCCAAGCTGACGCCGCTGATGCAGATCACCAGCTGGGGCGTGCCCACCATCCGCGGGCCGTACTACTTCTATTCGATGCGCGAGGGCAAGATGAACCAGCCCGCGGTGTACGCGCGCAACGGCGGCGCCAACGTCGGTGCCGAGATGGTGATCGACCCCAACATCCTGGACACCACCGGCCTCACGTCGATGGACTGGTGGTCGCCCTCGTGGCAGGGGTCGAAGTTCGCCTACGGCACCAGCAAGGCCGGCAGCGAGATGAGCGTGCTCAAGGTGATGCACACCGACACCAAGGAGCACTTCAAGGACGAGATTTCCGGCAAGGTCACCTTCGGCGGCTGGAACCAGTGGGGCGATGCGTTCATCTACTCGAAGCTCACCGACCCCAAGGATCCCTACAGCCGCGTCGTGTGCTTCCACAAGCTCGGCGAGCCGGTCGAGAAGGACCCGGTGCTCCTGAAGCAGGAGAAGCCGTCCGAGGTTCCCTTCGGCGCGCTGACGAGCGAGGACCGGTGGGTGATGCTGGGCATGACCCGCGGATGGACGGAGAACGACCTGTGGGCCGTGAAGCTCGAGGACGCCCGCAACGGCCGCGACGCCCGCGTGGCCGTGGCCGTCGGGCGCGGCGCGCAGTTCACGCCCGTTGAGGTGGTGGGCGACACGCTCTACATGACCACCACCCTCGGCGCGCCGAACACGCGCCTGGTGTCGGTCGACCTCGGGAACCCCGCCGAGGCCAACTGGAAGGACGTGATCGCCGAGCGCAAGGACGCCGTGATGGCGCAGGTCGAGTTCGGCAAGGACGAGATCGTGGTGGTCTGGCAGAAGGACGCGCACGACCTGGTGAGCACCTACAAGTACGACGGCAAGCCCGCGGGCGACGTGCCGCTTCCGGGCCTCGGCAGCGCGAGCGTGCAGTGCGACCGCAAGCACACCGAGATGTTCCTGAGCTTCGCGAGCTACAACAGCCCACGCACCGTGTACCGCTGCGACCTGTTCTGGAAGCCCTACAAGCCCGAGGTCTGGACGAAGCCCGAGGTGCCGGCGAAGCTCGACGACATCGAGGTGACCCAGGTGCGCGCCACCAGCAAGGACGGCACGCAGGTACCCGCGTTCGTGGTGATGAAGCGCGGCACCAAGATGGACGGCAGCAACCCGTGCGTGCTCTACGGCTACGGCGGGTTCGACGTGAGCCTCAAGCCCGAGTTCCTCCCGACCATCGTGCCGTTCCTCGAGCGGGGCGGCATCTACGTGGTGGTCAACCTGCGCGGCGGCGGCGAGTACGGCGATGCCTGGCACAAGGCCGGCATGCTGCAGAACAAGCAGAACGTGTTCGACGACCTGTACGCGATGGCCGAGAAGCTGTGCGCCGAAAAGTACACGTCTGCCGCGCACCTGGCGGTGATGGGCGGCTCCAACGGCGGCCTGCTGACGGCCGTGGCGGTCACGCAGCGGCCGGAGCTCTGGAGCGCGGCGATCAGCGCGGTGCCGCTCTGCGACATGCTTCGCTACCAGGACTTCCTGCTCGCGCGCTACTGGGTGCCGGAATACGGCTCGAGCGAGGACGCCGCGGCCTTCAAGTGGCTCAGCGCGTATTCCCCCTACCACAACGCCAAGAAGGGCACCAAGTACCCCGCGGTGCTCTTCACGGCCGGGGAGAACGATTCGCGCGTCCACCCGCTGCACGCCCGCAAGATGGCCGCCGTGCTGCAGGCGACCTCCGCGAGCGACCCGTCGGCGGAGCCCATCCTGCTGTGGGTCGACCGCGAAGCGGGCCACGGTGCCGGCAAGCCGCTCGAGAAGCGGGTGGCGGACGCCGTCGACCAGTGGTCGTTTCTCATGTGGCAGACGGGTGCGTGCAACTGACGCGCCTCGTGCGCATCGGCGCGCTCGCCTCGCGCGGCGGGCGGACGGTCGAGAACGTCGCCCGCGCCTGCGAGCGCGGCGAGGTGCCGGCGACGGTCGCGGTCTGCGTGGTGATGCGCGCCGATGCGCCGGCAGCGGAGCGCTGCCGAGCGGCGGGCGTGCACGTCGAGGTGGTGGCACCGGAGCCGGCGGCGACGTTCGATGACCGTGTCGATGCGGCACTGCGGGCGCACGGCACGGAGCTCGTCTGCCTCTGCGGCTACCTGCGCCGCTTCCGCGTCGATGCGTGGCGGGGGCGCGCCCTCAACATCCACCCCGCCCTGCTCCCGGAGTTCGGGGGAGCGGGGATGTTCGGGGACCGGGTGCACGAGGCGGTGCTGGCGGCCGGGCGCCGCGAGAGCGGCTGCACGGTCCACTGGGTGGACGACCAGTACGACCACGGCGAGACGGTCCTGCGACGGACCTGCCCGGTCCATCCCGACGACACGGCCAACACCTTGGCAGACCGGGTCTTCCGCGAGGAGTGCCTGGCCTACCCCGAGGCGCTGCGCACGGTCCTGGCGACCTGGGCGCCCGGGCACGGCGCTGGGACGGCGGAAAAATCGGCAACACCGCGCTGATTTCCGCAAACGTTCGCCCGGGTCAGTCGTAGCCTCGGCAAGCGACCGATGCGTCCCTGGATTGCCGCCATCGCGGTCCTGACGCTCGCCGGAGCATCCTCCGGTCGGTCGTCCCCCAGTTGGTCGTCGGTCTCCGACGACACTGCCCCGGGAATCCGCGATCGCCCCGCGTCCGCGCCGCCATCGGGCCCGGGCCGCAAGGGGTCCGCGCCGGCGGTGCCAGCGTCGCCCGCCGCGGCACCGGGCGGCGGCAGCCTCCTCCCCGGCGAGACCGCGCCGCGCCACCGCGCCGACCGTCGCGCGCGCGAGCAGCAGGACGCCTGGCGCACGGCGCACCCCGGCAGCGCGTACCGCTACGGCGTCGACGAGGTCCACCGGATCGCCTACGCCACGTGCCTCGACGAGCAGAGCCACGCCGACATGCTCCGCATGCTTGCTGCGCAGGCGGACCAGCAGGCGGCCACCCTCTTCGACGCGCTGCCCGACGTGGATCTCTTCGTGGCCGTGGCCACGCCCGCCGACGTGCGCCGGATCTTCGCCGACAACCCCGCCAACGCGGGCATGTACGAGCACCCGCTGCGGCGGATCGTCACCGCCGACATCGGCACCGTGCTGCGCCACGAGTGGACGCACGCGATGCACTTCGGGCACATGGAGCGCCTCGGGCAGCCGCACGCCATGTGGGTGCAGGAAGGACTGGCCGCGCTGTACGAGTCGTACGAGCTGACGCCCGAGGGCGGCATCCGCTTCCTGCCCACGGACCGCCACAACCAGGCGCGCAGGCTGGCCGGCAACCGGCGTGCGCTTCCCGTCTCGCAGCTGGTCTCCATGAGCCCCGACGAGTTCATGGGGCGCAGCCAGGCGTGCTACCCGGTGGCACGGAGCGTGTTCGAGTTCATGGCCGACCAAGGCAAGCTGCGCGCCTGGTACCGCCGCTACGTGGAGACCTTCGCGCAGGACCGCACGGGCCGGCGCGCCATCGAGGACGCGTTCGCGATGACCGTGGACGACTTCGACCGCGCGTGGCGCGCGTGGGCGCTGGCGAGGGCCGCCGTCGACGTGGCGGCGGGGCGCGGCGACCGGCAGGTCGGCGTCGAAGTGCGGGCAGCCACCGACGGCGTGGAGGTCACGCAGGTCGAGCGCGGCAGCGCCGCCGACCGCGCGGGCATCCGCAGGGGCGACGTCATCCTCGAGATCGACGGCGTGCCGGTGCGCTCGCCGCGCGAGTGGGCACAGGCCACGGGCGCGATCCGCGTCCCCGAGGCGCCGGTCACGTTCCGCCGCGGCGCGGACCGCCGCGCAGCCACGCTCGAATTCGACCGCCAGGCGAAGGCCGGCGGAATGCAGGCAACCCCCGCGGGCCTCCCGGGCCCGGGAATCCGCGGGTCATTTCCTCGCAGGGGCCCCTTCGCATCGGAGGCTTGACGCGTCATGCACGTCACCATCAGCGCAAAGCACATGGACCTCACGCAGCCAATACGCGACTACGTGGAGCGGAAGATGGCGAAGCTCCCGCACTTCTTCAACCGGCTGCAGGAGATCCGGGTCATCATCGAGCGGATCCCCAACGGCTACCACGTGGAGGTGGTCAGCGACGTCGAGCACCACCGCGACTTCGTGGCCAACAGCAACGACCGCGACCTCTACGCGTGCATCGACCTGGTGACCGACCGCGCCGTGCGGCAGCTGCACGAGTGGAAGGAGCGCGTCCGCGGCGCCAGAAAGCACCTCCGGCAGGGGCGCAGGCGCGGCTGACGCCGCCCGCCGGCGCACCCGCCATCCTGTAACCTCACGCGTCGTCGGCTGCAGCCGGCGGCCGTCAGCGCTATCGCCCCAATCGGATCCAGAGAACATGAAGCTCCGCGACATCGTCGTCGAGAAGGCCATCATCGCCCCGCTGAAGTCGACCAAGCGCGACGAGGCCATCCGCGAGCTCGTGGAGGGCCTGGCCGCCCACGGCGCGGTCAAGCCGGCGCTGGCGGACGAGCTGGCGAAGGCGGTGGTGAAGCGCGAGAAGCGCGGGTCGACGGGTTTCGGCCACGGCGTGGCGGCCCCGCACGTGAAGACCCCCGACGTGCAGCGGGTGTTCGCCGCCGTGGGAATCGCGCCGGGCGGCATCGAGTTCCATGCGCTCGACAAGCAGCCCGTGCACGTGGTGTTCCTGCTGCTCTCGCCGGAGGACCGGCCGGAGGAGCACATCGACGCCATGGAGTGCGTGTTCGGCGTGCTCACCCAGGACAAGTTCCGGCGCTTCCTGCGCCAGGCGAAGACCCCGGCCGAGGTGTGGGGCCTCCTCGAGGAGGCGGACTCCGCCTCGCAGCCCCGCTGACCGGTGCCGAGCGCGAGAACCACCATCCTGAACTCGCTCGGGCTGCACGCGCGGCCGGCGATGGCGTTCGTGGACGCGGCCGGCGCGTTCGCAGCCGACGTGCGGGTGCGGCGCGCCGACGGCGACGAGGTGGTGGACGGCAAGAGCATCATGCAGATGCTGCTGCTGGCGGCCACGCAGGGAACGGAGCTGGAGATCACCTGCGAAGGCGAGGGCGCGGACGTCGCGCTGGCCACGCTGGTGGGCCTGGTGCAGCGCAAGTTCGACGAGGAGTGACCTTCCCATGGCGGAGCAGGCGCAGGAACGCGTGACCATCGTCGGCGACGGCCAGATGGGCGTCGTGATGGCGGCCATGCTCGCCGAGCGCGGCGTGCCCGCCACCGTGTGGGGCCCGTTTCCCGAGGCCATCCGTGCGCTGGCGGCATCGCGCCGCTCGCCGAGGCTGCCGGGGCTTGCGCTGCCGGCCGCGATCCGGTTCGAGCCGGACGCGCGCACCGCGCTCGCGGACGCGACGCTCGCGGTCAACGCGGTGCCCACGCAGTTCGTGCGCGCCGCATGGAAGGACGCCGCCGCGCACCTCGCGGCCGGCGTGCCGGTGGTGAGCGTGACAAAGGGCATCGAGGACGGCACGCTGCTCAGGCCGAGCGAGGTGATCGCGCAGGCCGTGCCGCAGGCTGGCGGCGCGCGGCGGGTGGCGGTGCTGAGCGGGCCGACCATCGCGGCCGAGCTTGCCGCGCGGCTCCCGGCCACGATGGTGAGCGCGAGCGCCGACGCCGAACTCGCCGAGCGCGTCCAGCGCACCTTCTCGCTGCCGTGGCTTCGCATCTACACCAACCACGACGTGGTGGGCGTGGAGATCGCCGGCGCCGCCAAGAACGTGGTGGCGCTGGCGGCGGGCATGGTGGACGGGCTCGGCCTGGGCTCGAACGCCAAGAGCGCGCTGCTTGCGCGCGGGCTGGCCGAGATCGTGCGCCTCGGCACCGCGCTCGGGGCGCGGCCGGAGACCTTCTTCGGGATCGCCGGCGTCGGCGACCTCGCCACCACCTGCTTCAGCCCCGAGGGGCGCAACCGCTCGTGCGGCGAGGCCATCGGCCGCGGCGAGTCGCTCGCGTCCTACCTTGCACGCACCGACAGCGTGGTGGAGGGCGTGGCCACGTCGCATGCCCTGCTTGCGCTGGCGTCGCGCCACGGCGTGGACATGCCGATCGTGCGCGCGGTGGAGTCCATCCTCTTCCACGGCAAGACCCCGGCCGAGGCCATCCGCGACCTCATGGGCCGCGAGGCGCGCGCGGAGCGCGTGGGGTAGCGGCGCCCGCGCGCTGCCCGGCCGCCACCCGCGGCGTACCATTCCCGGCCATGAGCACCGCCCCCGTCGCCGGGATGGATCCCGCCGAACCGTCGTCACGACCCGCGTCCGCCGCCGAGGCACTTGCCTCGGGCGGGAGCCAGCTCGAGCGCCGCCTCGTGGTGGCCCTGTCGGGGGGCATGCTGCTCCTGGTGTCGTGGCTCGCATCGGCACTGTTCGGGTTCGCGGAGAACGTCACCCAGGTCCCCGCGGCGATCGGCGCGATCGTGGTGGCCACGCCCCTCTTCGCGGGCGCGGTGCGCGAGCTGCGCGAGGGCCGGCCCGGCGGCAACGCGCTGGCGAGCCTCGCGGTGCTCGCCGCGATGGCCAACAACTTCTTCCTGCAGGCCGGGTTCCTCGCGTTCTTCCTCTGGCTTGCCGAGCTGGTGCTCAGCCGCACGGCGTGGGGTGCGCAGCGCGCCATCCGCGAGCTGGTGGAGCTGACCCCCGACGAGGCCCGCCTGGTCGGCGAGGACGGCGCGGAGCGGCAGGTGCCGCTCGCGCAGGTCCGCACGGGCATGACCGTGCGCGTCCGTCCCGGCGAGAACCTGCCGGTCGACGGCACGGTGACCGCGGGCGCAAGCTCCATCAACCAGGCGTCGCTCACGGGCGAGAGCGTTCCCGTGGAGGCGCAGGCGGGCACGCAGGTCTACGCGGGCACGGCGAACATCACCGGCCAGCTCGACATCCTCGTGACCGCGGTCGCGGGGCAGACCACCATCGGCAAGGTCGAGAACCTGATCCGCGAGGCGGAGAGGTCGAAGACCGCGCGGCAGGAACTCATCGAGAAGCTGTCCAACTACTACGTGCCGGTGGTGCTGATGGTGGCTGGCCTCGTGTGGTTCTTCACGTCGAAGAGCTCGGACCCCGCCGTGCGCGACGCCGCCGCGGTGCGCGCCATCACGGTGCTCGTGGTCACCACGCCCGGCGCGCTCCTGATCGCCTACCCCACCGCGATGGTGGCCGCGTTCGCCGCGGCCGCGCGCCTCGGCATCATGGTCAAGCAGACAAGCACGCTCGAGGCGGCCGGGGCGGTCGACACCGTGGTGATGGACAAGACCGGGACCCTCACGACCGGCAAGTTCGCCGTCAGCCGCCTGGTGCCCGCGGAGGGCGTCGACGGCGCGGCGCTGCTGCAGGCCGCCGCGGATGCCGAGCAGAGCTCGAACCACCCGCTCGCCACCAGCATCATGGAGACGGCGGCCCGCGCGCGGCTCGCGCCCGCGACCGTCAGCGCGTACCGCGAGGTGCCGGGCCGCGGCGTGCAGGCGACCGTCGCGTCGGGCACCGTGTTCGCCGGGCGCGGCATGTGGATCGCGGAGCTCAACCCCGCGGCCGCCGCGCAGGTGAAGGCCGTCGAGGAGAAGCTCGAGGGCATGAGCGGCGTGCACGTCATGATCGGCGACCGCTACCTCGGCGCCGTGGGCCTCGAGGACAAGCTGCGCCGCAACGCGGCCGAGACCGTGGCTGAGCTGCGCCAGCTCGGCGTGCGGCGCGTGGTGATCTTCACGGGCGACCGCCTCGGCGTGGCCAAGCGCGTCGGCGAGGCGGTGGGCGTCGACGCCATCGAGGCCGAGTGCCTGCCCGAGGAGAAGCACGAGGAGCTGAAGTACCTGATCCGCAAGGGAAGCCGCACGCTGGTGGTCGGCGACGGCATCAACGACGGCCCCATCCTCGCGAGCGCCGACGTCGGCGTGGCCATGGGACTCTCCGGCAGCGACATCGCCACCAACAGCGCGGGCGTCGCGCTGATGAACGACGACCTGCGCAGCATCCCGTTCCTCCTGGAGCTCGCGCGCAAGGCGAAGGGCATCGTGGCCGTGAACATCGGCGCCAGCCTGCTGCTTGCGCTCGTGGGCCTGGCGCTTGCGGCCACGGGCAAGATCGACATCTGGATCACGCCCTTCTACCAGGCCGCGGCGTACGTCTTCGTCATCGCCAACAGCCTGCGCCTCGTGCGCTTCGGCGAGGACTTCGCCGCCGCCGAGGAGCTGCGCCGCGCGCAGGAGGCGCTCGCCGTCTCCAAGCCAGTGCGCGCCGCCCAGCGCGCGTGAAATGGTGTCCGGGGTAACCCCGCACTCCTTTATCGGGACTCGAGCCCCGCGGCATCAACGTCCGGAGAAAGAAGTGCGGGGTTACCCCGGACCCATTTTCCCGAGGAGCGGCGTGGCCACGCGGGAGGCGATCGGTGCGGCTGGCATGCGCGGAACATCGCGCGCGCGGCGCTATTCTCGAAACCATGCACCGCTGCCCGCAGTGCGACTACGCCCTCGGCCCGATCGCCGGCGTGCCGGCGGACCGCTTCGGCGCGTTCACCGCCGCGGTGCACTGCCCCGAGTGCGGGTTCGAGATCCCGGAGGGCGCGCGCATCCTCGTGGGCAGCGTGACCGCCGCCGGCGTGCAGCCGCTCACGCGCGGGCGCCGGCTGCGGCAGGTGGCATTGGCCGTGCTGCCCATGTTCTGGTTCCTGCAGTTCGGCGTGCGTGGCCTCTCCGAGGTCATCACGCAGGGACCGCGCAACCTCAGCGCGTGGAGCGTCCTGAAGGCCGCATCCCTCGTCGCGCCGTGCCTGGCGCTCTGGACGGCGTGGCTGTACTGGTCGCCGAAGCGGGGCGACGACGACGCCGGCGCGCTGGCATCGCGTGACATGCGGTGGCTCTGCACCCCGGGCGCGCTGTTCGTCTACCACGGCTCATCGGCGGAAACAGCGGACTCCCCCGGCGTGGACCTCGGGATGGCCGTCGGTGCACGAGGCCAGGTGCAGGTGGTCCGCAACAAGAGCCGCAGGAAGCGGATCGATGCCGACGACGTCGCCAGCATCCGGGTCTATGCCACCGAGGACACGGGCAAGAGGCGGAGGGCCGGCGACCGGATCGCCGCGCGCCTGGTGGCCAACACGTGGGAGCGCGGCCGCGACGGGCGCCGCAAGGACATGCATTCCTGGGAGATCAACATCGACACGGCGGCCGAGCCCGGCCCGCCGGGCACCGACCACGCCGCGGCTGCCATCGAGGCGGGCGATCGCATCGCAAACCTCGTGCGCCAGTCGCTGGGGCTCGCGCGACGCGCGGAGGCCCCGACGGCCGTCGATGCGTTCGGCGCGGACGCGGCCGGCCCGCCGATCGTCATCGAGGGCTCGCGGTACGCACTACCGCCGCTGCACGCGCAGCGGCAAAGCATCCTGATGGCGATGGTGCTGCCGTTCGTGTTCACCGCGGTGTGGCCAGTGCTGCTGGCGGTGAACTTCGTCCACCAAGTGGTCACGGCGAACGGTGCTGGCGGTCCGGTGTCGCCGATCATCGGCGGCGGCCTGCAGGCCGTCGCCTGGGTGGGGACGATGCTCTGCGTGGCCGTGATCGTCGGCTGTTGGATGCTGATGCGCCGGGCCCGGCGCCGGGATTCCACGCGCTGCCGCTGGGACGTGGCCGCCGGCGGCATCCGCGTCACCGAGACCGAGCGCGACCGCCGCGGCGATCCCCGGCGCGGGACGGTCTTGGACGTGCCCGCGTGGCAGGTCGCCGCCGTGGGCGCGGTCACCTCGAAGCGCCGCATCCGCCTCGTGGCCTCCGACAGCGTCCGCAAGGAACTGGCCTCTGTCACGCTCGACGAGATTCCCGAGGGCGGTGCCGAGGCGCTTGCAGCGCGGGTGCTTGCGCGGCTTCGGGCAGGCCAGCCCGGCTGACCTGCCTCACTTCCCGAGCGCGGCGTTCAGCGCGGCGATCACCGCGTCCTCCTCCACCTCGGCGGGCAGCGGCACGTGAAGGAAGCGCTCGCCCACGAGCCCCAGTCCCCTGGCAGTGCCGCGCACGGAGAGCACCTCGGTCACAACGGGGATGGAGCTGTCGGGCGCGAACTGCTGGCCGAACGTGACGCGCGAGATGCCGCGGACCGGCACGACGGTCTCGGGCGCGTCTCGCTTCCCGCGCCCGATGATCCGCAGGCGGCCTGGCTCCGCCACCCAGGTCTCGGTGCTGCGCTGGAACCGCGCGCGCGGGCGCGCGACGGGTCGCATCATCAGGCGCGTGCCGAAGACGATGGTCAGCGGCAGCCCCGCTATCGCGATCACCTGCACGACCACCGCGAGCACGGTCGACACGCGCGTCGCGAGAAGGCCGATCGAGGCCACGAGAAGCGCTGCGCTGACGATGATCCCGGCGATCAGCACCACGGTCCCCTTGCCGCCACGGTATTGCGCGCCCGATGCGTTGCGGAACCCGCTCACCACCACGGCTCCGGCAGGCACGGCCAAGCCGCACTGTGGACAGCGCACGTCGCGCGGGAGCGGCTCCCACCACGAGCCCTCGGGCACCATGCCGAGCGGGTGGCTGCAGCGCGGGCACGTCGCGGGTTCCGCGGGCGTGCCGCGGGTGATCGGCGCCGGCACTGCCAGTCGGTTGGGGTTGCCGTCGACGAGGGGCGTCAGCACCGCAGCGCCCATCTTCGACTCCACCTCGACCGGCACGGCAACGGGCGCGCGCCGGATCGTCTTCTCGAGCGCCCGGGCAAGCGCCTCGGGCCGCTGACCGCCCGGCATCAGCAGCCACATGGTGCCCGCGTGCCGCCCGTCGTTCGCCATGTTGCCCGTGTTGTTCGTGTAGTTGGCCGCCCAGAGCGTAAACGGCGTCACGAAGTCGATCGCGCCCGCCTCGCCGGCGCCCTTGCGGCGAAAGAGCGGGATGTGCCGGCGCCCGCGCACGTCGCGGATGTCGCCGCCGGCGATGCTGCGTGGCTTGGCATCGGACGCCGGCTCGCCGGACCAGAGGTGCACCGCGCCCGGCACCACCATCGCACGGCGCATGCGGGCGCCGGCGCGTTCGCCGGAGGACCCGTCGGCGCGCCGCCAGCGCCGCCACGCGAAGTACCCGACGACCCCAAGTCCGATGAGCGCGGGAAGCGCGCCGATTGCCCATCCCTGCGTCACGCTCATCGGGATGCCGCGGCGCAGCGTCGAGCCCTGGACCGTGCTGAGGACGAACATCGCGCCGAGGATCGCGAGCCACGGCCCGCCGATGAGCGTGGCCGCCCCGAGCACGATGGCGAGCACGCTGCGCGAACCGCTCGGGTCGACGACCTCGGCATTGGTCCCGCCCACGAGGCAGTGGGCGCCCGCGGGGATCTCGAGCGCGCACTCGGGGCAGCATGCCGTCTCCGAGAAAGCGCCAGAGGCGTCGGCGGGCGCGCCCGGCAATCCCGTCAGCGCATATGCGCAGCGCGGGCAGCGGCAGCGCGCCACCGGCCCGACCGCGCCCGGGGCGGGCGCCGCATCCGGGCCGGCCGCCGCGGCCGCGCGCACGGCGTCAGGCAATCGTCACCTTCGGGTCGAGGTACACGTCCTGGATCGCGTTCAGGACCTTCACGCCGTCGGCCATCGGGCGCTGGAAGGCCTTGCGACCGGAGATGAGGCCCTGCCCGCCCGCGCGCTTGTTGATGACCGCGGTCTTCACGGCGTCGAACAGGTCGTTCTCGCCGCTCGCGCCGCCCGAGTTGATCAGGCCGATGCGACCGGAGTAGCAGTTCAGCACCTGGTAGCGGCACAGGTCGATCGGGTGGTCGCTGGCAAGGTCGCTGTAGATGCGCTTGTCGAACTTGCCGTAGCTCGAGCCGCCCGTGCCCATCGCCACATAGCCGCCGTTGAGTTCCGGCAGCTTCTGCTTGATGACGTCCGCCTTGATGGTGACGCCGAGGTGGTTCGCCTGGCCCGTGAGGTCGGCGCTCAGGTGGTGGTCCTTGCCGTCCTTCTTGAACGCGTCGTTGCGCAGGTAGCACCACAGGAAGGTGCACATGCCCAGCGAATGCGCCTGCTCGAAGGCCTCGGCCACGTAGACGATCTCGCGCGTCGCGTTGGGGCTGCCGAAGTAGATGGTGGCGCCGATGGCGCACGCACCGAGGTTCCACGCCTCGCGCACCGTGCCGAAGGGCACCTGGGAGGCCGCGTTCGGGTAGGTGAGCAGCTCGTTGTGGTTGTACTTCACCATGAACGGGATGCGGTGCGCGTACCGGCGGCTGACGCTCGCGAGCACCCCGAAGGTGCTGGCCACGGCGTTGCAGCCGCCCTCGACCGCGAGCTTCACGATGTTCTCGCCGTCGAAGTAGGCGGGGTTCTTCGCGAAGCTCGCGCCCGCGGCATGCTCGATGCCCTGGTCGACCGGCAGGATGCTCATGTACCCCGTGCCGCCGAGGCGGCCGTGGCCGTAGATCCGCTGCAGGCTCGCGAGCACCTGCGGGCTGCGGTCGCTCGGCGCGAAGCAGCGGTCGACGAAGTCGGGGCCGGGCAGGTGGAGGAGCGACCGCGACACCTTGGCCGCATGCGAGAGAAGGCCGTCGGCCTCGGGGCCCAGGGTCTTCGCGACGTCGATGGTGAGGTTCGGCATGCGCGCCGGATCGTACAAAATGGTCCCGTTCCTCCTGGACGACTTTCGCTCAGCGGATCCAGCCGCCGCAGAGCACGCGGTCGGCGTCGAAGCACACCACGGCCTGGCCCGGGGCGACCGCCGGCTGCGGCTCGGCGAAGCGCACCTCGAGGTCGGGCTGCGGGCCCGCGCCGGGGACCGCGCGCACCTGCGCCGGCACGGGGTCCGCGTTGTAGCGGATCTTGGCATGGCACTCGCGCCAGGCCTCGGCCGCGTCCACCAGCCAGTTGCAGTCGCCTGCCGTGCAGCCCGCGGCAAGCAGCGCCCCGCGCGGGCCCACGGTCACGGTGTTGGTGGCCGCGTCCTTGCCCACCACGTACACCGGCTCGCCCATCGCCACGCGCACGCCGCGCCGCTGGCCGACCGTGAAGTGCTGGTGCCCCGGGTGCTCGCCGAGGATGCGGCCGGAGAGATCGACGATCGCGCCCGGCCGCACGGCATCCGGGGTGCGGCGCGCCACCAGGCCCGCGTAGTCGTTGTCGGGGACGAAGCAGATCTCCTGCGAGTCGGGCTTGTCGAACACCGGGAGCGCAAGCTCACGGGCGAGCGCGCGCACGTCGGCCTTGCGCATGCCGCCCACGGGCAGCATCATCCGCGCGAGCCGCTCGCGCGGCGCACCGAAGAGCACGTAGCTCTGGTCCTTGTCCTGGTCCGCGCCCCGGCGCAGCGCGAAGCCGCCAGGGCCGTCCGGCTCGACGCGCGCGTAGTGGCCGCTCGCCACGAACTCCGCGTCGATCTGCCGGGCGTAGTCGTGCAGCTTGCCGAACTTCAGCCAGTCGTTGCAGCGCACGCAGGGGTTCGGCGTGCGGCCGGCGTTGTACTCGCCGACGAAGTAGTCGATGATGCGTCCGAAGTCCCTCTTGAAGTTCACCACGTAGAACGGGATGCCGAGCCTCGCCGCCACCAGGCGCGCGTCGGCCGCGTCGTTGATCGAGCAGCAGCCCTGGTGGCCGATCCTCAGCTCGACCGCGGCACCAGGGCGCGCGGCCGGGCAGGCGTCGGCGCGCTCGAGCTCGTCGAAGGACTCCCCCGGGCTCCCGAGGCGCATGAACACGCCCACCACGTCGTGCCCGGCGCGCTGCAGCAGCGCCGCCGCGACGGAGCTGTCGACGCCGCCCGACATGGCGAGGAGGACGCGAGCCATGGCCGCAACACCATACGCGCGTGCGCTACCCTTGCGCCCATGCCGCTGCTGTACGCAGGCATCGACGAAGCCGGATACGGCCCGCTCCTCGGCCCGCTCTGCGTGGGCTGTGCGGCGTTCGTGCTGCCGGACGCCCCGGGCGAGGCGGGCAAACCGCCGTGCCTCTGGCGCCTGCTCTCCGCCGCGGTGTGCCGCGGCACCAACGACAGGCGCCGGCGCATCGCGGTGGAGGACAGCAAGAAGCTCAAGGGCGCGAAGGACGCCGCCGGGCACCCGCTCCGCCACCTCGAGCGGGGCGTCGCCGCGTTCTCGTCGGCCGTCCCCGGCGCGCCGGCCGAGTGGGCCGAGGACGATGCGCTGCTTGCCGCGCTGGGCGCGCGGCCCGAAGGCCCGGGCGCGGCCGCCCCGCCCTGGCACGCCGAGCGGCACCCCCTTCCCGTGGGGAACGACGCCGCGACGCTCCGAATCGCCGGCGCCATGCTGCGCGCCGCGCTTGCCAAGGCGAAGCTCGAGTGCGCGGCCCTCCGCGTGCGCGCGATCGACGCCGCCGAGTTCAACGCGCAGGCCGGGGCCGTCGGCAACAAGGCCACCATCAACTTCATGGCGGCGATGCTGCACGTCGATGCCGTGCGCCGCATGGCCGCCGCCCGCGGTCTCGACGCCTGGATCGCGCTCGACCGCCAGGGCGGCCGCACCGAGTACCGCGCGCCGCTGCAGTCGAGCTTCCCCGACGCGCGCATCCGCATCCTCGAGGAGTCCGAGGGCCAGCAGCGGTACCGGCTCGATTTTGCGCCGGCCGCGGGCACCCCGGCCCATGCCGTCACCGTCGGCTTCGAGCTCGGCGGCGAGGAACGGCACCTGCCGATCGCGCTCGCCTCGATGGCGGCGAAGTTCGCCCGCGAGCTCCACATGCGCCGGCTGAACGCGTTCTTCGCACGCCACGTCCCGGACCTGCGCCCCACCGCCGGCTACGTGCAGGACGGGCGCCGATGGCTCGGGGACATCGGTTCCTCCGCACGGGACCTCGGAATCGCGGAGTCGGCGCTGGTTCGCTCGGTCTGAGCCAATAACCAATCGCTGACTTTGCGCTTGTGGCACCCCCCGGGCCGCGATATCCTTTCCGATCTACCCATTTTTCGCCCCGCTTCACGGACCCAACACCATGGCCATTGACCTCAGCAAGGTTCGCAACATCGGCATCTGCGCCCACATCGACGCCGGCAAGACCACCGTCACCGAGCGCATCCTCTTCTACACCGGCAAGATCCACAAGGTCGGCGAGGTGCACGAGGGCACGGCCACCATGGACAGCCTGCAGGAAGAGCAGGAGCGCGGCATCACCATCCAGTCGGCCGCGACCACCTGCCCGTGGGAGTTCGCGGGCACCGAGTACAAGGTGAACCTGATCGACACCCCGGGCCACGTGGACTTCACCATCGAGGTGGAGCGCTCGCTGCGCGTCCTCGACGGCGCCGTGGCCGTGTTCGACGGCAAGGAAGGCGTGGAGGCGCAGTCCGAGACGGTGTGGCGCCAGGCCGACCGCTACGGCGTGCCCCGCCTCTGCCTCATCAACAAGATGGACAAGCTCGGCGCCGACTTCGACTACAGCTTCAAGTCGATCCGCGCGCGCCTCGGCGCCAACGCCGTGGCCATCCAGATCCCGATCGGCTTCGGCAACGACTTCAAGGGCATCATCGACCTGATGGACATGAAGGCCCTCTACTGGACCGCCGAGGACCAGGGCCAGAACATCCGCGAGGAGGAGATCCCCGCCGACCTCAAGGACACCGCCGAGATCTGGCGCGCCGAGATGGTCGAGAAGATCGCCGAGCTCGATGACTCGCTGATGGAGAAGTTCCTCACCGACCCGGCCACCATCACGGTGCCGGAGCTCAAGGCGTCGCTGCGCAAGAGCGTCTGCGCGCTGAAGGTGTTCCCGGTGCTCTGCGGCTCCGCGCTCAAGTACGTCGGCATCCAGCGCGTCCTCGACAGCGTCGTCCAGTACCTGCCCAACCCGACCGAGTGCCCGGACGTGGAGGGCGTCGACCCGCGCGACACCTCCATCAAGATGTCCCGGCCGCACACCGAGACGGCGCCGTTCAGCGCGCTGGTCTTCAAGGTGGTGGCCGACGTCGCCGGCACGCTCACCTACATCCGCGTCTACTCGGGCAAGCTCGAGAAGGGCATGCGCGTCCTCAACCCCGGCAACGGCAAGCGCGAGAACGTGTCCCGCCTCTACGAGATGCACGCGCAGAACCGCTCGGCGCTCGACTCGACCGGCCCCGGCCAGATCGTGACCGTCGTCGGCCTCAAGGACTCGTTCACCGGCGACACGCTGTGCGACCCGGAGAACCCGATCATCCTCGAGCGCATGACCTTCCCCGAGCCCGTGATCAGCATGTCGATCGAGCCGCAGACGGCCGACGACAAGAAGAAGCTCGGCGAGGCGCTCACCACCATCCGCCGCGAGGACCCGTCGTTCCGCTCCAACTACAACGACGAGACCGGCGAGACGATCATCAGCGGCATGGGCGAGCTGCACCTGGAGATCATCAAGAACAAGCTCGTGCGCGACATGAAGATCGGCGTCAACGTCGGCAAGCCGCGCGTCAGCTACCGCGAGACGATCACCGGCAGCGCCAAGGACGTCCGCGGCCTGTTCAAGAAGCAGTCCGGTGGCCGCGGCCAGTACGGCGATGCCGTCGTCACCATCATGCCCATCACCCCCGAGGAGGCCGCCGCCGAGGAGCTGGAGATGGAGAACGGCATCGTCTTCGAGGACAAGGTCCAGGGCGGCTCCATCCCGCGCGAGTTCATCCCGAGCGTCGAGTACGGCATCCGCCAGGCGGCCGCGAGCGGCGTCATCGGCGGCTACCCGGTCATCAACTGCCGCGTGCAGCTGGTGTTCGGCTCGTACCACGACGTCGACTCCAACCAGATCGCCTTCGAGCAGGCCGGCGCGCTGGCCTTCCGCGAGGCGTTCACCAAGGCGGGCCCGGCGCTGCTGGAGCCCATCATGAAGGTGGTCATCACCACGCCGGACGAGTTCTTCGGCAACGTGTCGGGCGACGTGGCCAGCCGCCGCGGGCAGATCATCGACAGCGAGATGCGCGGCAACACCCGCCAGATCACCGCCGAGGTGCCCCTGAGCGAGCTGTTCGGCTACACGACCTCGCTGCGCTCGATGACGCAGGGCCGCGCGGCCGCCAGCATGGAGCCGCTCACCTACCGCCAGATGCCGGAGCGCCTGAAGCAGGAAGTGCTGGCCAAGCAGTGACCGCGGGCCCGCGACGGGCCCCGCGTCCAGCCCATCCGTGAACCTCCCGAAGGTCCCGCCGAAGCGCGGGACCTTCGTGCTTTCGCGCGCGTCACCCGCCGCGATGCCCGCATGCGCACCGCACGTGCCGCCCCGCACCGGCAGCCGGGCGCGCGCCGCGCCGCCATCGGCGCACGCGTCCCGTCAAGTACCCTGCGTGCATGGTCGAGGCCACGGACGGGACCCTCTTCAAGGCCGAGTACGAGCGGGAGCTGGAGACCTGGCTCCGGCGGCGCTTCGGGTGGCTGCTCGGCGCGATCCTCGGGTGGGAAGTGCTGTCGCTCCTCCTCGCCGTGGCGATGGCGCTCCTCTACCGGGTGTCGGCGAGGGCCGATCTCTCCGAGGTCGCCGAGGAGGACCCGGAGGCCGCGGCACAGCTCGACACGCTCCGCGAGGCGGGCCCCGAGTACCTCACGCTGACGATGCTCGGCACGATCCTGGCGCTGGCGATCGCCGCGCGCGCGTTCGTGTCGGTGCGGCGCCGCCTGGAGACGCGCGAGCAGACGCTGCAGGCCACCAACTGGCTGATCCTCCAGATCGGCGCCGTCACCTTCGGCACCGACCTCGCCATGCGCCTCCTCTGGCCCGTGCGCGCGAACGAGCTCGGCACCGCCGGCCTGCCCACGATCCTCTTCCTGCACCTCGTGCCGAGCCTGATCCTGCCGTGGACGCCGCGCGAGAGCATGCGTCCGATGTACCCGCTCGCCTCGATGCTGATGCTCGAGCTCGTGGTCCTCAAGATCACGGGGATGGTGGGGTCGGCGGACATCGTGCGCACCCTGCTCCTGGCGCCGATCGCGCTGGCGCCGGGCCTTGCCGTCAGCTGGTACCGCATGCGCGTGCACCGCCGCCGCTTCGACCGGCAGATGGTGACCAAGGGCTTCTTCGCCATGCGCCGCGAGCTGTCGCAGGCCAAGGCGGTGCAGATGGCGCTCTTCCCCAGGCCGGTGCGCGAGGGCGGCCACGACTTCGACTTCGCGTACTCGCCGGCCAACGAGGTGGGCGGCGACTTCATCCACGCAAGCCTCGACGAGAAGGGCCGGCTCGACGTGGTGCTGATGGACGTCACCGGCCACGGCCTGGCGAGCGCGCTCACCGTGGCGCGGCTCTCCGGCGAGGTGGAGCGGCTGCTCGCCGAGGACCCGGACATGACCCCGGGCACCGTGCTGCGCTCCCTGAACCGCTACGTGGCGCTCACCCTCTCCAAGCACAGCGTGTACCTGACCGCCATCTCCGTGCAGGTGGACCCGGTGCACGGCACCGTGCGCTACGTCAATGCGGGCCACCCGCCCGCATGGGTGCGCCGCGGCGACGGGCGCGTGGAGCGCTTCGACTCGACCACGTTCCTGCTCGGCGCGGTGCCCGACGCGGACTTCGACGCCGACGAGACGGAGATCGTCCTCGGCCCCGACGACGTGCTGGTGCTCGTGACCGACGGCGTCCACGAGGCACCCGACCGCACGGGACGGCAGTTCGGCATCGAGCGCATCGCGGAGTTCCTGGCGCGCCCGCTCCCGCGGGACGGCGTCTCGCGCGCGCTCACCCATGCCGTCGAGCAGTGGCGCGGCAAGGTGGGCGACGACGACGTCCTGGTGGCGACCATCCGCACGCCCGCGGCCACGCCGCCGCTGCCGCGCACCGCAAGCCACGCCGAGGACATCGAGCGCGGCATCTCGATGGGCCTGGCCGCGACCCCGCCGGAGGAGCCGGCACCCGCCGCCGGCGCGCCCGCGTGACCGACCAGAGCGCCGAGGCCCTGCTCCCGTGGATGCGCCGCGCCGCGCGCATCGCCTGGCGCGGGCACGGCGGTGCCGAACCCAACCCGATGGTGGGATGCGTCGTGCTCGATGCGCAGGGTTCGTTCGTCTCCGAGGGCTACCACCGCCGGTGCGGCGGGCCGCACGCCGAGGTCGAGGCGCTCGCACGCGCGGGCGCGCGGGCGCGCGGCGGGACCGCGCTCGTCACGCTCGAGCCCTGCAACCACCACGGGCGCACCGGTCCATGCAGCCAGGCGCTGCTTCGGGCGGGCGTTGCGCGCGTGGCCTATGCCTGCGGCGATCCCAACCCGGCGGCCGCGGGCGGCGCGGCGGCGCTGCGCGCGGCGGGCGTCGACGTGATCCAACTGCCCTGTCCCGAGGCCCACGACGTCACCGAGCCGTTCCTGCGCCGCGTGCGGACGGGCCGCCCGTGGACCATCGTGAAGTATGCGCAGTCGTCGGACCTGCGGATCGCGGGGCGACCCGGCGACCCGCGCTGGATCAGCTCCCCCGCAAGCCGCGCCATGGTCCACCGCGAACGCGGGCGCGTCGACGCGGTGCTCACCGGCATGGGCACGGTGCTCGCGGACGATCCGCTGCTCACGGTCCGCGGCGTGGGTGCGAGGCGGCAGCCGATGCGCGCTGTGTGGGACCCGGACCTCTCGATCGACGACGACCGGGCGCTGGTGCGCACCGCGAGCGAGCACCGCACGGTGGTCGGCTGCACGCCGGCCGCGTGCGCCGCGAACCCCGGACGCGCGGACGCGCTGCGCGCCCGCGGCGTGCGCGTGGCGCCGTGCGACGGCGTGGCTGCGTTCCTGCGCGCCCTCGCCGGGCTCGGGTGCTCGACCGTGCTCGTGGAAGCGGGCCCCCGCCTCATGCGGCGGCTTGACGACGAGCGCCTGATCGACGACCTCTGGGTCTTCACCGCACCCCACGCGATCGGCGATGCCGGCCCCCGGACCCTGGCGCCGTTCGATGCAGCGCGGCTCGCGGGGCTCCGGCGCCTGTGGACCGGCCACCGGGGCGGCGACCGAGCGGACATCTACCGCATGCCGGTGTAGGCCGCCGCGTCGGTCGCCACGTCGAACCCCGCGGGGAACACCCGCAGCACGCCCTCGCCGCCGTCGAGGGCCCACTGCCCGCCGGGCTCGTGCGCCACGCGGACGCGCGCGAGCGTGCTGCCGTCGGCAGCGAGCAGCGCGTACTCCCCCAGCACAAGCGCCTCCGGCATGCGCTGGAACGCCACCGCCGGGGCGCGGGCCTCGCAGAGCTGCGCGAGGAGGCGACGCACGCGCTCGCCGTCGGCCGCCACGCGCGCGCCGCCCGCGTCGGCGGTCCATGCATCGAGCGAGCGCTCCAGCGCGAACGCCCCGGCGCTGCCCGGGCCCTCGGCCGGTGTCCAGCGGATCCCGCGCACGTCGGCCGGAACCGCGTCGCTGCCGCGCGGATCGACGAAGAACGCAGGCGGCGGGAACATCGCGGCGAGCGCCTTGGGCCCAAGCTGCACCACCACCGGGCGGCCGCCCACGCGCGCGAAGCGCTCCGGCGCACCCTCGGCGACCGGGATGCCGACGTCCACGAGGCCGGCCGGTGCATCGCCCGGGGCCGCGCCAGCGCGCCCGAGCACGACGCCGCGCTCCGGCTGCGAAAGCCCGAACGCCGCCAGGTCGTCGGGGCGATCGGCCGCGAAGGCGTCGGCCTCGGCGCGCGCGAGCGCCTCGAGGTACCCGCGCACCGCGTCCGCGTCGGCCCGGGACGCGACCGGCTCCAGGAGCGACCACTTCCCCGCCGCGCGCTGCAGCACGAGCCGCTGCCCGGGTGCCGCGCCGTAGCGCACCTCGATTCGCGCGATGTCGGCGCCGCCCGGCTCGTGCAGGCGCCGCAGCCGCCACTGGCGCGGGTCGCCCTCCGCCGCCAGCGCATGGAGCGACGCATCGACGCTCGCGGCCTCGGCGCGCCCGGAAACGCGTGCCCATGCGCGCCCGGCCACGGTCCGGCGCCCGAGCTCGATGGACCGCTCGCCGCCGGGCCACGCAAGCCGCAGCACGCACGCCGGAGGGTCGAGCCCGAGCGCGGTGCGTGCGGCCGGGTCGATCGACGCAGGGTCCACCGCACGCGAAGACGTGAGCGCGGCGGCGACGTCGATCACCTCGCGCACGGAGGCAGGATCCGCCGGATGCGCGAAGGGCTCGACCTGCTCCCAGCCCGAGGCGGTGCGCACGAAGACTGTCTCGGTCGCGTCGCGCGGGCGGACCTCCACGCGATCCACGCGCTCGAGGGGGATCTCGTCGACGGCGAAGAGCGGCGCCGTGGTGCGCGCTCCGCCTCGCGAGGAGGAGGGCGAACGCAGGGCAAGCCACGCACCGACCGTGACGGCGCACAGCAGCCCGAGGATGATGAGCGTGCGGTTGGTCACGTCCGCAGCCTCCTCCGCCCCACGACCACCGCGCCGGCCGCCGCCACGAGCGCAGGAACCAGCACGGCCTCGGCGATGCCGACGGAAAGCACCGCGCCGCGCGCAAGCCGCGGAAGCCGCGCCACCTCGCGCCCAGCGCCGCCGCCGGCAAGGTCCTCGCGGCCCGCGAGCCACGCCGCGGCGGCCACCAGCAGCTCGCGATTGCCCGGGTTGCGCAGCGCGACGCGCCCGCCGCCGAGCGGATCGGCGGCGTCCGCCACGGAGGTCGACATCCAGCCGGATGACCCCACCATCACCGTGCGCGCCGGGCGCCCGCCGTCCGAGGCCGACGTCTCCGACGAAAGCACCACCGGCACCGGCACGGCCACGCGCTTCGACGCGGGCGCCGAGAGCCGCGCACGAACATCTCGCCGCCAGTCGTCCTCCACCCACCGGTCGGCCGACGGCTCCACCACGGCCACCGCCTCGGTGCCGCCGGCGGTCGATGCAAGCGGCACCGGTCGGTCGAGCAGCACGCGCTGGCCATCGATGGCGCGACCGATCGCCGTCGACGCCTCTCCGCCGAGGAGCACCTGCGCGGTGCGGGTCTCCGCGCGCTCGGGGCCGACGGGAACCACCTCGAGGATGGTCCGCCCCGTCTCGGCACGCAGCCCGCGCGAGGAGAGCACTTCCGCCCACGGGTCCTGCTGCCCGAGGAGCGGGAGGAGGCTTGGCCCCACGGAGAGGAGCACCGGCTGCCCCTGCGCCACCAGCCGGCGCGCCGCCGACAGGAGCTCGCGCTCGCGGGGCGATTCGTCGGTCACGTCGCGGTCGGCAGGCGGGACCACGATCCACACCGTCGCGCGCCCGCCGGCAGCCGCCGGCTGCGCACCGTCGCCCGGCACCCACTCGCGCACCTCGAAGCGCGCGCTGCGCAGCGCGTCGGCCGCGGCCGCCAGGTCGCGGCGATCGGGAGAGGGGCGGAGCAACCCCGGCGGGCCGGAGTGCACGAACACGGCAAGCGGCGGAACGCCCGACACGAGCGCGCGCATCGCCGAGGCGATGGCCTGCTCGCCGCGGAACCGGCGGTCGAAGGCAATGGCGCCGCCGGCGCTTCCGGACACGAGCTGCCACCCCGGCACCGTGGCCACGCCAGGTGGCCCGATGACGACGGCGCAGTCCCCTGCCGCGAGCGCCGCACCCACCTCGGCGCCGTGCAGCCTCGGGAGGCGGTCGAGCGCATCCTGCGCGCGGCGGAGGTCCTGGGCCAGCGCAGCCATCTCGGCAGGCGCGGATGAAAGCCACGCCCTGAGCGCGCCGCCGGCATCGCCCCGCGCGGCGCGCTCGGAGAGCGTTCGCGATGCCGCCAGCAGTTCCTCGCCCCAGTGCTTGAGGTTGGCGGAGACCGCCGCGGCGGCCCGGGCCTCGGCGGGGAAGGGGCGCGCATCGCTGGCGGCGCGCAGCTCGGCAATGGAACGGTCGAAGGCCGGCTTCTGCGCGGCAAGCTGCAGGAATGCCGCGCGCAGCGCATCGAGGTCCTGCCTGCTCGGGTCGTCGGCCGGGAGCGCGGCCACCAGGTCCGCGAGGCTCGGCGCCTGCACGGAACCGAAGCGGGCCACGCGCGCGAAGGCCTCCAGCCCGCCGCGCAGCGCCGCGCCGTGCGCCGCGAGCGCGGCGGCATCGCGCGACTGCACCGCGTCGAGCACCGCCTCGTAGCGCGCGGCATCGGCGGGATCGGCGGGGTCGACGCGCATCGCGCCGATGCGCGCGCCGGCCGGCGCCGATTCGGCGAGCCGCGCGAGCACCTCGTCCACCTGCCGCGCGACGCCCGCGTCCGGCGATGCCAGCACCAGCGCAACGGTCCACTCGCCCGAGAGCCCGCCCACCAGCGCGCGCGTCGGCTCGGCAAGCGTGTAGGCGCGCGTCTTGGTCATGTCGGCGGAACGCCGCAGGCGCGGCAGGTCGGCGAGCGCCACGAACGCCGCGGCCGCGGCGGCCGCCAGCGCAAGCCCCGCCCCCACGCGCCGTCGCGACGCGATGCGGCCCGGCAGCGAGGGCCGCGCCGCGGCCACGGTGGCAGAGAGCAGGAACCACCCGCAGGTGGCGGCGAAGAACGCCGCGTTGCCGCTGTCGAGGAGCCCGAGCAGGAAGTCATCGAGCCGGCGCAGCGGATCGACCGCGAACGCCACGAACGCCATCGATCCCGGCAGCACGCCGGGCGCGCTGCGCGCGAGCGCGATCCACGTGAGCCAGACGAACACGGTCACCAGGTAGGCCGCCACCTGGTTGCCCACGAGCGCCGAGAAGAGGATGCCGGACGCCAGGTACGCGCCGCCCGCAAGCACCAGGCCCAGCACCCCGGTGGCCGCCTCGAGGTAGTCGGGGCGCGCGAACCACTCGAGCGCGGCGAGCTGCGCGGCCACCGGGAGGGCGACCGTCACGGCAAGGAGCGCAAGCAGCGCCGCGAACTTGCCGAGGACGATGGCCGCGGTGCCTGCGGGCGACGCCGCGAGCGATGCCCACGTGCCGCTGCGCAGCTCCTCGACGATCGACCGCATCGAGAGCGCGGGCGCCACCAGCATCACCGCCCACCCGAGCGCGATGAACGTGCCCCGAAGCGTGGCCGGCGCCCCGCTGCGGAAGACGGCCACCGCGAACACCGTGCCGGCGAGCGCCGCGAACGCGGCCATCACGCTCCAGCCGAGCGCCGAGCCCAGCTGGATGCGCCACTCGCGGCGCGCGACGGCCAGCGCGCCCGCCATCATGGTGCCACCCCGCGCCGCGCGCGGACGATGCTCAGGAACGCGCCCTCGAGCGACGGTTCCTCGATGCGCACGCTGCGCGCGGGCGTGCCCGCGGCCACCAGCGCGCGCCCGGCCTCGGCGGCCGCCGCCGAGGCGTCGGCGCCGGGCGACAGCGAGAGCGCGCACTGCGTCCAGATGCCGTCGCGGCCCGAGTTGGATGCAAGGGCGACGCCGGGGATGCGCGCGAGCACCGCGGCCGGGTCGCCGGGGGCCTCCACCACCACGCGATGCACGCCGGCACCCAGTGCCCGCAGCTCCGCCATCGTGCCGTCGGCCACCACCCGGCCGCGGTCGATCAGCACGGCCCGGTCGCAGCTTGCCTCCACCTCGGCAAGCACGTGGCTCGAGAGAAGCACGGTGCACTCGCCGCCGAGGTCTCGGACCAGCGCGCGGAACTCCATCACCTGCTCGGGGTCGAGGCCCGAGGTGGGTTCGTCGAGCACCAGCACGCGCGGCGCGTGCACGATCGCCGCGGCCATCCCCGCGCGCTGCCGGTAGCCCTTGGAGAGCTGGCCGCACAGCCGGCGGCGCACGTCGAGCACCTGGCAGCGCGCAAGCGCGCGATCGACGGCCCCGGCGCGGGCGCGGCGCGGCACGCCGTAGAGCTCTGCCCGGAAGCGGACGAACTCCTCCACGGTGAGGTCCGGCTGCACGGGGCTCTCCTCGGGGAGGTAGCCCACCGCGCGCCGCGCGTCGGCGGCATCGGCCTCCATCCGCATCCCGGCCACCGCCACGGCCCCCTCGTCGGGCGCCATCGCACCCACCACGATCCGGATGGTCGTGCTCTTGCCCGCGCCGTTGGGACCGAGGAAGCCGCACACGCTCCCGGCGGGCACGGCGAACGACACGCGATCGACGGCGACGACGCGCCCGAACCGCTTGACGATGCCATCGGTCTCGATCATGCGGGAAGGTCCGTGCGGCGCGGGGAAACCGCCGCCTTGCGGATTGCGAATCCTACCCGTGGCGCGGCTACACTCTTGCCGACGCACGGAACGCGCGATGTCCCCGCAGACCCGAAACGACCTGCACGGCGGCGACCCGGCCCTCCTCCTCGAGGAGATCGGCGACGGCATCGGGGTGGTGGACTCGGCGGGCGAGATCCTGTGGATGAACCATCGCCTCGAGGCGCTCAGCCCCGAGACCATGCGCCGCTTCTGCGACTGCTGCCGCGACCTGCTGGCCGAGCTCGCGCGCGACGGCATCGACCGCCGCACGCACCTGCGCACCTTCCGCGCCGGTGATAGGAGCTGGGAGGTGGCCATCACCCCGCTCGCCGACGCAGGGTCGCGCGACGCGCCCGCCTCGCGGGCGGTCGGGGTGCTGCACGACGTGACCGGCCGGCAGCGGGTGCTCGACCGGGTCGATGCCGTCGATGCGGCCGGCGCCGACCTGCTGGCGCTCGATGCGAAGATCGTCAACCCGCTCAACGTCGGCGACCGACTCAAGCTCGTCGAGGGCAAGATCGTGGGCGCGCTCGAGCGGCTGTTCGGCGCGCAGGAGTTCGAGGTGCGGCTCCTCGACAAGGTCACGCAGCGGCTGGAGCTGGTGACGAGCCGCGGCATCGCGCCGCTGCCGCCCGGGCGCTTCCTGCACGCGAGCCACGACGGCAACGGCATCTCCGGGCGCGTGGCGCTCGAGGGGGAGCCGTACCTCTGCATCGACGCTGCGGCCGATCCGCTCTACGTCGCCGGCCTCGAGGGCGCGCGCAGCAGCATGACGGCACCGCTCCTACTCAACGACCGCGTGGTGGGCGTGCTGAACGTCGAGAGCCGCCACGAGGCGCGCTTCGACGAGGAGGACCTCCTCTGCCTCGAGCTCTTCGGCCGCTACGTGGCCATGGCGCTCAACATCCTCGACATGCTGGTGGTGGAGCGCTACACCACCAACCAGCGCGTGAGCGGCGCGCTGCGCGACGAGATCGCCGCGCCCATCAACGCCATCCGCGAGGCCGTGGAGGCGCTCAGGCGCGACCCGGACGTGGAGGCGCAGGCCGTCGCCGAGCTCGAGCGGGCCATCGCATCGGTGGAGAACCGCGTGCGCGGCGCAACCGGCGGCCCGCAGACGGTGCTCGGCGTCGACCGCATCGACCGGTCCAAGGGCCCCGACCCCGACTTCGTCGGGCGCCGCGTCGCGGTGCTCGACGACGAGGCACCGGTGCGCGACGTGGTGGCCAACGTGCTCGCGGAGGTCGGCGCGTCGGTCGATCGCTTCACCTCCAGTTCGGAGGGCTGCGACCGCATCGAGCGCCTGGCCGCCGAGGGGCGCCCGTACGACGTGGTGATCAGCGACGTCCGCATGCCCGAGCGCAACGGCTACGAGGTGTTCCGCGTGGCCAAGCAGGCGTGCCCCCGCACCCAGGTCATCCTGATGACCGGCTTCGGCTACGACCCGAACCACAGCATCGTCCGCAGCACCCAGGAAGGCCTGCACTGCTTCCTGTTCAAGCCCTTCCAGGCGCAGCAGCTCGTGGACGAGGTGCGCAAGGCCATCGCCGAGTGGAAGGGCGAGCGGCCACTCTCCGAGCGCTGACCGGCACGGTCACGCCCGGCGCGCCACCAGCAGCCGCCAGAATCCCTCGAAGTCCTTGCGGACCTCGATGGCCCGCAGCTCGCGATTCGCATTCGCCGCCTCGAGCACGTCATCGTGCTGGCGGTGGCCGATCTCGCAGAGGAGCGTGCCGCCGGGAGCCAGCCACTCGTGCGCGCCGGAAATGAGCGGCGCCAGCACGTCCATGCCGCGCGGGCCGCCTGCGAGCGCGCTGCGGGGCTCGTGGTCGCGGACGTTCGGGGCCATCTCCTCCCACTCGTCGTCGCGCACGTACGGCGGGTTGGAGGCGAGCACGTGGAAGCCGCCGCGCTCGTCCGCATGCAGCGGCGCGTAGAGGTCGCCGGCGCGGAACTCCATGAAGCCAGCCACGCCATGCGCCTCGGCGTTGGCACGGGCAAGGTCAAGCACGGCGGGCACGAGGTCCGTGGCCACGATGCGCACGTCGACGGGCGGCGGGGCCGCGCCGGGCTCGCCGCCTCGACGCTGCCCGCGCAGCGCGGCCGCGACGCACGACGCGATGCAGCCGGTCCCCGTCCCGACCTCGAGCATCCGGACGGGCGAAGCACCGGTGGCGGCGGTGGCGCGAAGCGCGGCAACGGCCTCCTCGACGAGGTGCTCGGTGGCCGGGCGCGGGATCAGCGTGGACGGGCCGACCGCGAACCGCTTCGACCAGAACCACGCCTCGCCCACGAGGTACTGCACGGGCTCGTGCTTCGCCGCGCGCGCCACCAGCGCGCGCAGGCGTTCCAGCTCGCCGGCCGCGGCGGGACGGTCGGCCTCCATGTAGAGCTGCATCCGGTCGGCACCGAGCACGTGGCCCACGAGCATCTCCGCGCAGACGCGCGGGCTGTCGACGCCGCGCGCGGACAGGTGGCCATCGATCCAGCGCACCAGGCGGCGCGTGGTCCACGATTCGGCTCCCTTTCCCGCGGAATCGTGCTCGGCGGCGGCTCGCATCGAATGAGTATCCTATTGCGCCCAAACAGGCAGGATTCCCCCAATGTCCGATGCACTCCAGATCCTCCGACAGGCCGCCTCCGATTCCGGGCGGTTCGCCGCCGCCGAGCTCGCCGCCGGTGCGCTCCGCTGCCGCGCCAGCGGGAGCGCCGCCGAGGCGTGGTACGTGGTGTCGCCCGAGGGCGATGGGTGGGCCGTGAGCCTGGAGACGCCCGACCGGTGGCTGAGCGAGTCCATCGAGGGCGACATGCTCGAGGGGCGTGACAGCGCCGAGGAACTGGTGGACGACGAGCTGGTGGAGGTTGGCTTCCCCAACCGCTGCGAGAAGGTGAAGCACTACCGCGACGACGCCAGGGTCTACGTGTTCCGCACGCGCGTGCCGCTCGACGGCGTGCCGGACGCGGCGCGCGGGCTGGCCACGTACCTGCTTGCGTTCGAGGCGGCGTTCTCGCAGCTCGGCGACATGCAGGGAAGCGACGGCGAATGACCTCCCGCCCTCCCAGGGTGGTGATGCTCGGGTGGGAGTTCCCGCCCTTCATCACGGGCGGACTCGGCACCGCCTGCCACGGCCTGACCAAGGCGATGGCGGCCCGGGGCTGCGACGTGACCTTCGTCCTTCCCAAGGGCGTGCGCGGCGAGAGCGCCTCGCACGTGGACCTGGTGGTGCCGGGTGCGGGTGCGGATGCCCCGAACGTTGCCACGCGCTCCGGATCGTCCCTGCCGGCGGGCGTCGCGGTGGACCGGCGCAGCGCCGACCGCGGCATCGCGGCTCGCCGCGCCCCGAGCCCGCCCTCGTCACCCGCGGTCGCCGCGGCCGCGGCCGCGATGGCCGTGCAGCGGCCCGGGGACGGCGTGGCAGCCGGCGCACAGGCCGCGGCCAAGGCCCCGGGGGCGCCCGAGCGAACCGCGTCCCGGGCGGTGCGGATGCTTGCGGCGCCCTTCATGGCAAGCGGCGCGTACTCGTCGCCCGCGGCCCGCACCGTGCTCGAGCGCCTCGCCAACGCAAGTGCCGCGCCGCAGCGCTTCCTCCGCCAGGGCGCGCTCGCCGGCGAGGCGATGGAGCAGCTCGGGTCCGACCTCCTCTCCGGGCTCGACGACCACGAGCGGCACGAGGCCGCGCTCCTCCTCGAGGCCTGGGAGCGGTACGGCACCGACGATCCGATGGCCGTCGCCGAGATGGTGGAGATGGCTCGCGCCGTGCGCGCAGCGGTGCCGGAGTCGAACGGCCGCGGCGCAGGCATCGCGCTCGCGCGCGGAAGCGGCACGCCCGACTACGCGGGCGACCTCCTCGCGCAGAGCGAGGCCTATGCGCGCTTCGTCGTGGAGAGCTGCCGTGACCGCGACTTCGACGTCATCCATGCGCACGACTGGCTGACCTACCCCGCCGGCATCGCGCTCGCCCGCGTGACCGGCAAGCCGCTCGTGGTGCACGTGCACAGCACCGAGTTCGACCGCTCGGGCGAGCACGTCAACCAGCCCGTCTACAACATCGAGCGGCGCGGAATGCATGCCGCGGTGAAGGTGGTGACCGTGAGCATGCTCACGCGCAACATCTGCGCCAACCGCTACGCCGTGCCCCTCTCCAAGTGCGAGGTGGTCTACAACGGCGTCGACCTCGACCCGAAGTCCGCGGGCGTGACCACCATCGGCGGGCGCGACCGCATCGTGCTCTACTTCGGCCGCATCACCATGCAGAAGGGCCCCGAGTACTTCGTGCACGCGGCCAAGCGCGTGCTGGAGAAGTTCGAGGACGTGAAGTTCGTGGTGGCGGGAAGCGGCGACCAGGCGCAGGGCATGATCTCGCTGGCGGCGCAGCTGGGGATCGGGCACAAGGTGCTCTTCACGGGGTTCCTGCGCGGCAAGGACATCCCGCGGGTCTTCAGCATGGCCGACCTCTACGTGATGCCGAGCGTCAGCGAGCCCTTCGGCATCGCGCCGCTCGAGGCGCTGGGCCACCGGGTGCCGGTCCTCATCAGCCGCCAGTCGGGCGTGAGCGAGGTGCTGCAGCACGCTCTCAAGGTGGACTTCTGGGATGTCGACGACATGGCCAACAAGATCGTGGCCGTGCTCCGCCACCCGCCGCTTCAGCGCACGCTCACCGAGCGCGGGTTCGACGAGGTGCGCGGCCTGACGTGGGAAGGCGCCGCCGAGCGCTGCATCGACGTCTACGGGCAGGCGCTGCGGGCCGTGGGCGCGCGCACGCACTGAACCGGGCCCGGGGGCCGCGGGCGCCGCGCACCTATACTTCCCCGATGGCGTTTTTCACGCGAAAGAAGCCCGCTCCCGCCCGCACCGCAACGCAGGCGCCGCAGACCTCCGGCCGCGCGGCGCAGCGCGACCCGGCGCTCGAGCGCCGCGTCGAGGAGATCGGCGCGGAGTTCCTCGCCAAGGCGCGCGCCGCCGACGCCGGCGCGTTCGCGGGAAGCCTCTCGGTCTTCAAGGACAAGCTGATGGACTGGGCCATGCGGGACGAGGCGTTCCGCGTGCAGCTCTTCCGGTTCGTCGACTGCTTCCCAATGCTTCGCACCAACGAGGCGATCTTCGACCACCTTTCCGACTACCTCTCGCAGCCGGGCGTCAAGGCGCCGCCGGGGTTCGAGCTCGGCATGGCGGCCGGTGGCCTCGCCAAGGGCCTCATGGCGAAGACCATGGCGGGCCAGATCGAGGGCATGGCCTCGAAGTTCATCGCCGGCACCGACGCGGCCAGCGCCCTGCCCTCCCTCGAGCGCATGTGGAAGCACGGCATGTGCTTCAGCGTCGACCTCCTCGGCGAGGCCTGCGTGAGCGACGAGGAGGCCCGGCTCTACCGGGGGAAGTACCTCGACCTGGTGGAGAACCTGCCGAGGCGCGTGGCCGCCTGGCCCGCGAAGCCGGACCTCGAGAGCGACCACCTCGGCCCGGTGGCGCGCACGAACGTCAGCATCAAGATCAGCTCGCTCAGCGCCCGCGTGGACCCGATCGACACCGAGGGGTCCATCCGCTCGCTGATGGCCGAGATCCGGCCCATCCTCGAGGCGGCGAGGCGCAACGGCGTGCTCGTCAACTTCGACATGGAGCAGTTCGCGCTCAAGGACCTCACCATCGAGCTCTTCAAGCGCTGCTGCGAGGCCGTGGACTTCGAGGCGGGCCTTGCCATGCAGGCATACCTGCGCAGCGCGCCGGACGACGCGCGCAGCGTGGTCGAGTGGGCCAAGCGCACGGGCCGCGTGGTGACGGTGCGCCTGGTGAAGGGCGCGTACTGGGACTACGAGACCATCCATGCCGAGCAGCAGGGCTGGCCCGTCCCGGTGTGGAGCCGCAAGTGCGACACCGACGCGTGCTTCGAGCGCGTGGCGCAGTACCTGATCGAGAACACCCCGCGCAAGCGCGGCGAGGGCGGCGTGAAGCTCGCGCTCGGGTCGCACAACGCGCGCTCCATCGCCGCCGCGCTGGCGACGCTCGAGAAGTGCGGCCTGCCGAAGTCCGCGCTCGAGCTGCAGATGCTGCACGGCATGGGCGACCAGCTGAAGGTGGCCGCCATGGGCATGGGCCTGCGCGTGCGCGAGTACGTGCCCGTCGGCGAGATGATCCCGGGCATGGCGTACCTGGTGCGCCGCCTCCTCGAGAACACCTCCAACGAGAGCTGGCTGAAGGCGGGCTTCCTCGACAACGCCGACCCCGCGGCGCTGGTGGCAAGCCCCTTCCGCGAGCACGACTCCGACCCCGGCGTCGAGCGCATCCGGATGGCGCCCGAGCGCCATGCGCTGTCCGTGGCGCCGGCCGGCGTGGGCGACGGGCGCCCGTTCTTCACGGAGCCGATGCGCAACTTCGCGCTCGCCCCCGTGCGCGAGGCGTTCGGTGCCGCCGTGGCCGCGGCACGCGTGCCGGCGGTGGCGAACGACGGCACGGCCGACGACGCGGGCCGCGCCGTCGGCACGGCGCAGCGCGCCTTCCCCGCGTGGCGCGACCGCGACCCGGCCGAGCGCGCCGCGATGCTCGTGCGCGCGGCCGAGCTCATGCGCGCGCGGCGCGACGAGCTGTCGGGGATCGTGATCCGCGAGAGCGGCAAGACCTGGCGCGAGGCCGACGCGGACACGTGCGAGGCGATCGACTTCTGCGAGTACTACGCCCGGGAGAGCATGCGCCTCTTCGCACGCGAGCGCCTCGGGCGGTTCGTCGGCGAGCTCGACGAGCAGTGGTACCAGCCGCGCGGCGTGGCGGCGGTGATCAGCCCGTGGAACTTCCCGCTCGCCATCTGCTGCGGCATGGCGGCGGCCGCGCTCGTCACCGGCAACACGGCGGTCGTCAAGCCTGCCGAGCAGACCCCGGGCATCGCCAAGGTGCTCTGCGACATCCTGTGGCAGGCAGGCATCCCCCGCGAGGTGCTGCACTTCCTGCCCGGCCCCGGCGAGACGGTCGGAGCGGCGCTGGTGCGCGACCCGCGCGTGGCGGTCATCGCCTTCACGGGCAGCAAGGCGGTGGGCCTCGACATCATCAAGGCCGCGGGCAACACGCCCGACGGCCAGGAGTTCGTCAAGAAGGTCGTCTGCGAGATGGGCGGCAAGAACGCCATCATCATCGACGAGAGCGCCGACCTCGACGAGGCCGTGCTCGGCGTGCGCCAGAGCGCCTTCGGCTTCCAGGGCCAGAAGTGCTCGGCGTGCAGCCGCGTGATCGTGCTGGAGTCGGCGCACGACCATTTCCTGCACCGCCTGGTGGAAGCGACGCGCGCGCTGGTGGTCGGCGACCCCGCCGCGCCCGGCACCGACGTGGGCCCGGTGATCGACGGCGAGGCAGCCGCCAAGATCCGCGGCTACGTCGAGATCGGCCGGGGCGAGGGCAGGCTCGAGCTCTCGCTCCCGGTGCCGGAGGGACTCGAGTCGAAGGTCGGCAAGCCCTTCGTGGGTCCGACCATCGTGAGCGGCGTGCGCGCGGATTCGCGGGTCGCCACCGAGGAGATCTTCGGGCCCGTGCTCGCGGTCATCAAGGCGCGCGACTTCGACGAGGCGCTGCGCATCGCCAACGCCCCGCAGTACAAGCTCACCGGCGGCATCTACAGCCGCAAGCCCGCAAACCTCGAGCGCGCCAAGCGCGAGTTCCGCGTCGGCAACCTGTACGTCAACCGCGGCATCACCGGCGCGCTGGTCGGGCGCCAGCCGTTCGGCGGCTTCGGCATGTCGGGGGTGGGAAGCAAGGCGGGCGGTCGCGACTACCTGCTGCAGTTCGTGGAGCCCCGCGCCTGCTGCGAGAACACGATGCGCCGCGGGTTTGCGCCTGGCCTGTGAGCCGATGCACCGCGCTGCGCGCACGCAAGCCCGGCCGACCGCCCCGGCGCTCGGCGGGCTTGGCAATCAGCGGATTGGCAGTCAGCGGATTGGCAGTCAGCGGATTGGCAGTCAGCGGCTTGGCAGTCAGCGGCGCTTGTGCATGGCACGGTCCATGTCGCGCTTCATCTCGCGCGCGGCGATGGCCTGGCGCTTGTCGGCGGCCTTGCGGCCGGTGCCAAGGCCCACCAGCAGCTTGGCGCGACCGTTCTTGAAATAGACCTTGAGCGGCACGATGGTGAAGCCCCCGCGCTTCACCTGCTCGGCGAGCTTCACGATCTCCTTGCGGTGCGCGAGGAGCTTGCGGACGCGGACCGGCTCGTGCTGGACGGCCTTGCCGGCGGGCGGGTACTCGGCGATGTGCACCGAGTGCAGCATGAGGGCCGGCGGGTCGGCGCGCGCGCTGACGTAACCCTCGGCCAGGCTGATCTTTCCGGCCCGGACGCTCTTCACCTCCGTGCCCAGGAGTTCCATCCCGCACTCCAGCGTCTCCCCGATGCTGTAGTCGTGGCGCGCCTGGCGATTTTCGATCGTCGGCTCGTTCGGAAGGTGCTCTCGGGAACTTCCTGCCACGGGGCGAGTATAGGAATCAACTGACCCAGCTGATGAGTTATCAGTCGCGCAATCCCCGCAGTCCCCGGAACCGCGGCATTGCCTTGTCACCGATCGGGGGAATGATGGAAGTGACATCGATGGCTCGCCGGGCACCCACGTGCGGTGCCCGGCTGTGTTTCGTCGGTGGCTGCGTCACCCCACGGCGCGTCTGCCCGTTGCCAGCAACCCAAAGACCCCGATCCTGAACGCATGTTCCGCACCACGCTCAATGCCTCGATCGCCTCGCTGCTCCTCGCCACCGCCCTGCCGTCGCATGCGCAGGTGGCGCCCGGCGCCGGCACCGCCACCCCGACCGTGACCGAAGGCGTGAACACGCTCGTCCTCAAGGACCAGGTCGCGCGCGCCTACGGCCGCCTCGCCACGGGCGCAACGCCCGCCGACAGCGCCAAGGCGTTCATCGACGCCAACGCCACCAAGCTCTGGGGCGTCGACCCCGCCGACCTCCTCCCCTACGGTCCCTTCGAGACCGGGGAGCACGTCGTCCCCGTCATGCCCGACCGCGATGCCGGCGGGTTCAAGTTCACCGGCCTCTACTACTCCCAGCACGTCGACGGCATCCCCGTCTACAAGGCAAACCTCATCGTCCTCGTGCGCAACATGGACGGCTTCCCCGCCGTCCTCGCATCGAGCACCCTCTGGGACGCAGCGGCCGCCAGGGCGCAGCTCGCCGGGCGCAACCTCAAGCAGCTGCCCCCCGAGCGCACCTGGACCCGAAGCGCGCTCAGCCAGTTCCGCGCCAAGCCCACCGTCAGCCCCGCGCAGTACGTCGTCTGGGCAGGAATCGACCGCGTCAGGGCCGAGCCGCGCCTGGCCGTCCTCTTCACCGCCGAGGGCGGCGGCCACTGGGACCCCGACAACCACCAGCGCATCGAGTTCGTGGTCGACGCCGACACCGGCGCCATCCTCCACCAGGAATCCAAGATCTACCACGCCGTCGGCGGGCGCGTCACCGGCATCGCGACCCAGGGATACAACGCGGACACCTGTGCCGCCGAGGTCGCGCAGGGACTTCCCTACGTCGAGGTCCGCACCGGCAACACCGTGGCCTACGCGGATTTCGACGGCAACTACTCCATCCCCGCGGGCGCCGCCGGAGCCACGTACACGACCCGGCTCGCGGGCCGCTGGTTCACCTCGTACAACAACGGCACCCCGACGCTCTCGCTGAGCACCGTCGCCAACGACGGCGCGGCGTGGAGCCCGGTCTTCAACGAGGGCAACCTCGTGGAGACCGATCGATCGCAGGTGAACGCGTACCTGCACGCCAACATCATCCGCGACCTGATCGTGGCGGCCTCGCCGCAGTTTCCGACGGTGAACAACCAGCCCAGCTCGTTCCAGGTCAACAGCAACCTCGCCTCCACCTGCAACGCCTACTACACCGCCAGCACCATCAACTTCTACCTCGCCGGCGGCGGGTGCGCGAGCACCGCCTTCGGCACGGTGGTGCACCACGAGTACGGCCACAACGTCGTGGAGAAGGGCGGCAGCGGCCAGGGCGAGTACGGCGAGGGCATGGGCGACGTGTGCGGGCTGCTGGTGTCGGACGAGCCCCGCACCGGAATCGGCTTCACGACCTGCAACAACGGCATCCGCACCGCGGCCAACAACTGCCAGTTCAGCGCCACCGGCTGCTCCAGCTGCGGCAGCGCCATCCACTCGTGCGGCCAGCTGATCTCGGGCTGCGTGTGGGACCTGCGCAACCTGCTCCTTGCCGCGTACCCGGCCAGCTACCGCACCGTCCTGGCGGACCTCGCGGTCAACTCCGTCCTGCTGCACGGCGCGGTGACGACCATCAACGCCGACATCACCATCGACTTCCTGCAGCTCGACGACGACAACGCGAACCTCGCCGACGGCACGCCAAACTACCAGTACATCAACCAGGCCTTCTCGCAGCACGGCCTGCCCGGCCCCGCCGTGCAGCTGCTGAACTTCCAGTACCCGGATGGGCTGCCGCAGTCGGTCGCGCCCAACGGCACCACGCGCATCAAGGTGCAGATCTCCGCCAGCGGCACCACGCCCAACCCGTGGACGGCGCGCATCTACTCGCGTGACGGCTCGGCGGGCACCTGGGAGATCACGTCGCTGATCCCGGTGACCGGCGACCTCTTCTCGGTCAACATCCCGGGCGGTGCGTGCCTGCAGGACAAGCAGTTCTACATGGCCTGCAACACCTACACGGGCGTGGTGGTGACCGATCCGCCGGGCGCCCCGCTCTCGTTCCACGCTGCGCCGGTCGCCACCAGCCTCGAAGTGGTGAACTCCAACGACTTCGAGGGCGCCACCACCGGCTGGACGGTGGGAGGCACCGGCGACACCGCCACCAACGGTTTCTGGGTGGCGGCCGATCCGTTCCGCACCGGCTACAGCAACGGCACCACCTGCCAGCCCGAGGACGACCGCTCGCCCGTGGGCACGCGTGCCTTCGTGACCGGCAACACCACGATCTCCGGCACCACCAGCACGCTTCGCTCGCAGGCCGACGTCGACGCCGGCACCACCACGCTGACGTCCCCCGCCTTCGACCTCTCCGCATCGCCCGCCTCGCGCATCTCCTACTGGCGCTGGTACGCGGGCTGGCAGTCGAGCACCGCCCCCTCCACCGGTGACTCGCTGGTGGTGCAGGTCTCCGGCGACAACGGCGCCAGCTGGACCACGGTGGAGACGGTCAATACCAACGCGGGCGCATGGGTCGAGCGCTCCTTCGCGGTGGCGGACTTCGTGGCGCCGTCGGCGACGGTCCGGGTGCGGTTCCGGGCCACGGACGCGGGCACGGACTCGACCGTGGAAGCCGGCATCGACGACTTCCGCGTCGAGACATTCGTCTGCGACAGCTCCAACCCCGCGGACTTCGACGGCGACGGCATCGTCTCCGGCGCAGACCTCGGCATCCTCCTCGCGAACTGGGGCAACCCCGGCCAGGGCGACCTGGACGGCGATGGCCTCGTCACCGGCTCCGACCTGGGAATCTTGCTGGCACACTGGGGATAAACCACGCCTGAATGCGTACTCTTCAACGACCGGAACGATCATCGGGCCAAGAGGCCGTTGGCCGAGCCACGACCAAGGGACACCATGAAGATGAAGACGACGATCACCACCGCCCTCCTCCTCTCGCTCGCCGGCGCCGTGACCACCACGATGCCGGCCTTGGCGCAGGTTGCGCCCAACGGCCCGGGGGCCGGCGCAGACATCCGCACCCTCGTGACGGGTGACCAAGTGGGCCGCGCCTACGGCCGCCTCGCCACGGGCGCCACGCCCGCCGACAGCGCCAAGGCGTTCATCGACGCCAACGCCACCAAGCTCTGGGGCGTCGACCCCGCCGACCTCCTCCCCTACGGTCCCTTCGAGACCGGGGAGCACGTCGTCCCCGTCATGCCCG
>VGXR01000025.1 GCA_016873255.1 Planctomycetota bacterium
CGCCGGGGACGTTGCTGTGCACTTCAATAGACGCGATGAATCCTCACGCGGCGTTGTCCTTGTGAAAATGCCCGGTTCATCTCGTGTGAGGGTTTGGTTGGCGCCGGGCCTGCGCCCGTCCGCATGAACCGAAAGCCAACGCGATCTTCACGCTGCTCACCGCTTGCTCTTGGCGGCACGCTCCACCTGCTCGATGTAGCGCGCGACGTCCTCGCGCGGGCGCAGCGCCTGCGCGTCGCGCAGCAGCGGCAGCGCATCGCCGAAGCGCGCCTGACCGACGTAGATCTGCGCGATCTTCACCTTGGCCTGGGCGGCATACGCGTCGATGCGGGCTGCGCGCTCGAAGTGGAGGATCGCCTCGTCGGGCCGGCCCGCCCTGGCATGGTGCTGCCCGAGCAGCATGAGCGCCTCGCCGTCGAGCGGGTCGAGCTCCACCACTTCCTTCAGGACGGCCACGGCGGCCTCGTCGCCCGCGCCCGCGCCCATGGCGAGCCGCGCCTGGAGCTTCAGCACCTTGCGCTTGTCGGCGTCCTGGAGCTGGTCGCCCCAGGTCGAGCGGATGCGGCCGAGCAGCGCCTGCGCCTGCGTCGCGCCGCCGCGGGACGCGAGCATCTCGGCGGAGCGGACCGCGCGCGCCGGCGCCTGCTGCGGGAACCGGGAGACCGCGCGGTCGAACGCGCCCACGGCCAGGTCCGGCAGCGACTCCGCCAGGTAGATGTCGCCCAGCGTGAACAGGCTGTCGGCGGAGGCCTTGCCGATGGAGTCGAGCGCCTCGAGGTTGACGGCGGCCTTCATCGGCTCCTTCAGCCCCAGGTACGTGTGCGCCTGCAGCAGCCAGAAGTCGGCCTTGTCCGGGAACGCGGACACCAGCACGTCGAGCAGGCTCGCCGCGTCCTCGTACTTGCCCTGCTTGAACACCGACCGCGTCAGTCCCAGCCGCCACTCCACGTTCTCCGGCTGCAGCAAGAGCGCGTTGCGGTAGGCGGCCTCGGCGGGCTGGAAGTCCTGCTTCTGCGAGTGGCAGAAGCCGAGCAGGCCGTAGCTGTACGCGTCGGCGCTGCCCAGCTCGATCATCTTGTTGAAGGCCGCGATGGCGTCGTCGTACTGGTTGCGCCGCGTGCAGATCAAGCCGATGCTCCGGTACGCGCGGCGGAAGTTCGGGAACTTGCTGACGGCGGTCCTGTAGTTCTCCAGCGCCGGCTCGAGCGTCTCCTGCTGGAACTGGATGCCGCCGAGCGTCAGGTCGAAGACCGCGCAGGCCTCGGGGCGGATGGTGTCGCGGAGCAGCGCCTCCGCTGACGCGAGGTCGTCCGGCATCAGCTGCCGCACCAGTTCCAGGAGCGCAAGGTCGTCCTGCGAGATCCTCGGCTCCACGTCCGGGCTGATGCCGTAGCCACCCACGAACGACCGCCGGAAGCCCGGGTCGTTCCACACGTCCTCCAGCTTCGCGGGCGAGACCTCGGTGGAGGCGCGCGGCATCAGCGGGTCCTCCGCCCCGCCGGCGTGCGCGCCGGCGCATGCGGATGCCGCCGCAAGCGCGAGGGTGCGGAGGAGCGTGGATGCAGGACGTCGGGCGGGTACGGCGTTCATGGGTTCACCTGGGCTGGAAACGGATCGGCACGCGCATGCGGCAGCTCACGCGCTTGCCCGCCTTGATGGCGGGCTCGAACTTCCACTGGCGCAGCGCCTCCACGGCGGGCGCCTCGAACTCGGGATGCGACGACTTCTCGACCCGCGGGTTCACCACCCGCCCGGTCTCGTCGACGATGAAGAGGAGCGTCACCACTCCCTCGACCTTGCGCGCGCGCATCTCGGAGGGGTAGCTGCCCGCCACCTGGAACACCGCGCGCGGGCGCTGGTCGATCTCGGACATGCTGAAGGCGCCCTGGAACTGGTCGTCGGAGCCCTTGCCGCCGCCGCGGCCGGTGCCGCCGAACTGCCCGCCCGACTGCAGCGATGCACCCCCGCCGCCGAAGTCCACGCCACCCGCGCCGGCCGCGCCGTTGAGCGCGTTCTCGATGGCGCTGAGGCTCGCGGCGTCCAGCGCCGGCGCCTCGTCGCTCCCGGCGGGTGCGTCGGGAGGCGGCGCGGACTGGTCCGGGTCGGGTGGCGCGTCGTCCTTCGCCTCGATCTTCTCCTCGGGATCCTGCTCCTGCTTCTCCTGCTCCTCGCGGTCCCTGTCCACCGACTCGGTCACGATCTCCACGTCGCGCTTGCTCGCCTGCTCCTCGCCGTGGCCGAGGAACAGGATCCCGCCGAAGAGCAGGATGGCCACGTGCGCAAGCACGGCGCCCGCCACGCAGAGGATGACCTTCCAGGTGCTCAACTACTTCTTGTCCGTGTTGATGCCGACCTTCGCGATGCCGATGCGCCGCACCTCGTCGAGCACCGCCACCACGTACTTGAAGTCCGCGGCGCCGTCGCTGTTGATGATGACCTTGGGGTCCTTGGCCGTGAGCTTGTAGGTCTGCAGCCGCAGCGGCAGCTGCGTCGCCTGGATCTTGTCCTTGTTGAAGAAGATCTCGCCCTTCTCGTTCACGCTCAGCGTCACCGCCTTCTCGGCCTCCTGGTTGTCGCCGAGCGACTGCGCGGTGGACGCGCCGGGCAGCGACACCTGGACGCCCTGGTTCTTGGTCATGCTCAGCGAGACCATGATGAACGTGGCGAGCAGGAAGAAGATGATGTCGATCAGCGGGATGATCTCGATGCGGGCCCCCTTCTTCCCGCGCCGTCCGCCGCCGCCGGCCACGTCAGAGCCCCCCGCCGGCCAGCGCCGGTTCCGGTGTCGCCGGGCGCGCCGCGGCGGCCGCTGCCGCCGGCGCGGGCTTGCCCTCGAGCAGGAGCTTCAGCTGCTCGCCCGCGGCGAGGAGCTCGGTCTCGACGCCCTCGATGCGGTTGTTGAGGTAGTTGAAGGGCAGGAGGCACACGATGGCGATCACCAGGCCGAACGCGGTGGCGATGAGCGCCTCGGCGATGCCGCCCGTGATGGCACCGGGCGAGCTCAGGTCGCCGCCGATCACGGCGAACGATCCCATCATGCCGGTCACCGTGCCGAGCAGCCCCAGGAGCGGCGCCAGGGTGATGACGGTGTCCAGCACCGCGATGCCGCGCCGGTATCGCTTGAGCGTCCGGGTCTCGGCGTAGGTGAGCGCGTGCCCGAGCGACTGGTCGCGGTGGCTGAGCGCGTAGGCCAGGGTGTTGGCGATGGCGTCCTTGGAGCCCTCCGCCACGCGGATCGCGCCGTCGAGGTCGCCGCGCCCCACGTCCGTGAAGAACTGCGCCACGGTCCTGGGACTTCGCTTGCGCTGCTCGTTGAGCAGGAAGAGCACCCGCTCGATCACCACCGCCAGCGCCACCACCGACGCCAGCAGCATGGGCCACATGATCGGGCCGCCCTTGATGAAGATGTGGACGATGCTGGTCTTGGCCACCAGCGCCTTCAGCGCACCGCCCCGCGACGGGTCCAGGGGCAGCGTCCCGCCGCCGGAGGCCACGAGCGGCGCCACCTGCGTCCCGAGGTCGCCCTCGAGCGGCCGCACCAGCGGGTTGGGCGAGCCGGCCTGCGCCACCGCCACGCCCGCCTCGCCGTCCTTCGCGCGGAACAGGGAGATGGGCCCGACCATCGCGAACTGGCCCTCCATCACGCGCCCGAGCGTGTCCACGCCGACGCCCGCGAAGCGGGAGCCGCCGATCGCGTCGGCCAGGCGCTTCACGGTCAGTTCCACGAAGCCCGTCTGCTTCTCGAAGCGCTCCGAGGGGGAAAGCGACTTGTTCTCGATCAGCGACTTCGAGGCCTCGATCGGCGCCGCGTACACCTGCACCTCGCCGACGGCGATGCGCGTCTCGAACGTGCGCACGTACTCGTCGAACAGGTTGCCGATGTAGCCGAGCTCGTCCTGCCGGTTCTTGATCTCGTTGCGCAGCGTGGCGATCTCGAGCGCACCGGCATCCACGAGCCGCTGGACCCGGTCGCTCCCCTTGCGGAGGGCGATCACCGACTCCTCGAGCTCGGTGAGCTTCTGCGAGAGCGGCAGCTTCTCCTCGGCAATGCGCGCGCGCAGCTCGCCGAGGTCTGCGATGCTCCTGGCAAGCTCCGCGTCGGCATTGCCGGACACCTTGGCGATGACGGGCGCCTGCGCGGGCGCATCCCCCGCGGGGGCGGGCGCCTGCGCGCCGGCGGGGACCGCGAGGGCGAAGAGGGCGGCCACCGCCGCGATCACGTGACGGGCGTGCGTGTTCATTGGATGGTCACCGGCAGGGGAACGAAGGCGGGCGAGTGCTTGCCCTGGATGATCTCGAGCGCGAACAGGATGTCGCCGGCGGCCTTGGGCAGCGGCGACCACTGCCAGCCCTCGGGCCCGGGGACGCCGACGCCCGCCTCGCCCGTGGGGCTGATGTAGTACGCCTGCGCCAGCCCCACGTAGATCACCTGCACCTCGCTGGAGGTGCCGTCGGCGAGCTTGCGGATCTCGTAGGCCACCGAGATCTCGCTGTTGGCGCGGTTCATCTCGTTGAGGATGCCGAGCACGTTCTGGAAGCGCTCCGCGGTGGACACGCGAGCCACGGTGCCGGGCGCGGGAATGCGGGCCAGCAGCGGCTGCAGCTTCGTCAGCACGCCCTCGGGCATGGACTTCGCCAGCACCTGCACCTGCGCCTCCATGGAGCGCGCCGCGCCGTCGAGCTGCGAGGCAAGCGCCTTGAGGTCTCCGTTCTCCTTGAGCAGCTCGTCGCGCTTCTTGTTGGAGTCGGCCACGGCCGCCTCCGACTGCGCGATCTTCTCCTTGAGGACCGAGACCTCCTTGCCGACGAGGTCGATGCGGGCCTCGAGGATCTCCTTGCCCTGCGCCCAGTCGTTGCGCTCCTTGGCGATGATCTGCTGGGTCTCGATCCACTTGCTCAGGGTGAGGCGCGCGCCCTCGAGCGACGCGGGGGGTGACTGCCGCGGCGCGACGGCGGCGGCCAGCGCGGCGATGGCCGCGGCTGCCGCGGCGATCGCGAGCGTGCGTCCGAGGCGGCGGGAGGGCCGCGTGCAGACATCGGACTGTCTGTGGTATGCCATGGTTCCTCGCAGTTGCCCGGAGACAACGGTCCCTGAACGCGAGGCAAAAGTAGCCATCGTCCGACAGGTCTCCGCATGGATCCGGTTCAGGTTTCGCTAACTCATCGCGCGCGGCGCATGCGTTGCCGCTCGCCTGAACCGAACCTTCACGCACGCCAATGAACGACCTCCTCCTCGGTCTCGACCTCGGCACGTCATCGGTCAAGGCGCTCCTCACCGACGCCGCAGGCGCGACGGTCGCGTCCGCATCGGCAGGGCACCCGCTGTCGACGCCTCGGCCCGGTTGGAGCGAGCAGGACCCGTCCGACTGGCTCCGCTCAGCGGTGCACGCCGTGCGCGAGGCGCTCGCGCGCGCCGCGGCCGCGGGGCACCCGGATGCCGGCGCGCGCGTCGCGGCCATCGGCTTCAGCGGGCAGATGCACGGCGCGGTGCTGGTGGACGGACGCGACGAACCCGTGCGCCCGTGCATCCTGTGGAACGACTCGCGCAGCGCCGCGGAGTGCGCGGAGCTCGATGCACGCATCGGCGCACCCGAGATCCTGGCACGCACCGGCAACAGGATGCTGCCGGGGTTCACCGCACCCAAGTTGCGCTGGGTGCAGCGCCATGAGCCCGATGCGTGGCGCCGCACCGACTGCGTGCTGCTCCCCAAGGACTGGCTGCGGCTGAAGCTGGGCGAAGTGCGGGCGACCGATGCCGCCGATGCCAGCGGCACGCTCTACTTCGACGTCGCCAACCGTCGCTGGAGCGAGGCCATGCTCCGCGACCTCGGCATGCGCACGGCGCAGGTCCCTGCGTGCCACGAGTCGCAGGACGTGGTCGACCGGCTCTCGCCGGCGATGGCCGCCGCGATGGGCCTCGCCGCGGGCACGCCGATGGTCGCTGGCGCCGGCGACCAGGCCGCAGCCGCCATCGGCGCGGGCATCACGGCACCCGGACGCCTCGCCGCGACGCTCGGCACCAGCGGCGTGCTGTTCGCGGCGAGCGACCGGTTCCGCGCCTCGCCCGACGGCGCGCTGCATGCGTTCTGCCACGCGCTGCCGGGGCGCTGGCACCTGATGAGCGTCATGCTCAGCGCAGGCGGAAGCCTCCGGTGGTTCATCGACACCATGGCGCGCGACCTCGACGCCCGCGCGGCGGCCGAGGGGCGCGCCATCCACGAGATCCTCGACGAGGAGGCCGCGCGGATCGCGCGGGGCAGCGACGGGGTGACCTTCGTGCCCACGCTCGCCGGCGAGCGCTGCCCCGTGCCCAACCCCACCGCCTGCGGCTCGTTCCATGGACTGACACTTGCCACCACGCAGGCCCACCTTGCGCGCGCGGTGCTCGAGGGAGTGGCGGCGTCGATGGCCCTCTGCCTTGGCCAGGTGCGCGCCGCGGGCATCCAACCCAGCGAAGCAATCACGGCAGGCGGCGGGTTTGCCAGCAAGCTCTGGGCCCAGATGCACGCCGACGCGTTCGGCATTCCGCTGCGGCCGGCGTCGGCCAACGAGGGCTCCGCCCGCGGGGCGGCCCTGCTCGCGGGGCTCGGCGTAGGGGTGCTGGGGCTGGAAACCGTTGAAAACCCCGTGATCTCAGGGCTTCCGTTCAATTTCAATCCGGATCCGGACGCGCACAAGCCCTGGGAGTCAATTCTAGAGAAACAACTGTTTCTCCAGAGAAATGGAATCTCCCCCAATGTCAAGATTCAGCCCGCCGATTTCTTGCGCGGAACGGATCCCGAAGCACCATAAGAAAGTTCGCGGAGGAAGTGAAGAGGTTCCAACTTGCCTTTCCCTCCTCCCTCTATGGGAGACCGATGCGCCCGATGGGATCAAACCCATCGGGCGTTCTTTCTTTTCCCGCCCGCTTCTGCTCCCTGCGTTCCTTGCCGGGTCAGCGCGCAGGCCCGCCCTGACGTCACTCGCCGCGGCGTCCGCGCTCGGCGCGTTCGTCGTCGGCCTTCAGCTTGGCTTCGAGCGTGGCATCGCCGCGCTCCTGCCGCTGCACCAGCCTCCACGCGAGGAAGGCGACGATCGGCATGGTGACGACCGCGAACAACAGGAGCGGCCATCCGCCCTGCTTGCTGCCGACCTCGGCCGCGGCACCGGCCGCTTCGTCGGCGAGGATGGCCAGCGCGAATGTCATGCGAGTTCCGCCTTGAAGCCGCCCTTGCGCAGGAGCCGCACCTTCACCTGCAGGTTGTCGCCCGGGCACGCGGTCTGCGCACCCTTCCACTCCCGGTGGGTATAGACGTCCTTCGCGCCGATGCGGTAATGCGCGCACAGCTGCGCCACGGTGCGGTTCAGCGCCTCGACCTGCGCCTCGCTCGGGCGCTGCTCGACGAAGTTGCCCAGGCACATCACGCCGATGTTGCGCTCGTTGCGGTCCTTCACGTGCGCGCCCTGGTACCGGAGGAGATCGCGGCCCTGCCACACGTGCCCGGCACGGTCCACCACGTAGTGGTAGCCGATGTCGCCCCAGCCCTTCCCGCGGTGCCCGTTGCGGATCAGCTCCAGCCGGCCGCGCGTCTCCACGTCGGTGAGGCCGTAGAACGGCGTCATGCCGTCGTGGTGGATCGTGATGTACCTCGGCGGCAGCATCGGGTCCATCTGCGTGCGATCCGGGAAGCCGCGCGCCCACATCGAGCGCGGGCGCGCGAACGGCACCGGTCCGCCATAGCAGACGTCGCCGCGCGCGGGCGTGCCGGTCGCGGCGTTCGCCGGCTGCGCAGGGGCGCACACGGCGCCCGGCGGCGGCGCCGGCTCCGAGGGCGGGTCGGGGATCTCGGGCCACGCGGGCCCCGGCAACCGGCTCGATGCCACCTTGCGAGTTCCGGATGCCGCGCATCCCGCGGCGAGGAGTGCGCCGAACAGCACGAACGTCCGGCGCGCGACGGCAGTGCCACGGCGCACGCCCTCGTCGAGCGCGCACACCGGGTCACCGGCCTGCGAAGCGGGTTCGTGCTCCATCGGCACCTCCTTGCCTCCGGTACGCGCGCGGGCACGCCCGGGATCGGCCGTCCATCCGTGGATCGGCGTGTCCGGCAGATCCCCCGCATTCTAGGTGGCGCGCGGGAAGGCCGCGCTCAGGCGGCCCGGAACCCGGACTTGCGCAGCTGCACCACGCGCGGCTGCAGGCCGTCACCCGGGCACTCGGTGTGGGCGCCCTTCCATTCCTGGTGGGAGCGGACGCTGGACACCGGGATGCCGTACGAGGCGCGCAGGGTGGATACCACGTGGTTGAGGCCGTCGATCTGGTCGGCCGACGGCTTCTGGAGCTCGAAGTTGCCCAGGCACATCACGCCGATGTTGTGCTCGTTCCGCCCGCTGACGTGGGCGCCCTGCCAGCGAAGCACGTCGCGGCACTGCCACACGCGTCCCGAGCGGTCCACCACGTAGTGGTAGCCGATGTCGGCCCAGCCCTTGCCGCGGTGGCCGGTCTGCACCCACGCGATCCGCCGGCCGGCCTCCTCGCTGCCGGCGCTCGTGAACGCGCGCGGCAGGCCGTCGTGGTGGATGGTGATGTAGCGCGGGCGCAGCATTCGCTGCATGCCGCTCGGGTCGGGCCGGTAGCTGGTCCACGCACTGCGGGGGATGGCGTACGGGACGGGGCCTCGGCCGATGCCGCCCGGCACCCACTGCTCGCGGGCCGCGGGGGCCGACGACGAGGACGCGCTCGAGTCCCCGGACGGCGCCTGCCGCGCCACGGAGAGCTCCCTCGGCGGCGGGCACACGGGGCCGTTGGCGCCCTGCATCACCGGTGCCGGGATGTCGGGCCAGTCGGGCTCGGGCAGCCTGGAGGAGTCCACCAGCATCGACTTCCGCGTGGCGCAGCCGGCCGCGAAGAGCATTCCGAAGAAGACGAACGTGCGGCGCGGGAGCACGGATTCACCCATCTCGCGGTCATCGGCTCGGCGCGGCCGCCGGCTGCAGAATGCGCGCCGCGGCGGCACCCGGCGAGCATGCAAAAAAGGCCTGAAATCACAGGTCGAAATGGGTGCCGCGGAACCGCCGCGCAAGCGGTGGGAAACACCGCTTCGGGGTACACTTTCCCGACTCCCGCAATGCCAGAAGCCACCCCCGCACCAACGCCCCAGAACGCCGCCCCGACGGCCGAGCAGTACACGTCCAGCACCATCCAGGTGCTCGAGGGGCTCGAGGCGATCCGCAAGCGCCCGGGCATGTACGTCGGCGGCGCCGGCCCCGAGGGCCTGCACCACCTCGTCTACGAGTGCGTCGACAACGCCATCGACGAGGTGATGGCCGGCTACGCCACCGAGGTGTTCGTGACCATCGGCGTGGACGGCAGCTGCACCGTGAAGGACGATGGCCGCGGCATGCCCGTGGACCCGATGAGGCACGAGAACCCCGCCATCAACGGGCGCCCCGCGGTGGAGGTCATCCTCACCGAGGTGCATGCCGGCGGCAAGTTCGACGGCAACGCCTACAAGGTGTCGGGCGGCCTGCACGGCGTCGGCATCAAGTGCGTGAACGCGCTGAGCGAGTGGACCGAGGTCGAGGTGGACAAGGGCCCCAAGACCTGGAAGATCGCCTTCGCGCGCGGCGAGCTCACCGCGCCGCTGCACGTCGTGGCCGAGCGCAGCGGCAGCACCCGCAACGGGACGCGCATCAGCTTCAAGCCCGACCCCGAGATCTTCGCGGACACCGACTTCCAGTTCGAGCGGCTCGAGCACCGCCTGCGCGAGCTCAGCTTCCTGAACCCAGGCGTGCGCATCCACCTGAAGGACGAGCGCGTCGACGCGAGCGGCAACGTGCGCGAGGAGACCTTCCATGCCGCCGACGGCCTCGCCGGCTACGTGCGGCACCTGAACGCCGCCAAGAGCGTGCAGAGCCCGGTCATCGCCGTCACGCGCGAGGACGAGGCGTCCGGCATGCGCGCCGACATCGCCATGCAGTACACGGACGCGATGAGCGAGAACCTGCTCGCGTTCGGCAACAACATCCCCAACCGCGACGGCGGGACGCACGTCACCGCGTTCAAGCAGGCGCTCACCGTCGCCATCAACGGCTATGCGCGCCGCAACGGCATCTTCAAGGACGGCAAGGACCAGGTCACCGGCGAGGACCTGCGCGAGGGCCTGACCGCCATCGTCAGCGTCAAGCTGAAGCACCCCACCTTCAACAACCAGACCAAGGAGAAGCTCCTCAACCCCGAGGTGAGCCCCTTCGTGAGCGGCGCGCTCAACGAGCTGCTCGGGCGCTGGCTCGAGGAGCATCCCGCGGACGCCAAGGGCATCTGCAACCGCGCTCGGCTCGCCGCCGAGGCGCGCGAGGCGGCCCGCAAGGCGCGCGAGCTCATCAAGCGCAAGGGCGCGCTCGACTCGGGCGGCATGCCGCACAAGCTCGCCGACTGCTCCTCGAGCGACGTGGAGCGCACCGAGCTCTTCATCGTCGAGGGCGACAGCGCAGGCGGCAGCGCCAAGGGCGGCCGCGACCACGTCCACCAGGCCATCCTGCCGCTGCGCGGCAAGCTGCTGAACGTCGAGCGCGCGCGCCTCGACAAGGTGCTCGGCTTCGAGGAGATCCGCACGCTCATCCAGGCGCTGCAGTGCGGCATCGGCGAGGACTTCGACGCAAGCAAGCTGCGCTACGGCCGCGTCATCATCATGACCGACGCCGACGTCGACGGCAGCCACATCCGGACGCTGCTGCTCACCTTCTTCTTCCGGCAGATGCCGGAGCTCGTGAAGCGCGGCCGCATCTTCATCGCGCAGCCGCCGCTCTACCAGGTGGCGCGCGGCAAGCAGGTTGAGTACGTGCTCAACGAGCGCGAGATGGGCGATGCGCTGGTGGAGCTGGCGCTCCGGCAGTGCACGCTGGTGGTGCGCGACGCCGAGGGCGGCGTGGCCCACGAGATCGCGCCCGACAAGGTGCGCAACGTCATCCGCACCCTCAACCGCCTCGACGAGCTGGTCACCATCAGCCAGCGCCGCGGCATCCCGTTCCCGGCGCTGCTGGCCGCGCGCGCCAAGGACCCGACGGGCGAGCACCGCCTCCCCGGCTGGCAGCTGGCATGGGCCGGCGGCGACGCGCTCTTCCACGCCGAGGCCGATGCCGCCGCGCACATGAAGGCGAACGGGCTGGAGCTCGGCGATGCCAAGCCCGCGGCCGCGCAGCCAGGCGCCGCCCCCGCCGCCAAGCCCGCGCAGCTGCGCGTGCTGCACGAGAACAAGGAGCTCGAGAAGCTGTTCCAGCAGCTCCTCGCCAACTCCATCGCCATCGACGACTGGGCGCTGGTCCAGGAGGAGGGCGTCACCGGCGAGAGGCTGCCCACGCGATACGCCTGGCGCGTGCGCAACGACAAGGACGGCAGCCACGACTGGGCCGAGGCCCCGAACGTCCCGAGCATCCTGCGCACGCTGCACGAGGTGGGCCGGCGCGGCATCGAGGTGAAGCGCTTCAAGGGCCTGGGCGAGATGGAGGCCGAGCAGCTCTGGGAGACCACCATGGACCCGGCGCGCCGCACGCTGCTGCGCGTGAGCTGGGACGCCGCGAGCGAGGCCGACGCGCTCTTCTCCATCCTCATGGGCGAGAACGTGGAGCAGCGCCGCAACTACATCGAGAAGCATGCGCTCGAGGTGAAGAACCTCGACGTGTGACGCGCGCCCGCGCGTGCGCCCCGCGGCCGCCGCTCAGTCGCGCGGCGGCGGGCCGAAGGGCGGCATCGCGCCGGGCGGCGGGCGATCCCCGCGGTCGCGCTCGCGGTGCGGCGGGCGCTGGCGATCGTCGGGCGGCGGCGGTGCGTCGCGCGTCGGCTCGCTCGGCGGCGCGAACCACCCCTCGGCGAACGCGCCGCCGGGCACTTCGGTGCGGGTGACCACGATGGTGCTCGGCGGCGCCGGGCGCCGCGGCGCGCCGGGCGGGCCGTCGGGGCGCCGGCCATCGCCCGCGGGCTCGTCGCGCGCGCCGCCGGTCCGCGGGCGCGGCGCATCGCCCATGGAGAGCTCGGCCCGGAGCACGGCCTTGGTGACGGGGTCGAGGGTCAGCTCGATTCGCTCGGGGCCGCGGAACGACGGGTCGACGCGCCGCGCGCAGAGGCGCATGGCGCCGCCCGAGTCGCAGCGATCGATCGCGTAGAAGGCGCCGACGTCGCCGAGCAGCGAGTCGAGCCGGTCGACGAGGAGCTCGCCCTCGAGCGTCTCGATGAAGCGCGGCCAGGGCGCGTCGGCAGGCAAGCGCAGCACCTCGCCCGAAGGCGACACGGTCCACGACGTGGCCCCGTCGAGGCCGCGCAGGAGGCGACGGCCGTCGGGCATCGCAAGGTCGAGGCGAACATGGGCCGCACCGCGCACGTCAAGCGTGCCCTCGGCCCGCGGGGCGTCGCCGCCCGGGCCGCGCCACGGGAATGCCAGCTCGATGCGGTAGCGGCGGTCGCCGGCGCCGGACTCGGCCGCCTGCGCCGCGCGAAGCAGCGCGCTGGCGGATGCCGGCTGCGGAGCGAACAGGAGCGCCGCGCCCGCGATGACGGCGATCGACGCCGCGGCTGCCAGCGGCGTGCGCCACGCGGACGCGAACGGCCGGCGCGGCGCGCGCGTGCGCAGCCGCTCCACGGACCGGTCGACCAGTTCGTCGACCCGTACGGCGCCGTCGCGGCGGCGGACCTCGAGCATGGCGCCGGTCCAGCGGTCGGCGGCGGTGTCCTCGTGCGTGAAGCGTTCGTCGGTCATGCGGTGGCTCCCTTCCGTTCCATGCAGGCGGCGATCATCCCGCGCGCGCGCTGCAGCCGCTTCTTGATGGCCTCGACGCTCGCGCCGGCCTCGGCGGCGATGCGCGCGAGCGGCGCGTCCAGCCGGTAGCAGTGGTGGATGACGCTGCGGTACTCCTCGGGCAGCGCGGCGACGCACTCGTCGAGTCGCTCGAGCCGCGCGCGGAACTCCTCGCGGTCGGCGCCGTCGTGCTCCTGGGCACGGTGCTCGATGGCGTCGAGCAGCGCATCGTCCGTGGGGCGCTCGCGCCCGAGGCGGGAGAGGTGGTCCATCACCAGGTTGCGCGCGATGCCGCGCATCCACGCGCCGAACGGGCGCGAGCGGTCGTAGTCGCCGAGCCGCCGCCACGCCACCAGCACGGCCTCCTGGAAGAGGTCGTCCACGGACGAGGGCGGCACGGTCGCGCGCAGGTAGGCAAGGAGGCGCTCGGCCTGCTCCTGCACCAGGATGGCGAACACGTCGGCGGCGTCCGGGGACGCTCCGCGCGGGCCGTCGCCGGCGGGCACGATCCTGGGGTTGGGCACGCGGTCGCTCATCGGGGGCGAGGCGTCCGCGCGGGAGCGCCCCGTCCGGTGCCTGTTGCCCCGGGGCGGACCGCGGGGACAGCGTTCATCCCGCCTCGCGGAAGCCGAGCGCCCGCAGCTGGCAGGCATCGCAGTTGCCGCACGGGTCGCCGGCCGGGGAGGGGTCGTAGCAGCTGACGGTCCGGTCGAGCGGGACGCCGAGCGCCCTGCCCCGCCGCACGATCTCGGCCTTGGACATGTGGAGGAGCGGCGTCTGCACGCGGATCCATCGCTCGCCGCGCTCGCCCGCCTCCACGCCGGCGCGCGTGGCCAGGTTGGCGAGCTTCTCGAACGCCGCCACGAACGCCGGCCTGCAGTCGGGGTAGCCGGAGTAGTCGATGGCATTCACGCCGATCCCGATGTCGCGCGCGCCGAGGCTCTCGGCCATGGCCAGCGCGTGCGCAAGGAAGATGGTGTTTCGCGCCGGGACGTAGGTCACCGGGATGCCCTTGGCGTGCTCGACGTCGCGGCCCTTGGGCACCTCGATGTCGGCGGTCAGCGCGCTCGCGCCGAAGGCGCGCAGGTCGATGCGCGCGGTGCGGTGGCTCGCCGCTCCGATCGCGCGCGCGAGCTCCGCGGCGCGCTCGAGCTCCACGCGGTGGCGCTGGCCGTAGTCGAAACTCAGCGCGTGGCACGCGAATCCCTCGGCCTTCAGGTGCGCGAGCACCACCGCCGAGTCCATGCCGCCGGAGAGGAGGACGACCGCGGGCGCCGCCCCGGTCACGCCGGGCTCCGGACCTGCTCGAGCACCTGCTGCAGGATGCGCCGCGTGGTGAGCGTGTCGCCCTGGTGCATGTAGGTGCGGCTGACGACGCGGTGCGCGCATACCGGGAGCACGTTGGAGACGATGTCCTCGGGCACGCAATGGTCACGGCCCGCGAGGAGCGCCGTGGCGCGCGCGGCCTGCGCAAGGGCGAGCGAGCCGCGCGGGCTGATCCCCACCTGCAGCTCCTCGTGGCTGCGCGTGGCCGCGGCGAGCGAGATCACGTAGTCGACGAGCGACCGCTCCATGCGGACGCGGTCGACGGCGTCCTGCAGCTCCAGGATGGCGGGCCCGGCGATCACGGGCCGCAGCTCGCGCAGCGCGGTGCGCGCCGGCTGGCGGTGGATGATGCGGCTCTCGTCGTCGGGGCTCGGGTACCCGAGCGAGATGCGCATCAGGAAGCGGTCGAGCTGGTTCTCGGGCAGGAAGTAGGTGCCCTCGAACTCGTAGGGGTTCTGCGTGGCCACCACGATGAAGGGTGCCGGCAGCTGCAGCACGTGGCCCTCGGCGCTGACGGTGCCCTCGGCCATCGCCTCGAGCAGCGCGCTCTGCGTGCGCGGCGTGGCGCGGTTGATCTCGTCTGCCAGCACCACGCTGGCGAACACCGGGCCGTTGCGGAACTCGAAGGCGTCGCGGTCGCGGTGGTAGATGCTGACGCCGGTGATGTCCGAGGGCAGCAGGTCGGGCGTGCACTGGATGCGGCTGAAGGTGCAGTCGATGCTGCGCGCGAGCGCGTTGGCGAGCACCGTCTTGCCCACGCCCGGCACGTCCTCGATCAGCACGTGGCCGCGCGCGAGCAGGCAGACGAGCAGGCGGTCGACCGCCTGGACGTTCCCCATGTAGGCGCTGACCACGTTGTCGCGCAGGCGATGAAGCGGTGTTGCGTCGGTCATGCTTCGCCTGAACTGCCCGGCAAGTATATCGTTCACCGCCTCGATGCCTGCCGCGCACCCATCCGACGACGGTCCCGTCCTCGACGCGCACGTGCGATGCGTGCGATGCCGCTACGACCTCGCGGGCTGCCGCGTGCTGGGTGCGTGCCCGGAGTGCGGACTCGAGGTGGTTGCCTCGGTCGCCGCGAGCAGCGATCCCGGCGTCTCCGGCCTCGCCGCGCCGCAGCAGCCGTACGCGGCATCGACGGCGATCGTCGCGGCGACGGCCGCGCCGCTCGTCGCCCTCCTCGTGCAGGGCTCGGGCCCGGCGATGCGGGCGGTCGATGCGCTCGCCGGGCGCGGCTCGTCGTTCCCGTCGCAGGTCGAGCGTCCGTCGTGGCTCGCGTCGGGCGCAGCGCTCGCGGTCGCGGGCGTGCTGGTCGCCCGGGGCCTCAGCGAGGCGCGCAATCCCTCGCTGCGCGCAGGGCTCGGCGCGGGCCGCGTGCGCAGGCTCTCGGGGAGCCTGGTCGCGTGGGCGGCGGTCCTCCTCGGCGGGTTCGTCGCCAGCCTCACGCCGGTCGGCGGGTACGCATCGCTGCGGATCGCGGTGATCGCCGCGCAGCTCCTGCCCGCGGTGTGGATGCTGTGGGCGCTCGGGCCGGTGCTCGGCCGCGCCGGCGCCCTCAGCCGTGCCTACCGCGAGGGGCGGCACGGCAAGCAAGGCTCCGAGTTGGTCTCCATGGTGCTCGCGGGCGCCATCACGGCCCAGGTCGGCACCGTGGCGGCGCAGGGCTACGGCGAGGACATCGCCACCCTCGTCTGGGGGCTGGGCTCGGCGCTGTCCGTGCTTGCGGCCATCGGCCTGGCCTACCTGCTTGCCAACGGCTGGGTGATCGCCACCGCACTGCGGTCGCCGGTCATCGACCCCCGACGCTTCCGCTGACGCGCGGCACGCCCCCGCGCACACCTGCTGCCGAAGTGGCAGCGGGAAGCGCGGAATGTCCAATAATACATCGCTTTCTAGAACCCTCGCGATTGCTCGCTGTTGGCACGCGGGTTGCACTCCTTGCATCGCCCCGGCGGCCACGCCGTCGGCAGGCACAGGATCACACACACGGAGACCCGCATGGCAGTCAAGGAACTCTCATTCGACACGGACGCCCGCAAGCAGCTGCTCGCCGGCGTCGAGAAGCTCGCCTCCGCCGTCAAGAGCACGCTCGGCCCGCGCGGCCGCAACGCAGTGCTGGACCGCAGCTGGGGCTCGCCCAACATCACCAAGGACGGCGTCAGCGTGGCCGAGGAGATCGAGCTGCGCAACAAGGTGGAGAACATGGGCGCCAAGCTCGTGAAGGAGGCCGCCAGCAAGACCTCCGACGACGCGGGCGACGGCACCACCACCGCCACCGTCCTGGCCGAGGCGCTCTTCAAGGCCGGCCTGCGCCAGCTTGCCGCCGGCGCCGACGCCAACGCGCTCGTGCGCGGCATGCGCCGCGCCGTCGAGACGGTCACCAAGGAGATCGCCTCGCACGCCAAGCCGGTGTCCGACGTCTCCGGCGGCATCGCCGCGGTGGCCAGCATCAGCGCCAACAACGACGACGAGGTCGGCAAGATGATGGCCGAGGCCTTCAAGAAGGTCGGCAAGGACGGCGTCATCACCGTGGAGGAAGGCAAGAGCCTCGAGACCATCGTCGACGTGGTCGAGGGCATGCAGTTCGACCGCGGCTACCTCAGCCCGAACTTCGTCACCGACGTCGAGAAGATGCGCGTCGAGCTCGACAAGGTGCTCGTCCTCGTGCACGAGGACAAGATCGAGAGCGTCGCCAAGCTCGTGCCCTTCCTGGAGAAGGTGGTCGAGAGCAAGAAGCCGCTCCTCATCATCGCCGAGGACGTCACCGGCGAGGCGCTGAGCACGCTCGTCATCAACAAGCTGCGCGGCGTGCTGCAGGTCGTGGCCGTCAAGGCCCCGGGCTACGGCGACCGCCGCAAGGCCATGCTCGAGGACATCGCCACCCTCACGGGCGCCAAGCCCGTCATGAAGGACCTCGGCATCGAGCTCGACAAGGTCACGCTGGCCGACCTCGGCCAGGCGAAGAAGATCGAGATCGACAACGAGAACACCACCATCATCGAGGGCGCAGGCAGCACCTCGGCGATCAAGGGCCGCTGCGAGATGATCCGCAAGGAGATCGACGCCACGGACAGCGACTACGACCGCGAGAAGCTCCAGGAGCGCCTCGCGAAGCTCGCCGGCGGCGTGGCGCAGGTCAAGGTGGGCGCTGCCAGCGAGAGCGAGCTCAAGGAGAAGAAGGCGCGCGTCGAGGACGCGCTGCACGCCACCCGCGCCGCCATCGCCGAGGGCGTGGTGGCCGGCGGCGGCACCGCCTACATCCGCGCCCTGCCCGCGCTCAAGAAGCTGCGCGCGCAGCTCGAGGGCGACGAGCAGTCGGGCGTCGACCTGGTGGCCGAGGCCATCGAGGTCCCGCTGCGCACCATCGCCGACAACGCCGGCGAGAAGGGCAGCGTCGTCGTGGCGAAGGTCAAGGACCTGAAGGGCAACGAGGGCTTCAACGCCCTCACGCGCCAGTACGGCGACCTCGTCAAGGACGGCGTCATCACGCCGGCCAAGGTCGATCGCTGCGCCCTGCAGAATGCCTCGAGCGTCGCCAGCCTGCTGCTGGCAACCGACTGCATCGTCACCGAGAAGCCCAAGGACCCGTCCGAGGACGCCGGCCACGGCCATGACCATGGCGGCGGCGGCATGGGGGGCATGGGCGGGATGGGCGGGATGGGCGGGATGGGCGGCATGATGGGCATGTGAGCCCGGGCCGCACCCGACACCGCGATCGACTCAACCAACACACTCAACACACACGGAGAAACCAGCAATGTCCACCACCCAGGTTCGTCCCCTCGAAGACCGCGTCATCGTCAAGCCCCTCGAGGCCGAGACCAAGACCGCCAGCGGCATCTTCCTGCCCGAGAGCGCCAAGGAGCGCCCCATGCAGGGCAAGGTCGTCGCCACCGGCCCGGGCAAGATGCTCGACAACGGCACGCGCATGTCCATGATCGTCAAGAAGGGCGACACGGTCGTGTTCGGCAAGTACGCCGGCACCGAGGTCGAGATCAAGAACGTCAAGCACATCATCGTGCGCGAGAGCGAACTGCTCGGCGTGCTCGAGGGCTGATCGCACCCGCACCCACCCAACGGAAGGCAGTCCCCACATGGGCAGCACCAAGCAGATGAAGTTCACGCCGGCCGCGCAGGCCGAGCTCAAGAAGGGCGTCGACGCGATCGCCCAGGCCGTGGCCGTCACCATGGGCCCCACCGGCCGCAACGTGGTCATCGCCAAGGCCTACGGCAACCCGCACGTCACCAAGGACGGCGTGACCGTGGCGAAGGAGGTCGAGCTCGTCGACCCGTTCGCGAACATGGGCGCGCGCATGGTCCAGCAGGTGGCCAAGAAGACGGCCGACGTGGCCGGCGACGGCACCACCGCCGCCACCGTGCTCGCCGCCGCCATCTTCAACGGCGGGCTCCGCTTCATCGCCACCGGCGCCAACGCCGTGGCCGTGCAGCGCGGCATCAACGACGCGGCCGAGGTGGCCTGCGGCGCCATCACCGAGAGCGCCCGCAAGTGCTCCGGCAAGGGCGACCTGGTCAAGGTGGCCACGGTCAGCGCCAACCACGACGCCGAGATGGGCGCCATGATCGCCGAGGCCATCAGCAAGGTCGGGGCCGACGGCGTCGTCGAGGTGGAGGAAGCCAAGGGCTACCAGACCACGCTCGACTACGTGGAAGGCATGAGCTTCGACAAGGGCTACATCTCGCCCTACTTCATGACCGACCCGAAGAAGGCCGAGTGCGTCCTGGAGAACCCGTACATCCTGATCTACGAGAAGAAGATCGGGAACCTCGCGGACCTCCTGCCGCTCCTCAACAAGATCGCCACGATGCAGAAGCCCCTGCTGATCATCGCGGAGGAGGTGGAGAACGAGGCGCTGGCCGCGCTCGTCGTGAACCGCCTCCGCGGCGTGCTGCAGGTCTGCGCCGTCAAGGCGCCGGGCTTCGGCGACCGCCGCACGGCCATGCTCGGCGACATCGCCGTGCTGACCGCGGGCACGTTCCTCTCCGGCGACACGGGCCGCAGCCTCGAGAGCATCGAGGTCGGCGAGCTCGGCCGCGCGCGCAAGGTCGTGGTGAACAAGGACGAGACCGTCATCGTCGAGGGCGCCGGCAAGAAGAAGGACATCGAGGCGCGCATCGGCCAGATCCAGGCCGCGCACGACCGCTCGACCAGCGACTACGACCGCGAGAAGCTGCAGGAGCGCATGGCGAAGCTCGGCGGCGGCGTGGCCATCGTCAGCGTCGGCGGCGCCACCGAGGTGGAGATGAAGGAGCGCAAGGACCGCGTCGACGACGCGCTCCACGCCACCCGCGCGGCCGCCAAGGAGGGCTACGTGCCCGGCGGCGGCGTCAGCTTCCTCCGCGCCATCGCGGCCGTCGAGGCCGCGCGCTCGAAGGCCAAGGGCGACGAGCGCCACGGCTTCGACATCCTGGCGGAGGCGCTCCGCGCCCCGGCGCGCCAGATCGCGCAGAACGCGGGCGTCGATGGCGACCTCGTGTGCGAGAAGGTGCTCGAGGGCAAGGACGGCTTCGGCTACAACGCCGCCACCGGCGAGTACCAGGACCTGGTGCGCGCGGGCATCATCGACCCGGCCCTCGTCTCCAAGACCGCGCTCACCAACGCGGCAAGCGTGGCGGGCCTGATGCTCACCACCGACGTGCTGGTGACCGAGCTGAAGGACGACGCCGAGCCGACCGTCGGCGCCACGGCCTGATCCCTAGATCGCGATCCCGAGGCCGGGGCGGGCGGCACGCGCCGTCCGCCGCCGGCCTCGGGTCCTTGACGGACGCGCGCCGATGAGCACCGCCATCGACTACTACGAGATCCTCGGCATCGCCCGCGACGCGTCGGGCGACGAGGTGAAGCGCGCCTACCGGCGGCTGGCCATCAAGTGGCACCCCGACCAGAACCCGGGCAACCCGGACGCCGAGGCCAGGTTCAAGGAGTGCGCCGAGGCCTACGAGGTGCTCAGCGACCCCGAGAAGCGCACCATCTACGACCGCCACGGCCACGCCGGCCTGCGCGGGCGCGCGGGGCACGACTTCAACTCGATGCACGTCGAGGACATCTTCTCGATGTTCAACGACATCTTCGGGGGCGCGGGCGGCGGCGGCGGGCGGCGCCAGCGCGGCCCGGCGCGCGGCTACGACCTCGAGACCGAGGTCGAGATCACGCTGCACGACGTCCTGAAGGGATGCGACCGCGAGATCCCGTTCAAGCGGCTCGAGGTCTGCGGCATCTGCAAGGGCAGCGGCGCCAGGCCCGGCACCAAGCCCGTGGAGTGCTCCACGTGCGGCGGCCAGGGCCAGGTGGCGCAGCAGGGGCTCGGCGGGCTGTTCCGCATGGTGACCACCTGCCCCGCCTGCCAGGGACGGCGCACCATCGTGAAGGACAAGTGCACCGAGTGCAAGGGCAACGGTCGCAGCAGCGTGCAGCGCAAGCTGAGCGTCAAGGTGCCCGCGGGCATCTCCGACGGCCAGGTGGTGCGCGTGGCCGGCGAGGGCGAGCCGCCCCCGCCGCAGCTCAGCCCCGACGGCACGGGCGTCCGCGGCGACCTGCACATCGTGGTGCGCGTGGCCGAGGACGAGCGCTTCGAGCGCCAGGGCCCCGACCTCATCACCGCGCTAGAGGTGTCGTTCGCCGACGCGGCGCTCGGGGGCACCGTCGTGGTGCCCACGCTCGAGGGCGAGTCGGAGACGACCATCGAGGCCGGCACGCAGCACGGCGAGCTGTTCCGGCTCGAGGGCAAGGGCGTGCCCGACCTGCGCAACGGGCGACGCGGCGACCTGGTGGTGGCCGTGCAGGTGGTCGTGCCGCGCAAGCTGAGCGCGCGCCAGCGGGAGCTGATCGAGCAGCTGCGCGACGCGGACAAGCCGGCCGCCAGGGCACGGTCGAAGGAACCGCCCGTGCAGAAGGAGGGCGGCAAGGACTCCGCCCGCAGGCGGGGCGGGTTCTGGGGCAAGATGAAGGATTCGTTCGGCAACTGACCGGCACGCGCCGGCGGAGGATGCAACCATGGCGGACAAGTCGCACCAGCGCCCGCACGGGCACCACCACGAGCACCACCGCACCGACAGCGAGGCGCACCACCGCGCCGACAGCGAGGCGGAGCCGGTCGTCGACGAGTGCGCCCCCGAGCGCGAGGAGATGAAGAGCGCCCTCCACGCGCTGGAGGCCGAGCTGGCGAAGGCGAAGGAGGACACGCTCCGCGCGGTGGCCGACTTCCAGAACCTGCAGCGGCGCACCATGGAGCAGGAACCGCGCCTGCGCATGAACGCGGCCGGCGGCGTGGTCCGCAACGTCATCCCCGTGCTCGACAACTTCGACCTCGCGCTCGCGCAGGACCCCTCGCGCATGACCGTCGAGGGCGCGATCGAGGGCCTGCGCATGGTGCGCACCGAGCTGATCCGAGCGCTCGAGCGCTCGGGCGTCGAGCTCATCCAGCCGACGGCCGGCGATGCGTTCGACCCGCATCACGCCGAGGCCATCATGCAGCAGCCCGTCGCCGGCATCGCGAGCGGCCACGTGAGCATGACGCTGCAGCCCGGCTACCGGCTCGGCGACACGGTGCTGCGGGCGGCGAAGGTGGCCGTGGCGCCGTGATGGGCGCGGAGCGGTCCTGACCATGCCGACCTACGAATACGAGTGCATCAAGTGCGGGAAGCAGTGGGAGCGCTTCCAGTCGATCAAGGCCGAGCCCGAGCGCGAGTGCCCGAAGTGCGGCCGCGCCACCGCCCGGCGCAAGGTGGGGATCGGCTTCGCCATCCTGTCCGGCGGGAGATCAGGCGACGCCGTCGAGACCGGCGCCGCCTCCGGCGCGTCGAAGGGCGCCGGCGATGCGAGCGCGCCGGCCGCGCCCGCGGGCGAGGCGAAGGCCACCACCGGCGGCCCGTCCGCCGCGCCTGCCAAGGATGCGCCCGCCGTGTCCGCACCCAAGAGCGAGGAGAAGCTCAATTCCACGCATCCCGCGCGCGACGGCCGCGGCGCGGGCAACCTCCGCGATGCCATCGCGCGCCAGCGCGCGGCCGGCGCGGGCGCAGGCAAGTCCGGCGCTGCGGGGCGGCACGGGGCGAATTCCCCGAAGAAGCCCTCCAAGGGCGGCAACTCCCGCGGGAAGCACTAACGGCGGCAAGTACCCTCCATCCGTGACGCTTCGCTTCATCCAGCGCATCGAGGACCACCTCGCCTACGACAACTACCGCCCCGTCGACCTCGACGAGGTGCGGCGGCAGATGCGCGTGCCGGCCGAGGATGCGCACGAGTTCGAGAAGGCGGTGGAGGAGCTGCAGGCCGAGGGGCGGCTCGAGGTGGGGGGCGACGGCAAGCTGCGGCTGCCCCGCTACGGCGAGGAGATCGAGGGCCGGCTCAAGCTCAACGCGCGCGGGTTCGGGTTCCTGGTGCCGGACCGGCCCACGCGCGAGGGCGACCTCTTCATTCCCGCGGGCATGACCAAGGACGCCCTCAACGGCGACCGAGTCCGCGTGCGCGTATTGCGCAAGGGCGGCGGCGGCGGGCGCCCGGGCAAGGGAGCGCAGGACGGGCCCACGGGCCGCGTGGTCGAGGTGGTCGAGCGCGGCCAGGCGCGGTTTGCGGGCACGCTCACCAAGGACGGCCGAGAGTGGCTGGTGGTGCCCGACGGCAAGGCGCTGCGCGACCCAGTGGTGGTGCGCGACCCCGGCGCCAAGGGCGCCAAGGCCGGCGACAAGGTCGTGTTCGAGATCATCAAGTACCCGACCGAGCTCGACTTCGCCGAGGGCGTGCTGCTCGAGGTGCTCGGCGAGGCCGGGCGGCCCGACGTGGAGACGCGCGCCGTGATCGACGTGTTCGGGCTGCGGACGGAGTTCCCCGAGGCGGCGGTCGAGGAGGCCCGCGAGGCCACGCGCCGCTTCGAGCAGGAGCGCGACGGCCCGTGGGAGGACCGCGAGGACCTCACCGCACAGCTCATCTTCACGATCGACCCGCCCGACGCGCGCGACTTCGACGACGCCATCAGCATCCGCCACGATGCCGACCGCGGCGAGTGGGAGCTCGGCGTGCACATCGCCGACGTCGCGCACTGGGTCCGCCCCGGCAGCGCGCTCGACGAGGAGGCGCGCGAGCGCGGCAACAGCGTGTACCTGCCGCGGCTGGTCATCCCGATGCTGCCGGAGATCCTCTCCAACGGCATCTGCAGCCTGCAGGAGGGCGTCAACCGCTTCTGCAAGAGCGTCTTCATCACCTTCGACTCGCACGGCAAGCCGGTGGCGCACCGGCTCTCGGCCACCGTGATCCGCAGCCGCAAGCGCTTCACGTACATCGAGGCGCAGGCGGTGATCGACGGCGACCCCGGCCGCGCGCGCGCGCACGCCAAGACCGACACCGCCTACGACCCGGACGTGGTGGACGCGCTGCGGCTCTCCAACCGCCTCGCCGCGCTGCTGCGCGAGCGCCGCCGCGCCGACGGCATGATCAGCCTCAACCTGCCCGAGGTCGACCTGGTGTTCGACGAGTCGGGCCACGTCACCGGCGTGGAGCGCGAGGACACGAGCTTCACGCACACGCTCATCGAGATGTTCATGGTGGAGGCGAACGAGGCGCTCGCGCGCACGTTCAGCGACCTCAAACTGCCGCTCCTGCGCCGCATCCACCCGGAGCCGGCGTTCGGCGACCTCGAGGAGCTGCGCATGTTCGCGCGCATCGCCAAGTACCGGCTTCCCGAGGAGCCGACCCGGCGCGACCTGCAGGCGCTGCTGCAGGCCACCGCGGGGGGCGAGAGCGCGCGTGCGATCCACTTCGCGGTGCTGCGGACGCTCTCGAAGGCGACGTACTCGCCCGCGCTCGTTGGCCACTACGCCCTGGCCAGCGAGCACTACGCGCACTTCACCAGCCCAATCCGCCGCTACCCCGACCTGACGGTGCACCGCGCGCTCGCGGCATACCTCGACGCCACCGAGAACGGCACGGCCACCGGCGGCAGGAAGCGCCGCGACCTCGCCCAACGGCTCGAGGCCGACGACCGCGTGATGGACGAGAGCACGCTCGTGAAGGTGGGCATGCACTGCAGCGAGACGGAACGCAACGCCGAGGACGCCGAGCGCGACCTCCGCAGCTTCCTGGTGCTCCAGTACCTGAAGGAGCACCGAATGGCGGACACCTTCGACGCGCTGGTGACGGGCCTCAGCGGCACGTCGCTGGTTTTCCTCAGCCTCGAGGAGTTCCTCGCCGAGGGCGTGGCGCGCGTCGGCGAGCTGCCCGCGGGCACGCAGCGCACGGACCGCTGGATCGTCAACGAGCTGACCGGCCGTCTCATCGCGCCGCGCAGCGGCATGTCGATCGGCCTCGGCGACCGCGTGCAGGTGACGATCACCATGATCGACCTCGCCGCGCGGCGCATGGACCTCGCGGTGGCGAAGCTCGCGCCGCGACGTGACCTCGACAACCTCAACCCGCGCGACCTGACCAACGTGCGCCAGGCCAAGGCCGGCACCGCGCCCCGCGAGGGCGGCGGCTTCGGCCCCGGCAAGGGCGAGCGCGGCCGCAAGGGCCGCGACCGCTCGAAGTACAAGCAGGGCCGCCGCGGCAAGCGCAGCTGGTAAATCCGATCCCGGTTAGCTTGGCACCAATTGTTTCCCCAGAGAAGTGCCCGCTCGCGATCGCGCCCGGGCCCCGCACCGACCATGACAATCCTGCTCCTCTCCATCGCGCTCCAAGCCTCCGCGCCCGCTGCCGCAGGCCCTGCCCCCGCAATGCAGGCCGCGCCGCCCGTCGAGTGCCCGGTGATGCCCCGCGAGCCCGGCACCGTTCCGGCCGAGAGCCAGCCCGACTACGCGCGCGCGATCGAGCGCGCGGGCGGCAACGGCGGCGAGCTCAAGAAGGCCGTCGAGGCCATCGAGCCCGAGCATCGCGCGGACATGGAGTGGCTCATTGCCACCATGCCCGAGCCCGACCTCCATGCGCTGAAGGCCGACTTCCTCGTGCGCAACGTCCGCCTCGCGGAGCGCGCGCGCCGCGAGGCGCCGTGGGGCAAGGACCTGCCGGAGTCGATCTTCCGGCAGTACGTGCTGCCCTACGCGAGCGTCAACGAGCGCCGCGATGACTGGCGCCAGGACTTCTTCGACCGCTTCACCAAGGAGGCGTGGAAGTTCAGGGACCCGATCGACGCGGTCAAGTGGATCAACGACAAGCTGCCGGACATGCTCAACGTGCACTTCCACGCGACGAAGCGCCGCAAGCCCGACCAGTCGCCCTACGAGAGCATGGAACTGAGCTATGCCAGCTGCACCGGGCTCAGCATCCTGGTGATCGACGCGTGCCGCGCCTGCGGCATCCCCGCGCGGATGGCCGGGTGCCCCGCGTGGAAGAAGGTGCAGGGCAACCACAACTGGGTCGAGGTCTGGTGGGACCGCTGGCACAACGTGGGCGACTCCGGAAGCGACCCGCGCGGCGTGGACTGGGTCGAGGAGCGCTGCCGCACCGAGACCGACCCCGACGACTGGGTGCATGCCGTGTACGCGGCGGTCTGGCGCCCCACGAACATCAAGTACCCCCTCGTGTGGGCGTTCGAGATCGAGTACGTGCCGGCGCTCAACATCACGCGCTTCTACTCCGATCCCGTGGAGCATGCCTTCGCGCTCCCCGGCGGCGGACCCGCCGACCTCTACGTCTACTGGGGCGGAGAACTCATCGCGCGGGCGAAGGCCGATGCCTCGGGGGCCGCGAAGCTGCCGCTCGCGCGCGGCTGCCAGTTCGACGTGGTCGCGCGCAAGCCCGACGGCAGCGAGACGACGCACTCCGTCAAGCCGTGAATCCGGGAACGGATTTCACGCGGGCCAGGGGCACGCGACCGTCTTCGCCTCCCACGCCGGCCCGAAGACCTCCGCGAGGAAGTCCCTCGTCATCGCGAAGCTGCGGGCGTCCGCGAGCGCGCTGTACTGCATGCCGCCCTTCGGATCCTGCGCCGCGGGGTTTGTGAACGCGTGCCCGCACCCGCCGAACGCATGCAGCTGCCAGTCGGCGCCATGGTCATGCATCTCGCGCGCGAAAGCGTTGACGGCCTCGGGCCGTGCCATCGGGTCGTTCCATCCGTGCAGCGCGAGCACGCGGGCACGAACGGACGCGGGCCGCGCCAGCCCGGCACCGGGCGCGCCCAGCAGCCCGTGCATGCTCACCACGCCCCGCACGCCGTCCATCCCCGCGCGCGCCACGTCCAGTGCGCACATCCCGCCGAAGCAGAAGCCGATCGCGCCGACGCGATCGCCATCCACCATGGAGAGCGAACGCACGTGCCGAAGCGCAGCCCCGGCCCGCCGCCGCAGCAGCGCGCGATCCTCGACGAGCGGCGTCATGAGCGCCCCGTTCTCCTGCGGATTGCTGCCGCGCCGGCCCCTGCCGTACATGTCGACCGCAAGCGCCGCGTAGCCGAGCCCCGCCAGCCAGTCGGCCTTCTCCCGCTCGAACGACGAGCAGCCCGACCACTGGTGGAACACCAGGACCGCGGGGCGGCGCTTTCCCGCGGCGCCGTCGAACGCAAGGTAGCCCTCGAACTCGTCCGCGCCGTCCCTGTAGATCTCGCTTGCTGCGTGCATGGAAGAGGCTCCTGCCCGTGCGGGCGCGGCGCATCGTAAGGACGGTCCGGTCACCGCGCGACCGCGCACTTTCCTGCGGAAAAAAGGCGGCGCCATCCGGTGCGCTTCCGCGGGACGCCCACCATGGGCACCATGGACAGCAACCGCACCATCGCTCCGGCGCGCATCGCGCCGTCACGCGCCGCCACCCTGTTTGCCTCCGCCGCGCTGGCCGCAGTGGCCGCGGCCGCGCACCCCGACGCCCCGCCGCCCGCCTGGCGGTGGGTCCGCACCGTCAACCCTGAACGCGCCGTCCCCGGCACCATCGGGCCAGCCATCGCGGCATGCAGCGGGACGATCGTCACGGGCCCGTGCCGCGATGCCGACATCGGCGATGGCATGCCCACCCTGCTGCTGCACGCCATCCGCGCGGGATTCGGGCTCCCGTCCGACTCGACCGCAACGGAGTCGCACCCCGCCGGGGACCGCGGCGCGGGGTTCGCCACCGCGCTCGCGGCCGCCGACCGCAAGGTGGTGGTGGGCAGCCCCTTCGCGGGCTGCCGGCGCGCGGGCTGCAGTTCGGGGCAGGCGCACCTCGTCTACCTCGCCCACGACGGAACGCGGTCGATCGACGAGATCGCCTGTCCCGAACCGCAGCCTGCGTCGGAGTTCGGGGCCGCCGTGGCCACCGACGGCCTGACCTTCGCGGTGGGCTCGCCGCGGCACGACGGTGCCACCTGGGACACCGGCGCGGTGGACATCTACGAGCTCGAGCGCACGGACCTCGGCCCCGTGCCCGTGCACGTAGCCCGGCTGCTGCCGCCCACCCCCGCCGCGAGCGCCCGGTTCGGTGCCGCCATCGCCATCGACGGGGACTGGATGGCCATCGGCGAACCCGGTGCCGGCACCTCGCTCCCCCGCGACGGCGACGTGCACGTCGCGCGCCGCATCGCAGGCCGATGGCAGCTCACCTGCTCCTTGCGCACGTCCGCGGGCGTGCACGGATGGCTCGGTGCCTCCGTCACGCTCGCGGGCGGGCAGCTCGCCGCAGGGGCGCCCATCGCGCGCCACCCCGACACCGCCCGCCGCACGGGCGCCGTCGCCCGCTGGGCGCTCGAGGGCAACGCCTGGAACCGCATCTCGCCCGTCCACGCGCCGGACCTCGCCGACGGAAGCGGCTTCGGGCTTGCCGTGGCACTCGGCGAGGGGTTCCTTGCCGTCGGCGCACCGGGCGATGACGAAGGCGGAGAGGACGCCGGGAGCGCATGGGTGATGCCATGGTCGGGCGGCGCCCTGCTGCGCTTGCAGGCGCGCTCGCCGGGCGCGGGCGCCGGGTTCGGGGCAGGCCTCGCGTTCGGCAGCGGGCGCGGGCGGACGCCCGTCGGGCCCACCCGCTTCCTCGCGGTGTCCGGACGCACCGACCCCGAGCAGCCGCCCGTCCCGGGCAGCGTCGAGCTGTTCGGCTACAGGCCGCCCGACCCGCTGCTCGTTGCGCACCCCGCATCGCCGCAATCGAGGTCCGCGTCGGCCATCGCCATCGCCGCGGACGCATCGGTCACCCGCGCGGGCCGCCAGCCGGACTCGAGCGCGCGCGACTCGGCCTCGGGACCGTAGTGGCGCTCGATCACCTCGCGCCACTCCTGGCCCGTCTCGCAGCGGATGAAGTCGCGCTTCACGTCCATGGCATGCGGGTGGTGCTGCGCGAACTTGATGCCGAACTTGCGCATGTGCCGCCCCGTCCGCCGCTCGCCGTGGATCACCTCGCTGAAGCGCCAGTGCGCAAGCAGCACCTCGCGCTGCTCGGCGACGGAGGGGCCCATCGGCTCGCGCCCCGCCATCATGTCGCGCGCCTGCCGGAAGATCCACGGGTTGCCGATGCAGCCGCGCGCCACGCTCACGCCCTGCACCCCGCACACGTCGATCATGCGGAAGATGTCGAGCACGGTCCACACGTCGCCGGAGCCGAAGATCACGCGGTCGGGACGGCGGCGCACCAGGTCGCGCAGGAACTCCCACCGGCCGGGGCCGTGGTACTTCTGCTCGACGGTGCGGCAGTGCACCGTGGACCACGCGTACCCGAGCTCGTAGGCGGCATCGAAGATGCGCTCGAAGTTCCGCTCCATCTCTTGCGTGTCGCTGAACGAGCGCCGCAGCTTCACGGTGCACGGCGTGCCCGCGGGCACCGCGTCGCGCACGGCGCGCAGGATGCCGACGGCATCGTCCGGGCACGCCAGGAAGTGCCCGCCGCGCGCCTTGCGCTTGATCTTCTTCACCGGGCACGCGAGGTTGACGTCGATCACCTCGTGCCCCATGCCGCAGAGGATCTCGGCGCCGCGCGCCATCTCGTCGGGCCAGCTGCCCATCACCTGCCCGGCGAGCGGGTGGTCATCGAGGCCCGCGGCGCGGTTGTCCTCCAGCTCGCCCATCCCCACCTCGCTCGCGATGAGGTCCGGGTCCTCCTTGCGGCGGCCCTTGCCCCCGTTGATCAGCGTGCGGTCGAGCAGCGCCTCCGTGACGCAGAACGGCGCGCCCTGCGCCCGAGCCACCAGCCGCATCGCGCCGTCGGAGTACCCGGCAAGCCCTGCCTGGAAGAACGGCGCATCGAACCCGGGCACGAGCGCCGTGACGCGGGGGTCGGCGCGCGCCAGCCGGGCGGTCTCCTCGACCGGCCTGGACAGCGTTCGCGCGGGAATGCCGGAGGGAGACAGCTCGACGCCCATGGCGGGTTGCAGGGAATCGTGGATACTACGCGCGGCATGCAGACCTCCCGCTCCGCGACGCGCCCTCTCGCCACGGCCCTCCTGGCCGCGGGTGCGCTGGCCGCGGGTGCGCTGGTCGCCGGCGCGTGCCAGCGCTACCCGTACGACCCGAGCAAGGCCACGCGCGCCTATCCCGAGCAGCTGGCGCAGGCCTCGGTGGCGGACATCCAGGCCATCCCCGACCTCGCCAACGGTCGGCTCCGCCTGGTGAACCCCACCGCCACCGGCTACGCCGACTTCCACCTCTGGCTCAACCGACGCTACGTGCGCCACGTGGATGCGCTCGCGGCGGGGCAGACCATCGACCTCCCGATCGACTCCTTCTGGGACGAGCGCGGCGAGGGTCCGTTCCCCGGCGGCTGGTTCCGCTACTTCCAGCCCACGCCGATCGTCCTGGTGCAGATCGAGCCGGGCAACGGCGCGCCGCTCGTCGGCCTGGTGGCCAAGCCCCCCGACAAGCCGCAGCGCTGACGCCCGCTCAGGCCAGCCCCAGCCGCGCCTTCTTCGCTTCCCACTCCGCGGCCTCGCGCCTGTTCTCCGTGGCCAGCGGCTTGCCGCTGCGGACGGCTTCGATCTCGAGCCGCGTGAGGTGCATCGACTCGAGCCGGTAGTCCTCGAACGCCTCGCAGCTGACCGGGACGATCGGCTTCAGCATCTCGTACATGGCCTTCGCGAACACCTGGATCTCCAGCTGCGCGTGCGGGTCCATGCGCAGGCTCAGGAAGTGGAAGATGTTGTGCAGGTCGCACTTCCAGTACCACTCGGTGTAGACGCTCACCGGCAGCGCCGCGCGCGCGATCTCGCGGGCAACGCCCTTCTCGGTGAGGCCGATGTAGTCCTGGTACAGGTGCTCGGCCTTCTCGAGGAGCCTCAGGAAGTCCTCGGCCGTGCCCGCGTCCATCGGCTCGTCGCCGCCCTGGCGGTTTGACTTCGACTGCTTGCGCACGGCGTCCACGCTCGGGCGGTAGAAGCGGTCGGGCATGATCGAGTAGCGCGCCGAGTACTCGTTGACGTTGGCCGTGCGGTGGCGGATCCACTGCCGCGCCACGAAGATGGGCATGGCGATGTGGAACTTGAACTCGACCATCTCGAACGGCGTCGAGTGGCGGTGCCGCATCAGGTAGCGCACGAGGCCGCGGTCCTCGCTCACCTGCTTGGTGCCCTGCCCGTAGCTGACGCGCGCGCTCTGCACCACGGCGAAGTCGCCGGTCTTGCCCTCCGGCACCAGCCGCGGCATGCAGTCGACGAGCGCCACGAACCCGTGGTCGAGGCAGGGGATCTCCCAGCGCGCGGCGCCGCCCATGACGTCGCGCGGCGGCGCCTCGGGCTGCACGACGCGGATCGCGGCCGGGGCCGCGGCGGGATGCTCGGTGGCGTGCGCCTGGTTCACTTCGAGTCGCTCCTCTGTTCCTTCGGCGTGCCGCCCGACCGCGACCGGTCGCGCGCGTACTCGGCAAGCCACCCGTTCACGGCATCCACCGTGCCGACGGTCGCGGGCCTGCCCTTGGAGTTGATGTTCGGGACCACGTCGGCCGTCGGGCCCCAGGTCACGCCGATGCGCGCGAGCGCCTCGCCCGCGTCCATGGCCGGCAGCCCGCCCAGCGCGGCATCGACGCTCGACGGCCACGGCTTCCCGCCCGCAGGCGCGCGGCCCGGGCCGCCGGCACGGAGCGCGGCATCGGACGTGGGAAACGAGCCGTCGTTTGCGTCCGCGTAGCAGAGGATGGCCCATGCCGCCGAACGCAGCGCGGAATCGGTGAGCCGTGCCTCGGCCTGCGCGCCCTTCACCACCATGCGCGCCCAGACGATCACGCCGATGCAGCTCGCCACGAACACCGCCGTCACCAGCACGATGATGCGCCGGTTGCGCGCGGCCTGCTCGGGGGACATTGGCGCCTGAGGCACGTTCATCGCTCCACCTCCATGGCCAGCATGGCCTTTCGTTCCCTGCGCTTCGCCTCGTCCACCCGCGGGTCGCACTCCGGCACCGCAAGGAGCAGGCGCTTGGTGTACCCGTCTCGGGGCGCGCCGATCACCTCGTCGCGGGTGCCCTCCTCCACGATCCTGCCGTCCTTCATCACCGCGATGCGGTCGCAGACGTGGTGGATGACGGCCATGTCGTGGCTGATGAAGAGGTAGCTCAGCCCCAGCTGGTCCTGCAGGTCGGCCAGCAGGTTGAGGATCTCGCTCTGGACGCTCACGTCGAGCGCGCTCGTCGGCTCGTCGCAGACGATGAGCTTCGGCTCGAGCGCCAGCGCGCGGGCGATGCCGATGCGCTGCCGCTGCCCGCCGGAGAACTCGTGGGGGTAGCGGTCGAGCGCCGCACGCCCCAGCCCGCAGCGCTCGATCAGCTGCTCGACGCGCGAGCGCAGCTCGTCGCCGGAGGCAAGCCCGTGCACCTCGAGCGGCTCGCCCACGATCGTGCCCACGCGCATGCGCGGGTTGAGGCTGCCGCCCGGGTCCTGGAAGATGATCTGCATGTCGCGCCGCATGCGGCGCAGGCTGGCCGCATCCTGGCGGAACACGTCCTTGCCCTCGAACAGCACCTGCCCGCCGGTGGCCGGCTGCAGCGCAAGCACGGTGCGGCCGACGGTGGTCTTGCCGCAGCCCGACTCGCCGACCAGCCCCAGCGTCTCGCCGCGCGCGATCGAGAACGACACGCCGTCCACGGCCTTGTGGTGCCCCACCACGCGCTGCAGCAGCCCCTTGCGGATGGGGAAGTGCGTGCGCAGGTCCGACACCTCGAGGATCGGCCGGCCGGCCGCTGCGGAGGTCGGGGTTGGAGCGTTCGCCGCGGCCATCGGGCCCGGAATCCTACCGGGAAACGCGCGCTTCCCGCGCCCCGCGGGCCTAGCGCAGCGGCACGTCCACGTCGCGCTCGCTGCCGTCGGGCAGCACCACCGTGAGGAGCGCCGAGGGCGGCGACGCCAGGCGCACGCCGGCCACCGCGCTCCGCATCGCGCGCACCCACAGGTCGTCCAGGCTCGCCACCCGCATGCCCTCGAAGGCGACGATCAGCGACCCCGGAGGAACGCTCGCGGCGATGTCGCCGCGCGACTCGCCCACGCTCACGCCCCGGCGCATGCCGCGCTCGCCGTCGGCAAGGCGCAGCAGCCCCGCGCGGCGGAACGCCTCCACCAGGAACGGCGCGTTGATGTTCGGGTCGAGCGTGCCGAGGCGCGCGGTCAGCTGGCGGCGCGCCCCGTCCCCGTCGCTCGCGCGCACCACGTCGAGCGCAAGCTCGGATCCCGGGCGCTTGGTTCCCACCTCGCTCATCACCTCGTCGCTCGACTCGATGCGGCGGCCGCCGATGCCGACGATCACGTCGCCCGGCTGGATGCCCGCGGCCTCGGCGGGGCTACCGGGCGCCACCGAGGTCACCACCGCCGCCTCGCCGGGGATGGCCTCGGCCGCGGCGCGCAGCAGCGGGTTGCGCGAGCCGCCGAGCCGCAGCCGGCGCGCGTCCTGCACGCCGACGCCGAGGAACCCGCGCGACACGCCGCCGTGCGCGATGAGCTGCTCCACCACGTTCTCGGCGATCGACATGGGGATGGCGAGGCCGATCCCCGCGAACTGCCCGCTGCCCACCATGCTGCCGCGCCCGGTGGCGATGGCGGTGTTGATGCCGATCACGCGCCCGCGCACGTCCGTGAGCGGGCCGCCGGAGTTGCCCGGGTTGATGGCCGCGTCCACCTGGATGAAGCTCTCGTACTCCACCTCGGCGAGGCCAGCGCTGCGCCCCACGCCCGACACGATGCCGCTCGACATGCTGAAGCGGAACTCGAACGGCGACCCGAACGCGAACACGAGGTCACCCTGCGATGGCAGGTCGTTCGACCGCTTCGCCGGGAGCAGTCCGTCCGCGCCGATCCGCAGCACCGCGATGTCCGTGCGCGGGTCGAGGCCCACCAGCTCGGCGGCGTGCAGCGATCCGTCGTGGAGCTGCACCTCGAGCGCGGCGGCGCCGTCCACCACGTGCGCATTGGTGACCACGTGGCCCGCGGCGTCCCAGATCCAGCCCGATCCCGACTGCGTGAAGTCGCGCGTCCCCAGCCTGCCCTTGGCCTGCGACGCCACGCTCACGTGCACGACCGCGGGCTCCACGGCGAGGGCGACGTCGCGCATCGCGGCGCTCATCGCCTCCAGCGCGTTGGCGCCATCGAGCCGGCCGGCGGCCGCGTCCATGGTGCGCGAGGCGCGCTCCGTGCTGGCGATGCGCATGAGGCGCGGCACCGCCCACAGCGACATGCCCGCCGCCACCGCAAGCAGGAGCGCCGGCAGCGAACGGGCCAGCACGCCCGGCTGGCTCATGAGGCCGCGCCCGCCATCTGCTGCAGGCGCGCCAGCTCGTCGGGCGCGATCGCGTACGGGTGCTCGCCGAGCTCGCCATCGCGCACGCGCTCGCGCCACAGGCGCGCCGCGCGCTCCACCTCGGCACCGACCTGCGCGAGCGGCCGCGCGAACGACGGCTGCCAGTGCGTCATCCCGAGAATGTCGTGCAGCACCACCACCTGCCCGTGGCAGGCGGGGCCCGCGCCGCAGCCGATCACCGGCACCGTGGCGCGCTCGACCACCAGCTGCGTCACCTCGGCCGGGCAGGCCTCCACCAGCAGCATGCACGCACCCGCGGCCTCAAGCGCAGCCGCGTCGTGCAGCACCCGGAGCGCCGTCTCGGCGGTGCGGCCGGTGCTGGCGTAGCCGCCCTTCATCTTGGCCTGCTGCGGCTTGCTGCCCACGTGCGCCACCACCGGGATGCCGGCCCGGGCCATCTTCTCGACGAGCGGCGCGAACGAGCGGTCGGCCTCGATCTTCACGCAGTCGGCGTTGCCCTCGGTGATGAAGCGGCCCGCGTTGCGGATGCCCTCGGCATCGTCGGCCTGGTAGCTCATGAACGGCATGTCGGCCATCACCACCCGGCCCGGTGCGCCGCGCTTCACGCCCGCCGTGAGCGTCACCAGGAAGTCGAGCGGCGCATGCACCGTGGACGGGAACCCGAGCACCATCTCCGCCGCGGTGTCCCCGACGAGCAGCACCTCCACGCCCGCTCGCTCGAGCCACCTCGCCGTGGTGGCGTCGTAGCAGGTGAGGCAGGAGAAGCGCTGGCCGGAGCGGGCGATGCGACCGAGGTCGCGCAGCGTGACGGGCGTGGTTCCTTCGGCCATGGAACCGGGATTGTAGGTGAACGAGCCGCAGGCGCACCCGGCGCGCGGAGGTGCCGCACGCGCCGCTCGGCGCGCGCCGCGCTCAGCGGCGCAGCGGATTCACCACGGCATTATCGCGCCCGCACACGATGAGGTCCGCGATCTCCACGGCCTCGCGGAAGCTCTCCTGCGACTGCTCGAGGTTGAAGACCGGCGAGATCACCTTCCCGGCTGCAAGGTGCTCGCTGGTGGCGACCGCGTCGCCCGCGACGAGCACCGTCATGGAAGGCTGCGGGAGGAGCAGCCCGCAGCTGCCAGGGGTGACGCCGTACAGCGGGAAGAGGTCGACGCCCTCCGCAAGCCGGTCCGGCGCGGCCCTGCATCGCTGCAGCAGCGCGACCTCCGCGCGCAGCGACGCCGCGAGGTCCGCGTCACCCGCCTCCTCGGCCTCCTGGTACTTGCCGACGAGCTGCGCGCCGATCGCCTCGCGCTCGAGCTCGCCCACCAGCCACTGCGCATCGTCGAACGCGGCCAGGCCGCGCCGCCGCAGCGGGTGGAAGTTCGTCAGGAACACGTGCGTCACCGCGTCGGGCTTCAGCCCGCTGCGCTCCGCAAGACGCGGCACCAGGATCTGCTCCGGCAGCGACGGGTCGACGAGGATCGTCGCGTCGCCCGCCTCGACGAGCACGGTGGTCGCATGCCCCGGGCGCACGTCGCCGCGCTCGCCCCACAGCGGGTTGTGCGCGAGCGTGCCGATGGAGATGACGCGGAACTGGGCCATGGGGCGCGGATCGTAGGCTCAGCCGCCGTCCCCGCCATGATGCTCCGCCGCCAGCTTGCCGAGCGGGTTGCGCGAGTCGCGCTTCTTCGCCGCAAGCGCCTCGATCACGCGCGACGGCACCAGCGGGTCGAGCTTGTCGAGCGTGCCGCCGAAGGCGGCGATCTGCTTGATGAGGCTGGAGCTGGTGTAGGCGAAGTTCTCGCCGGTCACCACGAACACCGTCTCGATGCCCGCCACCTGGCGGTTGGTGATGGCGAGCTGGCACTCGCTGGCGAGGTCGCTCACGTTGCGGATGCCGCGCACGATGGCCGCGGCGCCCACCGAGCGCGCGAAGTCGACGGTCAGGCCGGAGTAGGTCTCGACGCGCACCGGCGCGCCGCCGGGCTCGGACTTCACGAGGTCGGCAACGCAGGCACGAGCCAGGTCGAGGCGTTCCTCGAAGCTGAAGAGCGCGGGCTTGGTCGGGTTGTGGCCGATCGCCAGCACGACCTCGTCGAACATGCCGCGGGTGCGGGCCAGCACGTCGAGGTGGCCGAGCGTGATCGGGTCGAAGCTTCCGGTGTAGACCGCGAGGTGGCGCTTCATGGGGTCCTGGAAGGGGTCCTGGAAGGGGTCCTGGAGGGAGTCCTGGAGGGAGTCCTGGAGCGGGATTCGGGAGGCTTTCCGCAGGCTTTCCGAACGGCCCGCAGGCGGCACAGACGGAACCCACCTGCGGAGGCTAGCGCGGAGGGCCACCCTTATCGGGGCAGGCGAACGGATGCGACGAAAATCGCGACGCCTCTGCTTGCATGCCCCGCGCTGAATTCGACCTTCTCGATGTCTCCGGCGCATGGAGGGATGCGCCGGGGACGAACGGAACACGCAGCGCCTCGTGAGGGAGGGCTGCCAAGTGCGGGACCTGATCGGTCTCGGCCCCGCACCGCAGAACACGGGCCCGTGCAGTGAGGGCCCCTGACACACGGGCCCGAGCGGTGGGGGCCCACTTGAACGAGGGCCCATGAGGTGCGGGCCCGACAAGCCCTGGATCGGCCCCGTCTCGGCTGGATGCCTCCCCGAGCGGGGTCGTTTATTTTTGGAAATCAACGCGATTCATCCTTGAAGCGCCACGCTTGCACGGCCACCATAGTCTTCGTGTGGGGTCGGCGCCGCACTCAGCCGACGCAAAGGAGCCAGGCTCGAAATGTCGAAGTCCATGATTGCCGCCGGGGCGGCGGCCACGGCGATCTCCTTCCAGGCGGCGGCCCAATGCCCTGACTGCGAGGACTTGTCCTGCAACTGGTTCGCCTGCGGCTGCGTCCGCGTTGTCGGGACGGGCTGCTCCACGTCCATCGACACCACGGGCGGCGACAGCGGC
>VGXR01000026.1 GCA_016873255.1 Planctomycetota bacterium
TCGCTGCTTGACGCCGGCCTGCACCGCGGCGCCGCCGGTCGCGCCCTCGATCTCCTGGTCGTAGATGGCGTAGGAGAGGTTCTCCGCGGTGTTCCAGCCCGCCCACGTGTTCATGTAGGGCGTGACAACGTGGCGCAGGCGGTGCAGGTCGAGCGCCCGCACGTCCACCGAGTCGAACTTGCTCACGAACTCCGCGCTGGAGCGGAACCCGCCCGCGAGGATGGCTCGGAAGCTGTCCGCGCTCTGGCTGTAGGTCTGCAGGGTGTCGTCGCCGACCACGTAGCCCATGACGTTGGCGGACGTGAAGGGCGTGACCTTCCAGCCCTGCCCGCCGAACGTGGAGCTCAGCTCCTGCCGCGTGTACAGGCGTGAGAGGGTGCCCTGCCCGTAGCCCTGTGCGCCGTACAGCTCGCCGATCGTCGTGTTCTGGTTGAAGGCCTGGCCCGGCGCATAGTCCTGGCCGAGCAGGTTGTAGGTGTTGTTCTGCACGCCGGTGCCTGCGGTCGATCCACGGCCAAGCTCGATGGACATCAGGTTTGCGCTGTACTCCTGCTGCCACGCGATGGAGTCGCCGAACAGCGTGTCGCCCCAGCGCTTGTAGGCGAACTCGGGGTACTTGCGCACCTGGTAGGGGCGCGACGCCAGCTGCGAGGAGCTGGTGATCACGTCGTTGGTGGGCGCGCTGAAGAGGAGGCTGACCTCGGACCGGTCGCCCGAGTCGGCCAGGTAGGCGCTGCTCTCGCGCTGGAAGTCCGTGGCGAACTCGCGCTGGCGCCATGTCTGCATGAATGCCTCGTCGGTGACGTACGAGCCCTGCAGGTCGAGCTTGGCGGTGTCGGAGAACGCGAAGCGGCGGTTGCCGCTGAAGGTGCCGCGGAACTGGTCCGGGGCCGTGTACTCGCCGCCCGCCGAGGTCTGCTCCAGGTTCTGGAAGTCGTAGATCGCCAGCAGGTCCAGGTTGGCGCCGTACAGCCGCCCGCGGAGCCCGCCGCCGACGCCCCAGTTGGTGAAGGCCACCTGCGTGAGGTCGAGGTTGCTCTCCGGCGGCGGCGCGATGCCGAGCAGCGAGAACAGCTTCCAGCGCGTGTTGATCTGCGCGCCGGTGCGGTCGTTGTAGTTGGCGGTCACGCCGCTGATGGGCGGCATTAGGTCGCCGTCGGCCTCGAACGCAGGCAGCCAGAAGAAAGGCAGCGACCCGGCGTTGAAGGTGACGTCCCGGGCGCTGAGCCGGGTGAGCCCGCCCTCGTCGCCGCCGTCGACCTCGGTGATGACCGCGCGGCCCGCGCCGACGGAGAGGTGCGGCTCGAAGAACTCGCTCATCGACACCTTGGCCTCGTTGGCCTCGAACTGCCTCTCCGAGTACTGGCGCAGCTCCTTGGCGCGCGCCACCAGCGTGACGCCCTTGCGGTCCTGGGTGCGCAGTACGCCGTCCACCATGCTGGCGCGGTTGGAGGCGAAGTCGTAGTACGCGCGCCGCGCGCGCACCACGTAGCGGAAGTCGGTGGCGTACACCTCGCCCTCGAGGTAGATGCCGAGCACGCCGTCCGCCTGCGTCTCGGTGCCGCCGGTCTTGAGGGACTCGAGCGTTCCCTTGCGGAGGAACACCACGCCGCGGTCCGCGCGCAGCTGCAGCGCGCGCGTCGAGCCGTCGAAGCGCGGCAGCACGTCGATGGCGGCGCCGCCGGTCAGCGTCACGGTGTCGCTCGCGGAGTCGGCCTCGATGCTCTCGGCCGCGAACGCCACCGTGCTGTCGGGGGCGACGATGGGCCGGGCGGTGGAGCGGTCGATCTCCGCGCCGGGCATCGCGGGTGCGTCGGGCACGACCGGGAGCGCGGGGAGCGATGCCGACGCACCCTGGCCCGCGGTGGACGCCTCGAGCGCGGCGGCCACGCTGCGGTCGACGGGAGCCATGCCACCCACCTCGAGCGGCGGGGGCGGCGGGGGCGGCGGCGGTCGCAGCACCTCCGGCAGGATCCGCAGCGCGGGCGGCCTGGCGGCGAGCTCGGACAGGTATGCGGCCATGCGCTGGTCGGCGCGCACGATGTCGTCGTTGCGGGGCGGCGCCTGCGGGTCAACCACGACCGCCGAGAGCGAGGTCTCGCCGTAGGTCGAGGCCGTCACGAACAGGTTGGAGCCGCCGGCACCGAGGCCCGCGGCCTTGGTCGGCTCGATGGTCTCGGGGAACCACGCGGCAAGCTGCGTGACCAGCCCCTTCTCGGTGGGGATCCGCTCGATCCAGAGCACGGCCCGGTCGGCGGTGAACTCGTACGCGCCGATCTGCACCTGCACGCGGTCGCGCAGGTAGACGCGCTGCGTGCTGTCGAGCTTCCAGAAGCTGGCGTTCACCGCCTTCAGCACGAGCGGCCATGTGCCGGGCTCCGTGGGGATCACGAAGCCGCCGAGGCGGTCCCCCGTGACCGGGCCACGCGAGACCTGCGCCGCCGACTCCGCCGCGGCCAGCCCGAGCGCCGCGGCCACCGCCCCGAGGGCGGCGAGCGTTCGTGCGGATCGGCGCGGGCGCGGCATCGGCGGGAAGGCTACTTGCGCGGCCCGCGGGCGGGGCGCACGGCGGCGTCAGCGCCAGCCGATGGGCCGGCCGCTGAGGCCGTTGACTTCCTTGAGCACCGTCATCGCCACCAGTCCGGCCACCGCGAGCACGGCCATGGCCAGGGCCTCGACGCGCAGGCCCGCGGCCATCAGCCAGGCAGCCGCGTAGACCGCCTGCCACATGGCCCCGTAGCGGCGCAGCTTCTCGCCGCCGACGGGACCGGGGCTGCCCGCGACCTTCGTCCGCACCACCAGCAGGAACCCGATCAGCGCCAGCACCGGCCACAGCAGCCCGACCGGCCCGGCGGCGATCAGCTCGTCGCCGCGCGCCACCTGCGGCCAGAACCCGCCGGCCGACCCCTGCGCGACGATGGCCCCGCCGCCGAGGAGGAGCGTGGACCAGAAGAGCCACGCCGCCACCAGCGACAGGATGCGGCGCGTGCCGAAGAAGGGACGCTTGTCCTCGAAGCGGTGCACGCTCGCGGCGATGGCCACGGCGTGCGACATCGACCACCACACCGGCACCGTGAAGGACAGCGACCAGTTGGGGATGAACATGTTGGCCGCATGCGCCACGCCGATGGTGGCGATGCCGAGGGCCGGGATGTGCTTGGCCACCGCGTCGTAGAACATCACCGCGGCGGCGACGCCCACCGTCAGGACGAGCGCCGCCTCGCCGAGGACGCTGGCCGCCACCACCGCGGCCATGAGCGCACCGAAGGAGAGGAGCGCGGCGCTCGAGGCGCGGATGCGGCCCGCCGCGAGCGGGCGGTCCGGGCTGAAGCGGCGGTCGTGCCGGACATCGAGCAGGTCGTTGAGGCTCGCGGCGAAGGCGAAGAGCCCGATCGCCACCACGGCGGTGCTCGCCAGCGCCTTCCACAGCGGCATGTGGTAGACGGGCAGGTGCACGTAGCGCGGGTCGGCGCGCGTGAGGAGCGTCACCAGCCACAGCTCGCAGACCGCGCCGAACGCAAGCGAGAGCCGCGTCAGCTGGAACGCGTCGAGGATGCGCTCGGCGACGGGACGCACGGGAGGATCGTATCGGGGCGCTGCTACGATCCGCCGTCCCGCGAATGCGCTCCGTCCCCACCATCACCGTCGATGCACGCGGCCTCCGCGTGGCGCTGGTCTCCAGCGGCTACCACTCCGATGTCACGGGCGCGCTCGAGCGCGGGGCGCGCGAGGCGTTCGCGGCCGCGGGCGGCGAGCCGGCGGCGCTGCGGACCGTCGCCGCGGCGGGTGCGTTCGAGCTGCCGCTCCTGGTGGACGCGGCGCTGGCGCGCACGGACATCGATGCCGCGGTGGCGATCGGCTGCATCGTGCGCGGCGAGACCGCGCACGACCGTCACCTCGGGCTCTCGGTGACGCAGGAGCTCCTGCGGATCTCCGTGGCGCGCGGCAAGCCGGTGGGGCTGGCGGTGCTCACCGTCGAGAGCCTCGGGCAGGCACGCGAACGCGCGGGCGGCAATGTCGGCAACAAGGGCGAGGACGCCATGCGCGCCGCGCTGGCCACGGCACGCACGCACCGGGAGCTGTGCCGATGAGCGGCCCGGTACGGCTGCCGGAGGGCGCCTCGACGCTCGCGGTGCGCCGCTGCGCGCTGCAGGCGCTCTACCAGCTCGATGCCGCGCAGAGCGACGACGCCACCCTCGTGGGCACGCTCTCCGAGGATGCCGCCGCCGACGGTGCCCCGGGCAGGGACATCGACCGGGGCATGGCGCTGGCGGCGCTCGCGTGGGAGTTCCGCCATGACGCCGACCGCGAGCTCTCCGGCCTGGCGCGCGACTGGCCGCCGCACCGGCAGCCGCTGGTCGACCGGAACCTCCTCCGCCTGGGCTGGTACGAGCTCCGCCACACCGCCGAGCCGCCCCGCAAGGTGGTCAGCGACGCGGTGGAGCTGGCCAAGGAGTTCGGCACCGCCGACAGCGGCAAGTTCGTCAACGGCGTGCTCGACAAGGTCATGAACGGGCCGGTCGCGGACCGCCCGGAGGCTGCGGGCGCGTGATCTTCCGGGCGGCCGTCGATGCCATCCGGCGCGGCCTGCGCAAGACGGCCGAGGCGATCGGGGCGGGCTTCCGCTCGGTGCTGCACGGCCGCACCCTCAGCGAGGAGCTGATCGACGAGGTCGAGCGCAGGCTCGTCTCCGCCGACGTCGGCGTGCGCGCGGCGCGCGAGATCTCCGCGGAGCTGCGGGCCGAGTTCCGCTCCGGCCGCGTTCCGCGCGGCGAGGATGCGGTCGAGTTCCTGAAGTCGCGGCTCAAGGACCGCCTCGGGGGCGCGCGCGGCATCGCGACCGCGCCGGGCAGGCCGACGGTGGTGCTCGTGGTCGGGATCAACGGCGCCGGCAAGACCACCAGCGTCGCCAAGATCGCCAAGAGCCTGCGCGACGAGGGGCGCACGGTGCTGCTCGCCGCGGCCGACACGTTCCGCGCGGGCGCGGTGGCGCAGCTCGAGACGTGGTCGCGCCGGCTCGGCGTGGACATCGTCAAGGGCGCGCAGGGCGCCGACCCCGCGGCCGTGGCGTTCGATGCGGCTGACGCGGCCATCGCGCGCGGCGTCGACGTGCTGCTCGTGGACACGGCGGGGCGCCTGCACACGCAGGAGAACCTGATGCGCCAGCTCACCAAGATCCGGAACGTGCTCGCGAAGAAGATCCCGGGTGCGCCGCACGAGACGCTGCTCGTGCTCGATGCCACGAGCGGGCAGACGGCGGTGGCGCAGGCGCAGGCGTTCAAGGCCGCCTGCGACGTCACGGGCATCTTCCTGGCGAAGCTCGACGGCACGGCCAAGGGCGGCATCGTGGTGGCCATCCGCGACGCGGTGGACGTTCCCGTGAAGCTGGTCGGCGTGGGCGAGACCCCGGAGGACGTGCAGCCGTTCGAGCCGGGGCCCTTCGTCGAGGCCATGTTCGCCGAGTGACCGCCCGGGCTAGACTTGGCACATGGTCCAGCGCGGCTTCACGCTCGTCGAGTTGATGGTGACCGTCGCGGTCATCGGCATCCTCATGGGGGTGCTGGTGCCTGCCATGGGCGCCATCCAGCGAGAGAGCCGCAACACCGGCTGCCTGAGCAACCTGCGCCAGGACTTCGTTGCCATCGACGCGTACCGCCAGCAGAACGGCGGCCGCCTGCCGATGTGCGAGTTCCTGCCGGTCGTCACGGACGACGGGATCGATGGCGGGCTGCCCAAGTTCCTCGCGGGCTTCATGCCCGAGGACTCGTCCTCGTGGATCTGCCCCGCCGACCAGGACGACGAGTCGACCGCCACCGGCACGAGCTACGTGTACCTGCCCGGCCTGCTGCGCTACGCGCCGGCGGTCCAGGCCGACGTGGTGACGCTCCTCCTCTCGATGGGCCCGTCGATGGACCCGGTGCAGGTCGAGCGCATGCGCACCGACACCGAGGCGCGGGCCATGACCGCCTTCTGGGACGGCGAGGGCGCGAAGTACCCGCTTCTTGCCGACAGCCAGGACAGGCACCGTCGCGTGGGGAGCGAGCGCAACGGCGTGTTCGCCGACGGCAGCGCCAAGATGGCCGACGCCCCCGAGGAACCCGCGCAGGGCGGAGGAACGCCATGACCCTCAACGTGGACCTCGGGGACCTCTGGAACGACCACCGCGACCGCATCCTGCGCGCCGCCGCCGCCATGGCCGTGGCCGCGCTCCTCGTCTCCGTGGGATGGTGGTGGTTCGCGGTGCGCTGGCGGCCCCCGCCGTCGATCTTCGATTCGCCCGTTGACAATGTCCTCGGCTACTTCACCACGCCGGACTTCAACCGGCTCTCGGTCGAGGAACGCGTCAAGTACGTGCAGGAGTTCGTGTCGCGGTTCCGCGGCATGAACCAGCAGGACAGCGTGATGGCGGCCGCGTTCCTCGCCGGCGTCACGGGCAAGGTCCGCGAGCAGCTCACGCAGAACGTCCGGATCCTGGCCAAGGACATCCTCGCGCAGGGAGCGGAGAAGTTCGTCAACCTGCCGGATGCCGACCGCGGGGCGTTCATCGACAAGTGGGTGGCCGACTGGTTCCGCCTCGCGGAGACGACCGCCACCGGCAAGGAGTCCTCGCGCACCGACGCGGAGATCGTCGAGGGCGCGCGCGCGGAGGCCCGCCGCGGCGAGGAGCGCCAGCGCGAGCGCATGAAGGGCCGCCAGCTCACCGACCGCGGCGCAGACCGGTTCCTCGGGTTCTGGCAGTCCGAGGTGGAGCCGGCGTCGAACCCGCGCGAGCAGGCGCAGATCTCGCGCTTCATGGACGCGGTCCGAACGCGGATGATCACCGGCCAGTGAGCGTGGGCCGCACCGCGCCGACTCCCGAGCCGCTGCCCGTGCTGCGCGAGGCTGGGCGCATCGTCGACTGCATGCGCGGCCGCGGCGCGATGGTGCTGACGGCCGCCACGGGAAGCGGGAAGACCACCCAGGTGCCGCAGATCCTCGACCGTGCCGGCGCGGTGCGCGGGGAGATCGTTGTGCTCGAGCCGCGGAGGCTGGCCGCGCGCATGACCGCGCGCCGCGTCGCCGAGGAGATGGGCGTCGCGCTCGGCGAGGACGTCGGCTTCCAGACGCGCTTCGAGCGCGCCGTGGGTCCCCGCACGCGGATCCGGTTCGTGACCGAGGGCGTCTTCCTGCGGCAGGCGCAGCGCGACCCGGGGCTTGCGGGCATCGGCTGCGTGCTGCTCGACGAGTTCCACGAGCGCAGCGTGCTGGCGGACCTGGCGCTGGGCGTGGTGCGGCGTGCACGCGAGCGCCGCGACGGCCTGCTGGTGGCCGCGATGAGCGCGACCATGGATGCGGCGCAGGCGGCCGCGTACCTCGGCGCCGACGTGGTCACCGCCGAGGGTCGCGCGTACCCCGTGTCGGTGCGGTACGAGCCCACGCCGGCGGGCGAGCCCGTCTGGGACTCCGCCGCGCGCGCGGTGCGCAGGCTGCTCGAGGAGGGCCACGAGGGCGATGCGCTCGTCTTCATGCCGGGCGCGTTCGAGATCGACCGCACCGTCGACGCCGTCCGCGCGGCCCTGCGCGGGCTGCCGGGCGGCGACGCCGTGGACGCGGTGCCGCTCCACGGCTCGATGCCGCCGGACCGGCAGGACCAGGCCGTGGCGCCGCCGGCGCGCGGGCGGCGGAAGGTGATCGTGGCGACGAACGTCGCCGAGACGTCGATCACCATCCCCGGCGTGCGCATGGTGGTTGACTCCGGGCTGGCGCGGGTGTTCCGCGTGGATCCCCGGCGCGGCCTCAACGTGCTCCGGACCGAGCCCGTGAGCCGCGCGAGCGCCGACCAGCGCGCGGGCCGTGCGGGCCGCACGGCGCCGGGCACTTGCGTGCGGCTCTGGTCCGAGCGCGAGCACGCGATGCGCGCGGCCGCGGAGGCGCCCGAGGTGCGCCGCGTGGACATCGCCGAGTCGATGCTCATGGTGCTGTCGATGGGCCTCGGGCCGTTCGAGCGCTTCCCGTGGCTCGACCCGCCCGATGCCGAGGCCGTGGAGCGCGCGCGCGCCACGCTTGCGGCGATCGGCGCGATCGATGGCTCCGGCGCACTGACGCCGCTCGGGCGGCGCGTGGCGCGCATCCCTGCGCACCCCCGTCTCGGCCGGGTTCTGCTGGAGGCCGCCGGCCTCGGCGTGCTCGAGCGCGCCGCGCGCTGGTGCGCGGTGGCGAGCGACCGCGACGTGGTGCAGTCGGGCGGTGCCTCGCAGCTCATCCGGCTGACGCCGGACGGCGAGCCGCCGAGCGACGTGGGCGCGCGCGAGGAACTGCTCCGCCGCGTGGAGGCAGGGGGCTTCCGGGGCGCGCGCCACGAGGGCGTCGAGGCATCGATCGCGGCCTGCCGCGAGGCGGCGTCCACCGCCCGCGACCTGGTGCGTGCGGCGCAGGGCGGCGACGGCGCTGGCGACGCCGACGGCGCCACGGAGTTCGAGGGCGACTCCTTCGCGCGCGTCTCGCGCGCCATGCTCGCGGGCTTCGGCGACCACGTGGGCTGGCGGATGGACGCGCAGCGGCCGCACTGCGCCATGCCCGGGCGGCGCAAGGTGAGCATCGATCCCGCGAGCATCCAGCGCGGCGCGGGCTTCGTGCTTGGGCTCGAGGTGCGCGAGGGCGGGCGCGGCGACAGCCTGCACCAGTCGCTCGGCATGGTGACGCCGCTCGAGGTGGCGTGGGTCGAGCACGCCATGCCCGCGCGATTCGCCACGCGCACCGAGGTTCGCTTCGACGAGCGCCTCGGCGCGCCGGCGGAGTTCGAGGAGCGCGCGTTCGACGGCATCGTGTTCGAGCAGGTGGTCCGCCCGCTCCGCGGGCGCGAGGCGCGCGAGGCCGCGCACGAGGAGCTGGCCGCGCGCATCGCCTCCGGCGACCTGCGCCCCGCGTCGTGGGACGAGGGCGTCGAGCAGTGGATCGCGCGCGTGCGCTGCGTCGCCGCATGGTTCCCCGACCGCGGGCTCATCCACTACGACGCCGACGACCTCGGCGTGCTGGCGGCGGAGATCGCCCAGGGCTGCGCGCGCGCATCGGACCTCGATGCGCGCCCCGTCCTCGACATCCTGCGCAACGCGCTCTCGTGGGACGAGCAGCAGTTCGTCGAGCGCATGGCGCCGTCCGGCATCGCGCTCCCGAAGGGCTGGCGCATGAAGCTCGAGTATGCCGAGGGCAAGCCGCCGCGCGGCCGCGCGAAGATCCAGGACTTCTACGACTTCGCGGGGCATCCGAGCGTCGCGGGAGGGCGGGTGCGCGTGGTGCTGGAGCTCCTCGGCCCCAACTTCCGTCCCGTTCAGGTCACCGAGGACCTCCCCGGGTTCTGGGAGCGCCTGTACCCCGAGGTGAAGAAGGAACTGAAGCGGCGCTATCCGCGCCACGAGTGGCGGTGACGTAAGTCGTTCGCGGGCAGGCGCTTGCATGCCTGATTTCGCCTTCTTTGAGGCATTTCGATACACTGCCGGGGCTATGCCAAAGGTGACCCCAGCCGGTGCCGCGCGCGCCGGATCGAAGACCGTGGCCAAGGCCTCCCCCGCCAAGTCGAAGACCGCTTCCAAGCCCGCGGCGAAGGCCCCGGCAGCGAAGTCCGCGCCCTCCAAGCCGCAGCAATCCAAGCCCGCGCCGGCGAAGGCCGCTTCCCCCGCGCCGGCGAAGGCCGCTTCCCCCGCGACGCGCCAGGCCATGCCCCCCGCCAAGCCCGGCGCCGTCCGGCCGGCGGCGTCCGCGGCCGCGCGTGCCGCCACGGTGACCGAGCCCAAGCCCGCGGTCCACGAGGTGCCCAAGGCGTCGGAGATCACCACGCTGGCCGTCGCGGCGCGCTACCTGTCGTCGCGCCCGGACCTCGAGCGGCAGCGGTCGCTGAGGTACTCGGAGCAGGTCTTCAAGCTCGACCGCATGCGCAAGCTCATGGACCTCCTGGGCAACCCGCAGGACCGCGTGAAGACCGTGCACGTGGCCGGCACCAACGGCAAGGGCAGCACGGTCTCCATGATCGCGTCCATGCTGCGCAGCTCGGGCTACGCCGTGGGCGTCTACACCAGCCCGCACCTGATCGACCTGCGCGAGCGCGTGCAGATCGACGGCAACCCGATCGGCAAGTCGGACTTCGTCGACACCGTCCGTGACGTGGCCAAGGCGGCCGAGAGGCTCGGCGAGCAGCCGACCTTCTTCGAGCTGACGACCGCCGTCGCGTTCGTGCACTTCGAGCGCCAGGCGGTCGACATCGCGGTCATCGAGGTCGGTCTCGGCGGCCGCCTCGATGCCACCAACGTCATCACGCCGCTCGTGAGCGTCGTCACGGCGATCGACATCGACCACGCCAAGCTGCTCGGCGCCACCAAGGCGCTGATCGCCCGCGAGAAGGCGGGCATCTTCAAGAAGGGCGTCCCGGCGCTCTTCTTCGAGCAGGATGCCGAGATCGACGCGGTGATGCGCGAGTGCGCGCAGGCCGCTGGCGCCGAGCTGCGCATCGTCAACAAGGACATCGAGTTCTCGAGCCGCTTCTGCGTGACGCCCGACCTCGGCCCGCATACGCGAGTGTGCATGTACACCCGGTCGAGCCGCCTCGAGCACGTGCCCGTGCCGCTTCCCGGCGAGCACCAGGCGATCAACTGCGGGCTCGCGCTCGCGGCGGTGGATGCGCTGAAGGCGTTCGGCTTCGAGCTGCCCGAGGACAAGCTCACTGCCGGCCTCGCCGCCACCAAGGTGCCCGGCCGCATGGAGCTGGTCTCGCACCGCCCGCGCATCCTCTGCGACGGCGCGCACAACCCCGCCGCCATGAACGCGCTCATGCGCTGCGTCGGCGCGCACGTGCCCTACGACAGCATGGTGTGCGTCTTCGGCTGCTGCTCGGACAAGGACGTCGCCGAGATGATCGACAAGGTCAACCTCGGCGCGGACAAGGTCATCTTCACGCGCTCCGCCAACACCCCGCGCGCCACCAGCCCCGAGGACCTGCAGAAGCTCTTCCAGGAGCGCTCCGGCAAGATGAGCCAGATCGCCCGCAGCGTGCCCGAGGCCATCGAGATGGCCATCCGGGGGGTCAGCCGCGAGGACCTGATCTGCGTGACGGGCAGCTTCTACGTGGTGGGCGAGGCCCTCAAGTACCTGCAGGAACGGAAGTGAGCCGGCCTGCGCGGCCCTGAAATGCACCGGGCCGGGCGACGCTCATCGCGCCGCCCGGCCCGTCTTTCGGAGCTTGGTTTCCTCAGCGGCGTCGCCGACGCGCCGCGGTGAGCCCTGCCAGGGCGGCCAGGCTCGCGGGCCCAGGCACCGCCGAGGCGGAGAAGTCGAGGACGAAGGAGTCGCCGGGGTTCGCCACGGAGATCCCCGACAGGTCAATCGTGACCACGTTCGCGAGGCGGCTCAGGTCCTCATTGGCGAGGCCCGAAACGCCAGGGTCGGCCGAGGCGACCGAGAACGAGTCGATGTTGAAGCTCGGCGCGAACGTCACCTGCATCGAGACGCCCGGCGAGAAGGAGATCGTGGAGGCGCCCTGGAAGTCGAACGTGAACTTGATCGACGCAGCCCGTACGTCCATCGCGAAGGCGCTGTAGCCGCCGCCGGCGAAGCCTCCCGCGTAGTAGAACTCGGTGAGCAGCGAACTGATCAGGAACGAGTTCTGGGCGAGCGATCCGCCGGAGTCGGAGAGCTGCGCGGACGCCTGGCTTCCGATGACGCTGACGAGTCCCGCATCGGCGGAACCGGCGACTGCGCAGGCGAGCACGGCAGCGACCCCGAGGGTCGCCCCGGCGCTGGCGGGCGCCGAAGGGAGAATGCGTGGCATGGGAAACCTTCGTTGAACGAACCGAGGGAGGGAAACGGCCGGGGAGACACACACCCGACTCGGGCCCGACGATGCCGCGGATCCCGCGGGCGGCAAGCCGGCGCGTTGCAAGAGGCCGTGATTGCGCGGTTATGAGATGTCTGCGGGTCGTTCTCGGTCGCGGCGACGGTGCCCGCGCCATTCGCAAAAGTTGACGGCCCGCGCGGCGAATGTTGGGAAGGGCGCCGCGCGGGCCGTGCTGATGCGGGATGTGCGGCGCCCCGGGCGCCGCGGAGATTCAGCGGTTCCGGATCCGGCTTAGCAGCGCCGTTGCGCTGGCCATGCCGAGCAGGGCGGAGGGCCCCGGGACAACCGTGGAGAAGCTCAGCGTGAAGGTGCCGCCCGGTGCCCCGAAGGTCACGTTCGAGGCGTTGACCGTGATGACGTTGTCGGCGACGGACAGGTCGCCCTGCGCCAGGTTGGACACGCCCGTCGTCGATGCGATCGAGACGCCGGCAAGCGTCACCGTCGGCGAGAGCGTGAGCCGGAACTGGTTGCCCGACGGGAAGTACGTGGCAGCAAGGCCGGCGAAGTCGGCGGTGAAGGTCACCGACGTGGCGCGGACGTCCACCGCGAACGCTGCCCACGAGCCGTTGCCGTAGTCGCGCGAGTAGTAGTACTCCGGCAGCAGGCTGCTGACGATGAAGGTGCGGCTGTCGACGGGCGTGCCTGAGGACGTCCAGCTGAAGGTGGCGGGCTGGCCCACGACGGCGGCGGCTGCGCCGGTGGAGGCAGCGGCGACGGATGCGACGCCGGCTGCGGCGATGCGGTATGAGATGCTCACTTTTCCACTCCCGAAACAGTCAAGCAGGCATGAAGGTGGTCCGTCCGAACGCCGTCCGGACCGAGGGGCAGGCAGGAATGCCGGCAGTGCGGTGGCAGCCGCACCGCCGGCGCGCGCTCATCCGCGGCGGCGTCGCGAGGGGATCGCCGCGAACGCGGACAGGATCACCAGGGCCGACGGGCCGGGGATGGCGGAGGTCGTGAAGTTGATGGTGAAGGACGCGCCGGGTGCGCTGGCGGTGATCAGTGAAGTGTCGAGCAGCAGCGTCCGCGTGCCGGAGCCGGAGACGTCCTCGAGCGCCAGCCCGGTGATGTCGTTTGACGCACCGAGTGAGAAGGAGTCGAACTGCATGGACTCCGGGATGGTCAGGGCGATGCGGGTGTTGTCGACGAAGGAGATGCTGCTCACCGAAGCAAAGTCCATCGTGATCGTCAACGACGCCGACTTGACGTCGGCGGAGAAAGCCCCGAAGCTGGCACCCGAGAAGAAAGTAGTCGAGTAATAGAACTCCGGCAGGAGGCCGCTGACGACGAAGGACTGCTCCTGGAACGTCTCGCCAGTCGTCGCGCTGTAGAAGCGAAGCGAAGAGTTTGTTCCCACGAGGCCGGCATCCGAAACGGACACCAGGCTTGCCGCGGCGAAGGCAGTCGCCACGACGAATCGATAGTTCGATTCCATTTTCCACTCCAATATTTGCAGGCTATGAGGGGTGGATCGGCCAACAGCTGGGCGATCCGCATCCATCATGGCCCGGGAACCGGCCTAGGCAAGCCAATTCCGCGCTTTTTCCTTGCGACCCCCCGGAGGAGGGGAAGGGGCGTGGTCAGAGCACCACGTTGACCATCCGTCCGGGGACCACGATCACCTTGCGGGGCGCCTTGCCGCCGAGGTGCGGGACCACCTGGACGTGGGCCAGGGCAATGGCCTCGACCTCGGCCGGCGAGGCCTTGGCCGGCACCAGGATGCGCGCGCGCACCTTGCCCTGCACCTGCACCGGGATCTCCACCTCGCTGTCGGTGAGCATGGCGGGGTCGAAGGCGGGCCATGGCTCGTCGATCAGCCCGCGCGCCAGCCCGAGCCGCGCGGCCATCTCGTCGGCCGCGTGCGGGGCGAATGGCCAGAGGATCCGCGCGAAGCGCAGCAGCTGGTCGCGCGTCATGCCGCCCTTCGCGGGATCAGCGAGGTCGGTCGGGCGCGTGGCCGCGTTCACCAGCTCGATCATCGCCGCGATGGCCGTGTTGAAGCTGAGGCGCTCGATGTCCTCGCCCACCTTGGCGATGGTGCGGTGCAGCAGCTTCTCGACCGTCGGGTCCGCCTCAGCGGCGAGCAGCGGCTCACCGGTGCGCTCGTCGACGGCCAGCCGCCACGCGCGCTGCAGGAAACGGAACACGCCCACGATGTCGCGGGTGTTCCATGGCTTCGACGCCTCGAGCGGGCCCATGTACATCTCGTAGAGCCGGAAGGTGTCGGCGCCGTACTCGGCGATCACGTCGTCGGGGTTCACGACGTTCCGCAGGCTCTTTGACATCTTGGCCACGATCTGCGTGACCTTCTCGCCGGTCTTGGTCTCGACGAACGTGCCCTCGCCGCGCTCCTCGACCTCGTCGACGGGCACCAGGCTCCGGTCGGCGCGCTGGAACGCGTGGCTCGTGATCAGGCCCTGGTGGAACAGCTTGCCCATCGGCTCGGGCGTGCTGACGTGCCCGAGGTCGAACAGCACCTTGTGCCAGAACCGCGCGTACAGCAGGTGCAGCACCGCGTGCTCGCTGCCGCCCACGTAGAGGTCCACGCCGCCCGCATGGCAGGTGGCCGGGTCGTACGAGGTGGGCGCCGGCAGGCCCGCCGCCGACCTCTTCCGCGACAGCATCCAGTACCGCTCCGCCGCCGGGTCGACGAACGCGCCGCTTGTTCTCGGCGAGCAGTAGCGCAGGTAGTACCAGCAGCTGCCGGCCCAGCCGGGCATCGTGTTGGTCTCGCGCGTCACCGGCGTGCCGGGCGCGAGGATCGCCGGGTCCACGCCCGCGGCGCCGGCGGTCGTGTGCACCCACTCGCGCGCCTTGGCGAGCGGCGGCTGCGGCGTGTCGCTCTCGACCGGGTTGTAGTCGGCGAGCGGCGGCAGCCGCACGGGAAGCGCGCCGCCGCCGACCGGGTAGTGGTTTCCTTCCGCGTCGAACACCACCGGGAACGGCTCGCCCCAGTACCGCTGCCGGCTGAAGAGCCAGTCGCGCAGGCGGTAGTTGACGCGCAGCGCTCCGATGCCGCGCGCCTCCAGCCACGCAATCACCGCGCGCTTGGCGTCGGCGGTGGCAAGCCCATCGATCGACAGCCCGGACGCCGCGCTCGAGCTGTTGACCGCTCTCCCCTCGCCGCCGGTGGCCGCCTCGCCCGTCCACGCGGTGCCGGCCACGTCGACCACCTGCACCACGGGCAGCGCGAACTCGCGCGCGAACTCGAAGTCGCGCTCGTCATGCGCCGGCACCGCCATGATGGCACCGGTGCCGTAGCCCATGAGCACGTAGTCGGCGGTCCACACCGGGATCCGCGCGCCCGTGGCGGGATTCACGGCGAGCAGGCCCGTGGCCACGCCGGTCTTCTTCTTGGATTCCTGGCGATCGACGTCGGAGCGGTTGCGCGCCCACGCCACGTACTCGGCGAGCGCCGCGTTCCCGCCGCGCCCGGCCGCGCGCTGCACCAGCGGGTGCTCCGGCGCCACCACCATGTACGTGGCGCCGAACAGCGTGTCCGGGCGCGTCGTGAAGACCGTGAGCGGCTCGGCCTCGCCCTCGACCGCGAAGCGGATCTCCGCGCCTTCGCTGCGGCCGATCCACTCGGTCTGCATCGTGCGCGTCGACTCCGGCCAGTCCACCAGCGCGAGGTCCGCGAGCAGCCGGTCGGCGTAGGCGGTGATGCGGAACATCCACTGCTTCAGCGGCATCCGCACCACGGGGTGGCCGCCGCGCTCGCTCCGCCCGTCGATCACCTCCTCGTTGGCGAGCACGGTGCCGAGCTTCGGGCACCAGTTCACGGTCTGCTCGCCGAGGTACGCCAGCCGGAACCCGTCGAGGTGCGCCTGGCGCTCGCGCCGGCTGCACGCGCTCCAGCGCCGGCGTTCGCCGCCGGCCACCTCGACCTCGCGGTCCTCGCGTGCGAGCGCGGCCTCGAGCTCGGCGATCGGCCGCGCCGCGCCGGCCCTGGGGTCGAACCAGCTGCCGTATGCCAGCAGCCAGATCCACTGCGTCCACCGGTAGTAGTCGGGGTCGATGGTCGCGAACTCGCGCGACCAGTCGTACATGAACCCGAAGCGCTTCAGCTGCCGCCGGAAGTTGTCGATCGCCTTGGTCGTGGTGACCTCGGGGTGCACGCCGGTCTGGATGGCGTACTGCTCCGCGGGAAGGCCGAACGCGTCCCAGCCCATCGGGTGCAGGACGTTGAAGCCCTTCATCCGCTTGTAGCGGCAGACGATGTCGGTGGCCGTGTAGCCCTCGGGGTGGCCCACGTGCAGGCCGGCGCCCGACGGGTACGGGAACATGTCGAGGCAGTAGAACTTGGGCTTCGACGCGTCGAACCCGGGCTCCCCGGGGTTCGGCTGGCGGAACCCGCGCCCCGCGGCCTGCTCGGACTCGAGCCGCGCCTGCCAGCGTTCCTCGATGGCGTTGGCGAACGGCGCGGTGTAGCGGAACGGGTGCTCGTTCGGCTCGGTCATGGGGGTCGAAGCGTACTTCAGGCGCTGCGATTGCCCCTACGATGCGTTCGATGTCAGCGCCCGACGAAGAGCCCTCCGAGCCCGCATCGCCGGGCGAGGGCCAGCAGCCCGCGGGCGATGCCGCGAACTCCGTGCCCGACGACGAGTCCGCCTGGGAGCTCCCCGAGATGGTGCCCAGCTCGTGGGTGGCGTTCTGGCCGCACGCGGACGCGCCGTCGCGCGAGGAAGTCGGTCGCGCGGTGGCCAGCTGGGTGGGGCGCGAGCTCGAGGCCGAGGCCGGCGAGCCCGAGGAGGGCTCGGATGCGCTCTGGACGCTCGTGGTGCGCGTGCCGGGCGTCACCACGCCGGTCGCCCTGTGGGTCGAGGCCGCCATCCCCGCCGACCCCGGCCAGCTTCCCGATTCCGCGATGGCGCGCTGCAAGTGGGTGGTCGGCATGCAGGCGCTCCTCGAGCCCGGCGAGCCGCACGAGGAGTACTTCCACCTCGTGGCGATGCTCTTCGGCGCGCTGCCCGAGCTGGTGGGGCTGCTCGACGTGTCCAATTCCCGGCGATGGACGCGCGCGGAGATCGAGGAGCAGTTCCTCGCGCAGGACGCGGTGCCGAACGACGAGTTCCTGTGGACCATCACCGCGGTGGCGACGTCGGAGGACGAGGATGCGCCGATGCTCCTCTTCACCACGGGGCTCGACCGCTGCGGGCTGCCGGAGCTTGAGCTGCTGGAGCTGCCTGCGCGCCATTCGCAGGCGGGCGCGATCCTCATGAACCACGTTGCGAGCCTGCTGCTCGAGGCGCCGCCGCCGGCGCCGCGCACGCCCATCGAGGTGGGGCCCGGGCTTTCCGTGGCGCTGGTGCCGTGGCAGGACTGCTCCCGCTTCGTGCCCGAGGGCCAGCCGGGCTCGGTGGCCTTCCGCGAGGAAGCCGCGCGCCACGGCGACGGCGCGCTCTCCGGCGTGCGCGCGGTCGTGTGCGGCCCCGAGCCGCGCGGGCAGTACCGCCATGTCTGGGCGTGGCCGCGCGACATCATCGGGCGCATGGAGGATGGCCGCGCCGTGCTCTACGCGAGCGAGCACGCCGCGGCCGCCACCGAGCGCCGCGCGCAGCGCGCGTGGCCGAAGTTCGCGACCGCCTACGCCAGCCTGCGCCGCGCCGACGACGAGGCGACGCGCGCGCTGGCGGACACCGCGTTCAACGTGCAGGCCCCCGTGGGCGGCGTGGATGCCGAGGACCGCCGCGAGCAGGGCTGGTTCGTGGTCAGGCGGTTCGACCACGACGTGGTGGAGGGCGCGCTCTCCGAGGAACCCGTCACGCGCGAAGACCTGCACGCGGGCGACGTGGTTCGCATCGAGCGCAAGGACGTCACCGACTGGCGCGTGATCCTCCCGGACGACACGTTCGGGCCCGACCGCGGCGATGCGCTGCTCGCGGCCGTCGACCGGCTGCGGGGGCTCGCGTGAGCGCGGGCGACGGCGAGGCCCGCGCGCGTGCCGTGGACGGCGGCGACATGCCCGTGGCGTTCGAGGCCCGCAACGAGTTCGAGGCCGAGTGCGCGCGCAGCGTGCTCGAGGACTCGGGCATCCGCAGCGTGGTGCTCCCCGCCGGGCAGGCGATCTTCGGGTTCCCGCTGCGAGCCGGTGGCCGCACGGTCCCCGTGCGCGTGCTGCCCGACGACCTGAGCCGCGCGCGCCAGGTGCTGGCCGAGGCGCGCTGGACCGGGCGCAGCGTCGACTGGGACCAGGTGGACGTGGGCGAGGTGCCGCCCGAGGTGGCACGCGTGCTTGCGCGCTCGCGGACCGAGGCATGGATCCGCCGCGCGCACGGGGCGCTGGCGTGGCTGGTGCTCGCGCTCGTGGCCGCGGGCCTCGTGGTGTCTGCGGTGCGTCTGGTCAGGGGCTAGCCCGAGGAGGATGATCGATGTCCTGGATCGCGAGGATCGTTGCGTGCGCTCTTGCGCTGTCCGCGCCCGCGGGGTGCGCCTACCGGCTTGACGGCAAGGTGGTCGACGGGTTCGGCAGCGCAACCGTCGGCCGCACCGACGACGCGGACGCGCGCCGCGGCGGGATCGGCGGCGCCACCGTCGAACTGGTGCGGGACGCGGGCACCATGAACCGCTCGGTGGCCGCGCGCGCCACCAGCGGCTCGGACGGGCGCTTCACGCTCGACGTCGAGGGCTTCGGCGCCGGCTGGATGGAGGAACGCTGGCAGGTGCGCGTCCGCCGCAACGGCTGCGAGAACGTGGAGAGCGAGCTGTCGCTGCCCTCGTCCACCTCCGGGCGCCTGCTGATCGTCACCATGGCGCGCGGCAGGAGCGCCCCGTTCCGCGATCCGGACACGGCGGGCAGCCTCATCGACGAGGCTCGCCAGTACGAGCGCTCGCCCACGGGCGACCGCCCCTGAGCGCCGGGCCATGCGGCGGCGCTACCACATCCACCCGCCCGGACTGCTCTACCTGTTGCTGGTGGTGCTGGTCGGGCTTGCCGCCGCCAACCGCCCGAGCAACCTGCTGATCTGGGTGTTCGCCGCGATGCTCGCAGGCGTGCTGCTCTCGGGCATCCTCAGCGGGCAGCCGCTCATGAACCTCCGCGCGCAGCGCATCATGCCGCGCACGGCACGCGTCGGCGAGCCGGTGATCGTCCGCTACGCCATCTCCAACGGGTCGTCGGCGTGGCCGCTCTTCGCGCTCTTCGTGCGCGAGGCCGCGGCGGTGCGCGGCTCGCGCGCGTTCGCGCAGCACGTCGGGCCGGGCGAGGAGGTCGTGGCCGAGACGGCGCTCTGGCCGGAGCGCCGCGGGCCGCTGCGCCTGTCGCGCTTCCGCGTCGAGACGGTGTTCCCGTTCGGGCTGGTGATGAAGAGCGTGCGCTTCGACGAGCCCGCGGAGTGCCTCGTGCTGCCGAGGATCGAGCGCCTCCGGCCCGGAGTGCTGGCATCGCTCGCGGGCGGGTCGGTGCCGGGGCCGTCCACCAGCACGCGCCCGGGCGCCGGGAGCGATTTCCTGGGGATCCGCGAGTACCGGCCCGGCGACTCGCTGCGGCACGTGGCCTGGCGGCGCAGCGCCTCGACCGGGACGCTCGCGGTGATCGAGCGTTCGGTCGACGCGCCCCCGCGCATCCGCGTGGCCGTCGACCTGCGCCGCCCCACGTCGCAGCTGCGCGCGGATGCGGATGCCCGCGCGCCACGCGACCTCGAGGAGGATGCCATCGTGCTCGCGGCGAGCCTGCTCGCGGCCGCGCAGCGCGACGGCTACGAGACGCGCCTCTGCGTGCTCGGCCTGCCGTCGCCCTCCATGCCGATGCGGCGCGGCCACTGGCACCTGCAGAAGGAGCTCGCGGTGCTGGCCTCGCTCGACCTCGACGCGGCGCGCGACGCGGGCGCATCGCTCCCCGAGGACCGGGAGCGTGCGGCGACGTTCGTGGTCCACGTGGACCGCGCCGACCTGCGCGTGGCCGGGCCCGACGCGGTGCACCTCGGCGCGGGCCAGCTGCCGGCGCTCGCCGGCGGTGCCGCGGGAGGTGCGGCATGAACGCGCAGCTCCTCTTCCGGCGCGCCGCCATGGCGCTGGTGCTCGTCTCCGTCGCCGCGTTCTCGGCGAGCGAGCGCAACGGCTGGATCCTGGTGGTCGGCGGCCTGCTCGCGGTGGCCGCGGGCTCGTTCACCCACGGCCCGCGCGGCCGGGCCCTGCCTCCGTGGGTGGTGCGGCTCGGCGTGATCGCCGCCATCGGCTGGGGGGCGGCGCAGTTCGCCCAGCGCCCCAGCCCCGAGGAGGCGCCGCGCGTGGTCGGCGGCGTGGTGCTTGCCGCCATGCTCCTCAAGCTGTGGGACCGCAAGCAGCCGTCGGACTGGCGGCAGGTGATCGCGCTGTCGATCGTGCTCGTCGTGGCCAGCGCGCTGGTGTCCGGCGACTTCCTGGTGGGCGTGCTGGTGATCGGCTACGCCATGGCGCTGGTGGCAACGACCATGCTCTACCAGCTGCACGCGGGCGCGGAGCGCGCCGCGGAGGACCGCAGTAAGGTGGCATTGCGGCCGGGAGCGCTCCCGCCGATGGAGGCTCCGCACGGCGCCTCGCCCGTGCGCCACCTGCGCCGCCTCTCCGTGGTCGCCATGGCGCTCGGCGTGGCGCTGAGCGCGCTGGTGTTCCTGCTGTTCCCGCGTGACTCGGCGCTCGGCGGCGGCCAGCAGTCGGCCCGCACCAGCGGCTTCCGCGCGGACATCTCGCTCTGGCGCTCGGGGCGCATCTCGCTGTCCTCGCGCGTTGCGATGACCGTGCAGCTCCTTGACCCGCGCGGGGCCGCCGGCGAGCTGACGCTCCCGCTGCGCATGCGCGGCGCGGTGCTGGAGCAGTACTTCCCGGGCGCGGCGCAGTGGCGCGGCGACCCGTCGCGGTCGGGCGACCGGCTCTACCAGGGAGACGGCACGGGCGCGTTCCAGTGGTTCGCCACCGAGGCACGCAACGAGCGCAGCAACGTCTGGACGCAGGTGGTCGAGATGCGCTCGCTCGCGAGCGACCGGGTCTTCTCGGCGTGGATGCCGCTGGCCATCGCCTGCGACGAGTCGCGCTCGTTCGTGATCGACTCGCGCACCGCCGAGCTCTCCGAGGCCGCCTCGGGCATCGTCGGCAAGCCGCGCTCCTACAGCATCCGAATGCAGGCCTACCCTTCGCCGCGCATCGCCAAGGCCGTGGTCGGCGCCGCGATGCCCGAGCCGGAGGTGGACTTCCCGGTGCCCGAGGTGCGCACGATCGCGGAGCGGATCGTGGCCGAGCACCCCGATGCCGAGATCCCCACCGCCGAGGACATCGCCCGCGAGCCCGAGCAGCGCTGGATCCGCAACCGCCGGCTCGCCAACCTCTTCACCGAGCACCTCTCCGGCGAGCGCTTCCGGTACTCCACGGACCTCTCCGAGTTCCGGCGCCGCGGGGGCGAGGACCCGATCGTCCTGTTCCTCGACCGCTACCGCTTCGGCCACTGCGAGTACTTCGCGTCGGCGCTGGTGGCGCTGTGCCGGTCGATGGGGGCGGAGGCCCGCGTGGTCACCGGCTACATGACCACCGAGTACGACAGCGTGACCGACCGCTACGTCTTCCGCGAGTCCGGCGCGCACGCATGGGCCGAGGTGCGCACGGGCGAGTGGCAGTGGGGCACCTTCGATCCCTCGCCGATGGACGAGCTGCTGGCCATCCAGCGCGCCAACCGCACGTGGATGGACAGCTTCCGCTGGATCCTCGACCCGGTGGAGTTCATGTGGAACAGCAGGTTCGCGTCCTTCGACAGCCGGTCGCAGGCCGAGCTCGGCGACCGCGTCGCGACGGGCGCCAAGTCCGCGTCGGCGTGGTTCACCGAGCGCGCCGGCGAGCTCGTCGAGCGCGCCAACCGGTGGTTCCTGCTCGGGCCCGCGGGAGCGCTCTGGCTCGCGCTCGTCGGCGTGACCGCGCTCATCGCCGTGGCCGCCGCATGGGTGGTGGCGCGCCGTGCGCGGCGCGCATCCGACGAGCTCGGCGCCCGCGGCCAGGGGCTGGCAGCGCGCCTTGCGCTGGGCCGCGACGCGCGCTTCTACCTCGATGCGCTCGATGCCCTCGCGCGCGCGGGCATGGCCAAGCCCGCCGGGCGCACGCCGGGGCTCCATGCCGATGCGCTGCGCGCGTCCCACCCCGAGGCGGGAGAGGCGTTCGCCGACGTCGTCCGCCGCTTCTACGCGGTGCGGTACGCGGGAATCGTCCCCTCGCGCGCCGACCGCGCCGATGCCGATGCCGCGGTGTCGCGCCTGCGGGCCGCGCTGGCGCGCGGCTACACTTCGACCTGAGGAACGCAATGCCCGCAGCACGATCGCGCACCAACGAATGGAGACGCAGCCTCGAGGAGCTCTGCCAGAAGGGCGGGGCGCTGGAGGTGGCCATCGCGCGCGACGACGCGCGCGGGCACGACCTGGTGTGGCGGCTCCGGATCCTCGACGTGCGCGACGCGGGCATCGTGGTGGAGAATCCCGGCGCGTTCGGCAAGGTGATGCCGCTGCACGCGGGCACCCGGCTCATGGCGTTCATCGTCATCGGCCAGAACCGCTGGGAGTTCCGCACGTCGGTGCTCGAGGAGATCCTCCCCGGCAAGTACGCCGAGGGCCGCAACGGCGCCGCGCGCCTTGCCATGCCCGACCATGTCGAGCGCTGCCTGCGCCGCCACGCCCGCTACGACGTGGGACCGCTGGCCCTGCCGCCGGTGGACCTCTGGCCGTTGCTCGACCCGAAGAGCGTGGTCGCCGCCGAGCGCGCCAACGAGCTCGCCTTCGCCGCGCTGGTTGAGGGCAAGGTGCACGAGCGCGGCGAGGAGGACTCGCTCCTCCCGAACGTCGGCCCGAAGGTGACGGCCTTCCTCGCGAACGTCGGCGGCGGCGGCGCGGGCGTCGTGGTCGAGCCCGCGCAGGCAGGCGCACTCTCGCACCATCGGCTGTTCTGGGTGCGCATCGACCTCGGCGAAGGGTGCCCGGTGCCGATCGTCACCTCCGCCAAGCTCGTGCACACGCACATCGACAGCTCGCAGCGCACCTACGCTGGCCTGAGCTTCGACTTCGCGTTCAACCCCGCGCACCAGAAGACGGTCGCCTCGCAGGTGGAGCGCTCGATCAGGACGCTCGAGCGGCGCCAGCAGCTCTGAGCGCGTGCGCGGTGCGCACGAGCACCGCGGCCTTGTGCAGGCTCTCCTCGTACTCCGCGCGCGGCTGGCTGTCGGCCACGATCCCGCAGCCCGCGGAGTAGCGCAGCGTGCCCGGCGCCCCCCGGTCGCCGCGCAGCAGCGTGATGGTGCGGATGGCCACGTTCAGCGAGATGCGGCCCGGCGAGATCAGGCCCACGGCACCGCAGTACGCGCCGCGGGCGCACGGCTCGAGCCCCTCGATCACCTGCATGGCGCGGACCTTCGGCGCGCCCGTCACCGACCCCGGCGGGAATGACGCCCGGAGCAGGTCGACCGCGGACGTGCCCGGCCGGAGGCGTGCGGCCACCTCGGCCACGCAGTGATGCACGGTCTCGTGGCTCTCGACGGCACGCTTCGTGCGTACCTCCACGCCGCCGGGCACGGCGACGCGCCCGAGGTCGTTGCGCACGAGGTCGACGATCATGTGGAGTTCCGCCGCGTCCTTGTCGCTTGCCAGCAGCGCTGCCGGGTCCTCGTGCGCGGCGCGCGTTCCCTTGATGGGCCGCGAGACGGCGGTGCCGGCGGCGCGGTCGACCTCGAGGTAGAGCTCGGGGCTCATGCTCACCAGCGCGCGCGGGCCATCCTCGAGGTAGGCGCCGTAGCGTGGGCGCGCCGCGCGCATCGCCGCATGGAGCACGGCACGCGGCGACCCGTGCCAGCGCGCGGAGAACCGCTGCGCGACGTTGGCCTGGAAGATGTCGCCCGCGAGCACGTAGTCGACCGCCCGCGAGACCATGCGCTCGAACTCCGCGCGCCCGATGTCCGGCTCCAGCCCCTCGATGCAGGCGCCCGCGCGCGGGTCCCCCCGGGCGATGCCTGCCGCACACTCCGCGAGGAGCTCCTCGCCGCTCCCCGCGAACGTCCAATCACCCGTCGCATGGTCGTGCTCCGCGCGGTCGTCGCAGCGCGCGAGCGTCACCAGCGGCCATCCGTCCGGCGGCACGCGCCCGGCGGGCAGCGCGCGCGGCTCGAACGCGCCGCCGAGCTCGTACGCGAGCGACACGGCCCACGTGCCGCCGTCGCGCGATGCCTCCTCGAGCGCGTCGAGCGCCTCGCGATGCGTCCATGCGCTCACTGTTCGCGACGGCGCCGACAGCATGCTCCACCGCCCCCAGCGCTCCTGCGGGTCGCCGGTGAGGAGCGCCGCGAGCGGCATCCCGTCAGGCCATGCCTCGAGGGCTTCCTGAGGCGATGGTTTCCGGCCGTGGTGCTGCATGCGCTGGTGCCGCGGCAACGCACGGCAGCCGAATCGTAGGGTGATGCGCTACGATGGTCGATCCACGGTTTCCCCGCGGATTCACGCAATTCCCCGGTCGGTGCGGCCGCGTTGGCCCACCCTCCGGAGCTCACGCAGACTCTCCACACATGGCCAAGCACGGCAAGAAGAGCGGTTCGAAGTCCTCCGGCGGCAAGGGTTCCGCCGCCCCCCGGCAGATGGTCTACTCGTTCGGCCGCCGCACCGACGGTGATGCCACGCAGAAGGCGCTCCTCGGCGGCAAGGGCGCCAACCTCGCCGCGATGGCGCGCATGGGGCTGCCGGTCCCGCCGGGCTTCACCGTCACCACCGAGGTCTGCACCTGGTATTACGACAACGGCCGCAAGTTCCCCGACAAGCTGCACAAGCAGGTGAAGGACGGGCTGCGCCGCATGGAGAAGGAGGTCGGCAAGCGGTTCGGCGACCGCAAGGACCCGCTGCTCGTCTCGGTGCGCTCGGGCGCCCGCGACTCGATGCCGGGCATGATGGACACCATCCTCAACCTCGGCCTCAATGACGTCACGGTCGAGGCCCTGAAGAAGGCCACCTCCAACGGCCGCTTCGCGTGGGACTGCTACCGCCGCTTCGTGCAGATGTACGGCGACGTGGTGATGGGCGTGCAGAAGAAGCACGAGAACGACCACGAGCCGTTCGAGGAGGTGATGGACGGCCTGAAGCGCGAGGCGGGCGTGACCGAGGACACGCAGCTCTCCGAGGAGCAGCTGCGCGAGCTGGTCAAGCGCTACAAGGACCTGGTGAAGCGCTGGACGGGCAAGCAGTTCCCGGATGACCCGATGAAGCAGCTCGAGGGCGCCGTTGCCGCGGTGTTCGGCAGCTGGAACAACGACCGCGCCATCGTCTACCGCAACAAGTACAAGATCCCGCACGAGTGGGGCACCGCCGTCAACGTGCAGGCGATGGTGTACGGCAACATGGGCGACGACTGCGCCACCGGCGTGGCCTTCACCCGCGACCCCGCCAACGGCGAGAACGTCTTCTACGGCGAGTACCTGGTGAACGCGCAGGGCGAGGACGTGGTCGCCGGCGTGCGCACGCCGCTGCCGGTCGCGCAGATGGAGAAGGACAAGACCCTGTCCAAGAGCTTCAGGCAGCTCGACAAGGTGCGCAAGACGCTGGAGAAGCGCTTCGGCGACGTGCAGGACTTCGAGTTCACCATCGAGCGCAAGAAGCTCTGGATGCTGCAGACGCGCAACGGCAAGCGCACCGCGCTGGCCTACGTGCGCATCGCGCACGACATGGTGGAGGAGGGGCTGATGAGCCCCGAGCATGCCATGCGGAGCGCCGACCCGGAGGCGATGAACCAGCTGCTGCAGCCGGTGTTCGACCGCGGCGCGTACGAGTCCGCGCGCAAGGCGGGCCGCGTGATGACCAAGGGCCTGCCCGCCGGCCCGGGCGCCGCGTGCGGCGAGATCGCCTTCAGCGCGAGCAAGGCCGAGGAGCTCGCCCGCAAGGGCAAGAACGTGGTGCTGGTCCGCATCGAGACCAGCCCGGAGGACCTGCGCGGCATGATCGCCGCGGACGGAATCCTCACCACCCGCGGCGGCGTGTCGAGCCACGCGGCGCTGGTGGCCCGGCAGATGGGCAAGGTGTGCGTGGCGGGCGCCGGCGAGATCGCCGTCGACTACCACGCGGGCACCATGACCTGCGCGGGCCGAACCCTGCGCGAGGGCGACTTCCTCTCCATCAACGGCACCACCGGCGAGGTGATCGAGGGCCGCCTCGACACCGCCGACAGCGAGCTGAAGCAGGTGCTGGTGGCCGGCACCATGAAGCCGAAGGAGAGCCGCGTCTACCGCGACTTCGAGTTCGTCATGGGCCTCGCCGACCGGTTCCGCCGGCTGGGCGTGCGCACCAACGCCGACACCCCGGAGCAGGTGCGCCAGGCCGTGGCCTTCGGCGCCGAGGGCATCGGCCTCTGCCGCACCGAGCACATGTTCTTCGAGGGCGACCGCATCGACGCGATGCGCGAGATGATCCTCGCCCGCGACACCGACGGCCGCAAGCGCGCGCTGGCGAAGCTCCTGCCGTACCAGCGCTCGGACTTCGACGGCATCTTCCGCGCGCTCGAGGGACGCCCGGCGTGCATCCGCCTGCTCGACCCGCCGCTGCACGAGTTCCTGCCGCACACCAAGGAGCAGCAGGCCGACCTCGGCCGCAAGCTCCGCGTGCCCGCGGAGGAGATCGAGCGCCGCGTGCACGAGCTGCACGAGTTCAACCCGATGCTCGGGTTCCGCGGCTGCCGCCTCGGCGTGATCTTCCCGGAGATCACCGAGATGCAGGTCCGCGCCATCTTCGAGGCCGCCGCGGCCTGCGAGAAGTCCGGCGTCCGCACCAAGCCCGAGGTGATGGTGCCGCTCGTCGGCTTCCGCCGCGAGCTCGACCTGCAGGCCGAGCTTGTGCACCGCGTGGCCAAGGAAGTGATGGACGAGACCGGCCAGCGCTTCGAGTACCAGGTCGGCACCATGATCGAGCTGCCGCGCGCGGCGCTCGCCGCCGACCAGATCGCGGAGACCGCGCAGTTCTTCAGCTTCGGCACCAACGACCTGACGCAGACGGCCCTCGGCATGAGCCGTGACGACTCGGGCAGCTTCCTGCCGCGGTACCAGGAGCTGGAGATCTCCAAGGACAACCCGTTCGCGTCGATCGACGTGGGCGGCGTGGGACAGCTCGTCGACATGGCATGCCGGCGCGGTCGCGCGACGCGCCCCGACATCAAGCTCGGCATCTGCGGCGAGCACGGCGGCGACCCGTCCAGCATCCGGTTCTTCGAGAAGGCGGGACTGGCCTACGTCAGCTGCTCGCCGTTCCGCGTGCCGGTGGCGCGCCTCGCCGCGGCCAAGGCCGCGGTGGAACTCGGTACCAGCCCCAAGTCCCGGAAGGGCAAGGGCGGCAAGAAGCCAAAGCCCGCCAAGAAGGGCAAGGGCGGCAAGAAGCCAAAGCCCGCCAAGAAGGGCAAGGGCGGAAGGCGCAAGTGACCGCCCGCGCCCGAGCCTCGAGCGTCGCCGCAGCGGCCGTGACCGGATGCCTGGTCGCGGCCGCTGCGTGCTCTGGTCCCGCCAGGGGCCCCGCGCCCGTGGCCGTGGCGCTGCACCCGCCGCTTGCCTATCGCGCCCCGTACGCCGCGACGCCGCCGGCGCTCGGTGGATCGCTCGATGCCGGCGCATGGGCCGCAGCGCCGTGGACCGAGGACTTCGTCGACATCGAGGGCAGCCGCCGGCCGCGGCCCGCCTACCGCACGCGCGCCAAGATGCTGTGGGACGACGCGTTCCTCTACGTCGGCGCCGAGCTGCAGGAGCCGCACGTCTGGTCGACGCTCGCCAGGCACGACGAGATCGTCTTCCACGACAACGACTTCGAGGTGTTCCTCGACCCCGACGGCGACGGCCGCGAGTACTACGAGGTCGAGATCAACGCCCGCGGCACGGTGTTCGACCTCTTCCTGCACCGCAGCTACCGCAACGGCGCGCCCGCGATCCACGAGTGGGACGTCGCGGGCGGGTTCGGGCGCACGGTGTACTTCGACGGCACGCCCGACGACGCACGCGACGTCGACCGCGGCTGGACCGTGATGCTCGCCATCCCGTGGCGCGCCTTCGTGCCCCCGCGCGACGCGCGCATCGACGCGCTTCCCGAGGGCCAGCGCGACTTCGGCGACCGCGCGCGCAACGGCGCGGCGCCGCGCGCGGGCGATGCCTGGCGCATCAACTTCTCGCGCGTGCAGTGGCGCCACAACCACGAGGAACTGGCCGCCGACGGCAGCCGCACCGGCCGCACGCTGCAGGGGCCCGAGCCCTACGCGAAGCGCGCCGGGCTTCCCGAGGACAACTGGGTCTGGAGCCCGCAGTGGGCCATCGACATGCACCTCCCGCAGTTCTGGGGCCACGTCACCTTCGTGAAGTGACGCACAGGAGCACCGAGCAATGAGCCATCCGCGCCGCCGCGCCACCGACCGCACCCCGGCCACCGTCTCCAACCAGCGCGTGGTCTTCGAGGAACTCGGCGTCGACCGCGACCCGTCCAGCCTCATCCACCAGGAGATGGAGCGGATGCTGGCCGCCGCCGAGATCGTCGGCGTGAAGCACCACCACCAGCTCATCCTGGCCAAGCCGCGCACCGAGGTGGCCGTGAACTTCCCGGTGCTGATGGACGATGGCCGCCACCGGCTCTTCAAGGGCTGGCGCGTGCAGCACAACGGCGCGCTGGGGCCCTTCAAGGGCGGGCTGCGGTTCCACCCGAGCGTCGACCCGGAGTCGCTGCAGGCGCTCGCCATGCTGATGACGCTGAAGTGCAGCCTGCTGCGCCTGCCCTTCGGCGGGGCGTACGGCGGCGTGGCGTGCAGCGCCCGCGAGCTCACCCGCGAGGAGCTGCAGCGCGTGACCCGCCGCTTCGCGTGGGCCATCTCCGAGCACGTCGGTCCCGACCAGGACGTGGTCGGGCCGGGCGTCGGCACGGACCCGCAGGTGATGTCGTGGTTCGCGGACACCTACGCGCAGACCGCGCCGACGAATGCTCGGTCCGACGCGCATCGCGTCGCGAGCGGCAAGCCCGTCGAGGCGGGCGGCATCGTCGGCCGCGACAGCGCCGGCGGCACGGGCCTCGTGGAGGTGCTCCGCGAGATGCTGCCCGACATGGGCATCGACCTCGGGCGCATGTCGTTCACGGTCGCGGGCTTCGGCAACGTCGGCCGCTCGAGCGCCCTGGCCCTGTGCGCGGCCGGCGCGCGGCTCGTGGGCGTGCTCGACCGCAGCGGCGCGGTGGTGAACCCGCGCGGCATCGACCCCGACGACCTCATCGACCACCTCGACGCCGACGATTCCGTGGAGGACTTCCGCCGCGGCGAGTGCGTGACCGCGGGCGACTTCTGGCGGCAGCCCTGCGACCTGCTGGTTCCGGCGGCGCTCGAGCAGATGGTGACCGCGTCGGTCGCGGCCGAGGTGGGTGCGCGTGCCGTGGCGGAGGTGGGCAGCGCACCGGTGACGCCCGATGCGGACGCGGTCTTCCTGCAGCGCGGCATCGAGGTGCTCCCGGGCATCCTGTGCAACGCCGGCGGCGTCACGGTCAGCTACTTCGAGTGGCTCCAGAACCGCTCGGCCACGCAGTGGACCGCCACGCAGGTGCGCGAGTCGCTCGCCGAGGCGATGGTTGCCGCGTCGCGCCGCGTGAAGCTGGCCCGGCACCGCTATGAATGCGACCTGCGCACCGCGGCAGCGTGCGCCGCGCTCGAGCAGATCGCGCGCGTGTACGAGGTGCGCGGCATCTGGCCGTGATGCCGCGGCATCAGCGCGTCGGCATCTCCCGTGCGATCGACTGCGCGAGCATGGCCGCGTCGGCCTGGAGCGTGCGCGGCTCCCACTGGATGCCGAGGCCCGTGCCGTCGGCGTGCCTGGGGATGACGTGGAAGTGCACGTGCATCACCGCCTGGTGCGCGGCCGCGCCGTTGTTCTGCAGGACGTTGTAGTCCGCGCACCCGGTCGCCCGCACCAGCGCCGCCGCCACGCGCCGCAGCGCGATGCCGAGTGCCGCGGCGGACTCCTCGCTCAGCTCGTGCAGCCGCTCGCGCTCCTCCTTGGGAACCACGAGCACGTGTCCCCGCGAGAGCGGGCCGATGTCCAGGAACGCGATGACATGCTCGTCCTCGTACACGCGGTGGCACGGGATCTCGCCTGCGATGATGCGCGTGAAGATGCTCGGCATGGGGGGGTTCTATACCATCCACCCGATGCCTTCCGCGCTCCCGCCCCCCGAGGACCTGGCCGCGCTGACGCCCGAGGCGCTGCTCGCGGCGCTCCTCCCCGGGCGCCAGCTCGAGCAGCTGGTGGAACGCGCGCTCGCCGAGGACCTCGGCGAGGCCGGCGACGTGACCGCGACCGCGATGATCGCCCCCGAGCGCCGGGTTGCCGCGGTGGTGCGTGCGCGCGAGGAGGGGATTGCCTGCGGCCTGGCCGTTGCCGCCGAGGTGCTCCGTCAGTCGGCGCCGGGCGCCCGCATGTCCGCGCACGTCCGGGACGGGGAACGCGTCGCGGCCGGCGGCACCATGCTCTCGGTGGAGGGCCCGCTCCGCGGCGTTCTGGCGGCCGAGCGCACGCTCCTCAACTTCGTCGGCAGGCTCTCCGGCATCGCGACGCTCACCGCCCGCTACGCAGAGGCCATCCGGGGCACCCGCGCGCAGGTCTGCGACACGCGCAAGACAACACCGGGCCTGCGCATGCTCGAGAAGTGGGCGGTGCGCTGCGGCGGCGGCACGAACCACCGCATCGGCCTGTTCGATGCCATGCTGGTGAAGGACAACCATGTCGCGGGCCTCACGCCGCGCGAGATGGCCGCTGCCGTGGCGAGGGCCGCCGAGGGCGCCCGCGCCGCGCAACCGCTTCGGTTCGTCGAGGTGGAGTGCGACTCGCTCGACCAGCTGCAGGCGATCCTCGACCTCCCGCGCGGCACCGTCGACATGGCACTCCTCGACAACATGCCGCCGTCCATGCTCGCCGACGCCGTGCGCATGCGCGACACGGCCGGCGTGCCGATCCTCCTCGAGGCCTCGGGGAGCGTCAGCCTCGCCACGGTCGCCGCGGTCGCGGCCACCGGCGTGGAGCGCATCTCGGTGGGCGCGCTCACCCACTCGGCGCCGTCCCTCGACGTGGGCCTCGACATCGACGCGGCATGAGCGACCGGATGCACCCGCAGCGACCGATCGAGGACTGGCCCGACGCGCTTGAGGCCGCCGCATCCGCGTGCCGGCACGTGCGCCGCGTCCAGCTGCTGCGCGAGACCGCGAGCACGCAGGACCACGCGCGTGCCTCGGGCGCGTCCGCGGGCACCGCGGTGGTCGCGTTCCGCCAGACCGCGGGGCGTGGCCGGCTGGGCCGAGCGTGGGCCGACACCGCGCACGAGGGCATCGCGGTCACCTTCGTCGTGGGCGATCGGCCGCCCGAGTCGCTCGCCATGCGTTCCGCCGTGGCCGCCGCCACCGCCGCGCGCACCTTCGCCGGCGACGCGCCGGGCATCAAGTGGCCGAACGACGTGGTCGCCGGCGGTCGCAAGCTCGCCGGCGTGCTCGTGGAGCGCTCCGAGGGCCGTGCGCTCGTGGGGATCGGGGTGAACGTCCTGCAGCAGTCGTTCCCGGCGGAACTCGCCCCGCACGCCACCAGCCTGGCGCTGCTCGGGGCGGCGTGCGACCGGCTCGACGTGCTCGCTGCGCTGGTGGCCTCGCTCGATGCGGCGCTCGAGGCCACGGACGACGACATCTATCGGACCTATCGCGGCCTCGACCGGATGTGCGGCAATCGCGTGCGATTCCTGACGCCCGACGGCGCAGTGGAAGGCACGGTGCGCGATGTGGACCCGCTTCATGGGCTGCTCGTGGACACGGACGCCGGGCCGCGATTTCTCCCCGCCGCGACCACTTCCGTCGCACCGCCGGCCTCCGTCAGCCGATATGGTGGGCGTGATGGCTCGAACTGACGCCATGGCCCTGACGCTCACGGCTGCCGCCGCCCTCGCAGCGGCAGCGGTGGCGCAGGACCCCGTTCCATCGGGTGAGCCCACGCTGCGCAAGCCGCTGCCGGCGGCGCGCGAGTCCGCCATCCCCACGCAGGTGGACGCTCCCGTGGCGGACCGCAACTCGCTGTCCACCTCGCTCCGCGCGATGCCGGTCGACCTGTCGCCGCACGGGTTCGAGCGCGTCTATGCCGTGCCCGGCCGCGATGACCTCCTGATGCGCTCCAACGGCGCGCTGTACGCGGTGTTCAGCCAGTCCAACTACGCGCGCGACCCGCGCCGCGGGAACCTGCGCGTGGCGATCCCGCCGTCCACGGTCTTCTACATCGGCCGACCGAACTTCGCGGTGATCCGGAGCACCGGCGTCCGCGACGTGAGCCTGGTGCGCGACGACAGCGCGCCAAGCGCCGGCGGCACGCCGCTCGCGTCGGTGCACGGCGTCCGGCGCCTCGACGGGACCCCGGTCGACGGGCGCGCGGGCAAGCCCGGCGCCGCGCGCATCGATGACACCAACGACGGCCGCTTCCGCGCCGTCCACGAGGATGGTCCCGCGCCCGGCAGCGAGCCGCGGCCCGAGGCCACCGCGCCGCGTCCCGCCCCCGCCGGCGCGGCCGCGCCTTCCACGGACACGCGGGCCTCGCGCCCCGGCTTCGGCGACCGCATCGACGAACTCATGCGTCGCGCACGCAAGGCGCCCTGAGCTCGGTGAACGCCTGCATCGCGAAGATCGCCGTCGCCTGCGCGCTCGCCTGCGCGACGCGGCTGCACGCCGACCTCCGCCCGCGGCTCGACGCGGTGCCGTGCGTGCCCGGCGGCATCGCCGCCATCCCGCTCGAGCGCACCGCGGGCGAGCCGTGGCCGGCGCGCATCCCGGTGCGCATCGGCGACCTCCGCTCGTCCGCGCCGCTCATCTGGGTGGGCGCGCGCGCCGACGACGGCGTGCGCTCGTGGACGCGCGCGCCCGAGCAGGTCGACGCGGTGCCGCTCCCGGAGATGCCCGCCTCGCCGGAGCCGGAATCCGTGGGCGAGGTGTTCGCGATGGTCGAGCTGCCCGCGTCGGGCGAGGGCGCCATCGAGGTCGGCGGCCTGCCGGTCACGGCGCGCTGGCTGCCCGTGCCGCGCCGCGTCCGAAGCGATGCGCCCATCCTGTCCATCCCGTCGACCGTCGCCGACGACCGCCCCGACCCCGCATCCTCCGTGGAGCACTGGCGCTGGACGCTGGTGGCGGAGCGCCAGGGCGCGCGCGTCGGCGACCCGCGCGGCGATGCCGCCGATCGCCTGTGGGCCCGGCACGTGGAGAACCTGTGGCTTGCGGGCCTCGAGCGCGTGCGCGGCACCAGCAAGGGCATCCACGCCGAGCTGGTCGAGCTGCTCACCGCGTGCGTCGAGGACCTCGACCATGGCAAGCAGGTCGCCGCATGGGTGGCACGGCCCGGCGAGCTCCGTGCGCTCCTCTCCATCCTCGTGGACGTGGACCGCTCCGATGCCGATGCCGCGCAGGCGGCGCTCACGTGGCTTCGCAACCGCTGGACCTGCACCGCGTGGATCGAGGAGGACGTCGCCGACCGCGTGCTGCTCGCCGTTGCCAACCCGCTCGGCGGCGAGCGCGTGCTGAAGGCCGAGTGGATCGGCTCCGCGGGCCAGTCCGAGACGGCATCGGTCGTCGCCAGGCCGCGACGCGTCACCCGGACCTGGATCGACCGGCCCGCGCTCGCGCCGGGAACGGAGGCCATCGCCATCGACCGCCTCCGCACCGAGGCGCTGGAGCTGGCCGATGGCGCGGCCCGCCTGCGGCTCGGGGTGGGCGCGCGCGAGTACCCGGTCCGTCCGCCGGGACTGGCGTTCGGGACGTTCGTGCCGCCGCTCTCGCTCGCGGATGCCCAGGCCGGCTTCATCGGACCGCCGCCGCAGGCGTGGCGCACGCAGGCCTCGCTGCGGCTGCGGCAGGGCACGTGGGAGCTCTTCATCGAGGCGTTCCGCCCCGCGGGCGCCGGTGGCCTCGCCGCCGACCGCATCACGGTGCGGATCGGCGATCCCTCGTCGCCCGCGCAGTGCTTCGCGGTGGCCGCCGACGGTTCGCTCGAGATGGTCGCGGGGTCCGACGACGGCGTCTCCGCCGGCTTCATGGCGTGGGGCGACCGATGGCGCGCGCGCATCGAGCTGCCGGAGGCATGGCTTCCCTCGTCGATGCCCGGCGCGCGCCCGCTCCTCCTGTCGGTTGAGCGCACGGCTCCCGGTGCCGGCGGCACGCAGAGCGCGGGACTCGCGCGGCCGCCGTGGCTCGGGCGCGCCGCGCCGATCCTGGTCGACCTCGCCGCGTGGGACGAACTGGAGCGCTGACCGCATCGCGCGGGAACCGCGCGCCCCGCACCTATACTCATCCGGATGGAGGCGCCCCAGGAAACGCACGGAACGCAGGCACCGGAGGTGTCGCCGCTCGGCGGTGCCGGTGCCGCCGCCGAACCACCGCGCAAGCCGCGGACCGTGGCGCTCCTCAACCAGAAGGGCGGCGTCGGCAAGACCACGAGCACCGTCAACCTCGGCGCGGCGCTCGCGCGCTACGGCCAGCGCGTGCTCCTCGTCGACCTCGACCCGCAGTCGAACCTCTCGCTCCACTTCGGGGTGGAGTGCGCCCCCGAGCAGCGCACCGTGCGCGACCTGCTGCTCGACCCCGAGTGCCGCGTGCAGGACTGCGTGCAGCGCGCGCGCCCGGGCCTCGATTTCGTCCCCGCCGTCACGGAGCTGGCGCTCGTCGAGGGCGAGCTGGCGCAGCTCGAGGGCATGCAGGCGGTGCTCCGGGACAAGCTGCGCGAGGCCTGGGGCGACTACGACGTGGTGCTCCTCGACTGCCCGCCGAGCCTCGGCGTGCTGAGCGTGAACGCGCTGACCGTCGCCGACGAGGTGTTCGTTCCGATGCAGGCGCACTACCTGCCCCTGCGCGGGCTGGAGAAGCTGCTGCAGACGGTGCACCTGGTCTCGCAGGGCCTGAACCCGTCGATCCGCGTCAGCGGCATCCTCCTCTGCATGCATGACGGCTCGTCGAGCCATGCGCGCGCGGTGATCGGCGAGATCGAGTCGCAGCTCGCGCAGTTCCGCGGCGTCGACGTGCCGTGGTCCGGTGCGGCCGTGCTCGACCCCGCGGTGCGCCGCAACATCAAGCTTGCCGAGGCGCCGTCGTTCGGCAAGACCATCTTCGACTACGCGCCGCAGTGCCCGGGTGCGGACGACTACCGCCGACTCGCGCTCGGCCTCATCGATCGCTGGGGACTGCCGCACGGCGGGTTCGAGGGCATGGAACCGGCCGCGCCTCGTCGTCCGCGGGCCGCGAAGTCGCCGAAGCGCCCGAAGTCCCCGGCCAAGGCGGCGGCGAAGTCCGCCCCGAAGCCACGCCGCGCCGCGCCCGCCAAGGGAGCCGCGTCGACCAAGTCGCATGCGCGCGCGAAGGCGGCTGCATCCGCGGCACGCCCCAAGGCCAAGAAGGTGGGCCGACCGGCTCGTGCCGCCGCCGCACGCGGCCCTGCCGCTCGCGCCGCCGCCAAGTCCGCGAAGCGGCCCGCGGCGGCCCGTGCGCCGCGGGCTCCCGCGCGCGCGGTTCGGCGTGCCGCGCGCACCGGCCGCTCGCTCCGCTCCGGCGGCCTCAGCCTGTGAACGCACCGGTCCCGGCGCCTGCCGGCTCCCCCGTGGAGCGCGCCGCTGCTGCACGCCGTCGCGCGTTCTGGGTTGCGCTCGCGGGCCTCCTCGTCACCACGCACTGGCCGAAGCTGCGCGTGGCGCCCGCGGATGCGCCGATCGACAAGCTGGCGCATGCCGCGGGCTTCGGGTCGCTGACGGCGCTGTGCCTGCTGGCGTTCCCGCGGATTCCGCGTTGGGGCGTGGCTGCGCTGATGCTTGCAGTCGGCGCGGTCGACGAATGGACCCAGGCGATTCCCGTGCTGCGGCGTTCCTGCGACCTCGACGACTGGCTTGCCGATGCCACCGGCATCGTGGCGGCGCTGGCGCTCCATGCCGCGCTCTCGCCCGTCGGCGGCGCGCCCGCGCGGCTCCTCCTTGCGCGGCGCCGTGCGGCATCCGACCTCCTGCTGGCGAAGCCGCTCAACTGGCTGCACCTGATGACGGCGGCGGTCCTCGGTGCGGCGGCCGGCGCGCCCGTCGCC
>VGXR01000027.1 GCA_016873255.1 Planctomycetota bacterium
GTGGGCGCGGGGGCGGTGGGCGCGGGCGCGGCGGGCCGAGCGGGTGCGGTGGGCGCGGGTGTGGCGGTCGGGGCGGGTGCAGTGGCCGACGCGGGCGCAGCGGGCGATGCAGGTGCGGGGGCCGGTCCCGCGGCCGACTGCGCCACGGCTGCGGTGCCGGATGCGGGTTCCGCCGTTGCCACGCTGGTGCTCGCAGCGGGCGCGTTGCCCTTGCCGAGGATGGTGATGGCCGCGATGCCCCCGGCCACGGCGACGAGGGCGAGCGTGAGGACGAGGCGACGCGCGCCGGCGGACCGGGCGTTCCTCTGGGAGGTGGCGTTCGTGTTCATGGTGTGAGCGTCCGGGGCGTGACCCGGTCAGCGGGCTTCTCGCAGCCGGTCGCCGAGGAAGTCGTTCAGGCGGTCGATGGAGTGGATCCGCCGGATCGTGTCCTCGATGTCGTATTCGACGCGGTGGAACTCGACGCGGTGCTTGCCGTCGCCGCCCGAGGTGTCGAGGATGGCGAACGCGGCGCGCGGGTCGCCGTCGCGCGGCTGGCCCACGGAGCCGGGGTTGACGATCGCCTTCGTCTGCGGGTCGATGGGGTAGGAGTGGTCCGTCAGCTCGTCGGGCTTCCAGAACTCGCTGTCGTCGGTGAACACGCCCTGGACGTGCGTGTGGCCCACGAAGCAGACGCGGTCGATGCGGTCGAAGATGCCGGCGAGCTTCGCGGGCGAGTTGATCGCGTCCTCGGGGAAGAGGTACTCGTTGATCGGCTTGCGCGGCGTGCCGTGGACGAACAGGTAGTCGCCCTCTCGCTTGCGCACGGGCAGGAGCCCCAGGAAGTTCCAGCGCTTGCGCGCCGAGTCCGGGTTCTCCCGGCTGTCGCGCTCGAACTGCTCGCGCGTCCAGTATGCGGCCTGCTCGGCGATGGTGTTGAAGTTCGTCGGCTCGTAGAGGACGCCGAAGTCGTGGTTGCCGAGCAGCGACCACTCGCAGCGCTCCGCGACGGCGTCGGCGCACTGCACCGGGTTGGGGCCGTAGCCGATGATGTCCCCGAGGCACAGGATGCGCTGGCAGCTGTGCTTGTCGATCTCGGCCAGCACCGCCTCGAGGGCGGAGAGGTTCGAGTGGATGTCGCTGATGAGGGCGGTGCGCACGGTGGATCCTGAAGCGGGCGGATGCTAGCAAAAACAGCGGTTTCCCCGCCGGGCCGGTTGCCCCCGGTTTCCCTACGATACGAGGCCGTTTTCACCTGGAACCGAGGAACACAACCATGGCAGACGCGAAGCACTTCGACCTCATCGTCATCGGCGGCGGACCCGGCGGCTACGTCGGTGCGATCCGCGCGGCGCAGCTCGGCAAGAAGGTCGCGTGCGTGGAGCGCGCCAAGCTCGGCGGCGTCTGCCTGAACTGGGGCTGCATCCCCACCAAGGCGCTGCTGCACGCGGCCAGCGTCTACACCGAGGCCTTCAAGCACGGCGCGGACATGGGCTTCGAGGTCGACCCGAAGAACGTCAAGCTCGACTGGACCAAGGTCATCGGCCGCTCGCGCAATGTCGCGGGAACGCTGAACAGCGGCATCGGCTTCCTGTTCAAGAAGAACAAGGTCGAGCACATCCAGGGCCATGCGAAGATCCTCTCCGGCAAGACCGCGTCCGGTCCGTGCAGGGTGCAGGTCTCGAAGGCGGACGAGAACTACTACAAGGGCACCGGCGCGGTCAGCAAGGATGACGTGGTGATCACCGCCGACAAGGTGCTGGTCGCCACCGGCGCGGCGCCGCGCGAGCTGCCGTTCGCGCCGAAGGACGGCAAGACGATCGTCTCGAGCTACGAGGCGATGAACCTGCCGGCACGGCCGGAGTCGATGGTGATTGTCGGCTCGGGGGCGATCGGCATGGAGTTCGCCTACTTCTACAACGCGTTCGGAACCAAGGTGACCGTCGTCGAGATGCTCGACCGGATCATGCCGGTCGAGGACGAGGACATCTCCAAGGAGGCGCTCAAGGTCTTCGGCAAGCAGGGCATCGAGTTCAGGCTCGGCTGCATGACGAAGGCGGTCGAGAAGACCGCCAAGGGCGCGAAGGTCACCATCGAGGACCAGGCCACGAAGCAGAGCTCGACCATCGAGGCCGAGAAGGTGCTCGTGGCGATCGGCGTCGCGGGCCGCTTCGACGGGCTGTTCGATGCGTCGCTCGGCCTGAAGACGGAGAAGGGCCACATCGTCACCGACTACATGGACAAGAAGGACAAGGCCACCTATGCGACCAGCGTGCCCGGCGTCTACGCGGTCGGCGACGTGATTGGGCCGCCGTGGCTCGCGCACGTGTCGAGCGAGGAGGCGATCGTCGCGGTGGAGCGCATGTTCGGCCACGCGTCGACCGGCGTGCACTACGACGCCATCCCGGGCGCGACCTACTGCAACCCGCAGGTGGCGAGCGTCGGCCTCACCGAGCGCGCGGCCAAGGAGAAGGGCATCGAGTACCGCGTCGGCAAGTTCAGCCTGAAGAGCCATGGCAAGGCCATCGCCGACGGCGCGGCCGAGGGCCTGGTCAAGATCATCGTCAGCAAGAAGTACGGCGAGATCCTCGGCGGCCACATCATCAGCCAGAACGCGAGCGAGTTGATCCACGAGATCTGCGTGGCCAAGGCGCTCGAGGGCACGGTGGACGACATCATCGCCACCATGCACGCGCACCCGACGATGGCCGAGAGCATGCACGAGGCCGCGCTGGGCGCCGAGGGACGGATGATCCACGGGTAGCGCCTGCCTGCGGCCGCGGTGGCTCCCCGGGGGTCCGTCCGTCGGTCAGGGAGTCCATCTGCTCAGCAAGATGCCGAGGTCCGCGCCGTTGGTCGTGCCATCTTTGTTGAGGTCGGTCGGGCCGGGCTGGGCCCAGGCACCGAGCAGGATGCCGAGGTCTGCGCCATTGACCATCCCGTCGCCATTCAGATCTCCGGGGATCGCGAGCGGCATGACGACGATCGTTCCGGTCATCGTGGAGCAATGCGGTGAGCAGAAGTAGCGGACCGTGGTACCGGCGGTGGACTCTGGGACCACCCACACGAAGCTCGTGAAGGTCAGGTTGAGCGGGCCACTGAAAAGCCCGTTCGAGGTGCAGCTGCTGCCGCTCGTCACCGTGTGGCTCCCGCTCGTTCGCACCCATCGGACGGTATCTCCGGCGTTCACCGTCACCGAGGATGGCGAGAAGGACAGGTTGACCTGCTGGATGACGATTTCCGCAGCGAAGGCCGGGCAGGCTGCGAAAAGGGCGAGGCAGGGGGCGAGGCAGGGGGCGAGGCAGGGGGCGAGTCTGTTCATGGGGATCTCCGGTCTGAGTCAGTTCAGTATTCGCGATTCTGCGTCGGTGGACGCTCAATTTCCGGCTTTTTTGCGCTTTATGTGCGGTCGTGCCTGATCCATCCGGTCAAATGGTGCGGGATCCCGGTCATCGTCGGCCTTCGTGATGTCACACGGCTGGCCCGGCGGGCGCGGGGGCGCAATGACCGGTCAGGAGGCTGTTTCCGGCCATAGCCCCCGGCTTCGGCAGTCCCATCATCTCGAGCACCGTCGGGGCGATGTCGGCGAGTCGCCCGCCTTCGCGCAGCCGCGCGCCGCGGAACGCCTCGCCGACCACGAACAGCTCCACGTCGAAGTTGGTGTGCGCCGTCTGGGGCTTGCCGGTCACGGGGTCCTTCATCTGCTCCGCGTTGCCGTGGTCCGCGGTCACCACCAGGCTGCCGCCGCGCGCGAGCGTCGCGTCCGCGATCGCGCCCACGCACCCGTCGACCACTTCGCACGCCGTCACCACAGCCGCCATGTTGCCGGTATGGCCCACCATGTCCGGGTTCGCGAAGTTCACCACGATGAACGGCTCGCAGTCCGGCGCGGCCAGCCGCGCGAGCACCGCGTCGCGCACGCCGTGCGCGCTCATCTCGGGCTTCTGGTCGTAGGTCTGCACGTCCTTGGGGCTGGGGATGAGCGCCCGCCGCTCGCCGGGGAACGGCTCCTCGCGGTAGTCGTTGAAGAAGAACGTGACGTGCGGGAACTTCTCCGTCTCCGCGCAGCGGAACTGCGTGAGACCGAGGCCCGAGATCCACGCGCCCATGATGTCGGGCATCTGCCCGGGCCGGTCGAAGGCCACCTCCATCGGCAGGCCTTCCTCATAGCGGCACATCGCGGTGAAGAGCACGTCGCGCGGGCGCGGGTCGCGCGCGAACCCGCCTCCCTTGGCCTTCGCCCATTCGGCATCGGGCAGCACGAACGCCATGGTGAGCTCGCGCGGGCGGTCGCCACGGAAGTTGAAGAACACGACCGCATCGCCGTCGTTCGGCACGCCCGCGTCCGGCAGGACGCGCGTGGGCGGCACGAACTCGTCGCCGGCCATGTTGGGCGAGGGCGGCGCCGCGTAGTAGTCGCGCAGCACCTGCGCCGCGCTTGCGCCGGACGGCGTGCCCGGGCGCGCCATGATCGCGTTCCATGCCCGCTCCACGCGGTCCCAGCGGAAGTCGCGGTCCATCGCCCAGTAGCGTCCCGCGACGGTCGCGATGCGCCCGCCCGTCTCGCGCAGCACGCCCTCGAGGCGCTCGATCACGGCCAGCCCGCTCGTCGGCGCGGTGTCGCGGCCGTCGGTGAACGCGTGCACGAACACGCGGTCGCCAGGCACGCCCTGTGCCTTCGCGAGCCGCAGCAGCGCCTCGAGGTGCGCGAAGTCGCTGTGCACCTTGCCGCCGCCCACGAGGCCCATGACGTGCAGCGCGCGCGGCCGCCCGCCCGGTGCAGACTCCTTCGCGCGCGCGCACGCGGCCAGCAGCCGCGGGTTGCGCGCGAACTCGCCGCCGCGGATCGCCCGCGTGATGCGCATCAGCTCCTGGTCGACGATGCGGCCCGCGCCGATGTTCTGGTGGCCGACCTCGCTGTTGCCCATCACGGGCTCGCCGTCCTCCACCGGCAGCCCGACGTCCTCGCCGCTGGTCTTCACCAGCACGTGCGGCCACTCGCGCTCGAGCCGGTCGTTCACCGGCGTCCGCGCCGCCCGCGTCGCGTCGCCGTCGCGCTGCTCGGCATGCGCGTTGATGCCCCAGCCGTCCCGCACGATCAGCACGCAGGGCACGTTGCGGGGAGCCACGGTGCCGGAATCCGTCGTCGCAGCGGTCATTCCCCAAGGATACGGATGGTGCCTCGCGGGATCCGTAGCATCCGGTCTCGTGCCGAAGGGGACCGGACGATGAACATCGGCGGCGAGATCCTCAGCAAGTGCGGCGGCGATCCCGTGCGTCCGCGCCTGCCTCGGCGCGGCAGCCGGCTGACGGGGTTCGTCATGATGCTCGTCGGCACGCTCTTCGTGGCGGGCTTGACGATGATCGCCGCGCCGATCAACCTCTTCGTCCGCGACGCGCATGACCGTCCCGTTGCGGCATGGATGGCATGGCCGCCGCTGTCGCGCGTCCAGGAGTGGGGCCCCGTCCGCTCGTGGCTCTGGGCTTCGTCGGGAAGCGCCCGCCGGTTCGTCCTCATCGACCACTGGGTGGACGTCCTCTTCGACCCTCCGGCGAAGCCGGCCCCCTTCGAGCATCGCGAGGACTACACGCCGATGTCGCGCGCGCTCGGCGTCACGCTCTTACTCCTCTGCGTTGCGGCCATCGCCATGGCGTTCCGGTGGGGGTGGCTCGGCTTCCTGCACGCCGCACCGCGTCCCGCCGCCGGCACGGGTGGCCCCGGCACCTCGGGCGGGGCAGGCCCATGAACATCGGCCACGACCTCATGCGCCGGTTCGGCCCGAGGCGCGAGCCGCTGCGCGACGAGCATCCGCGCCCGCGCGGCGTGGACTGGGTGCTCGCGGCGTTCCTCCTCGCGATCGGCGGCGCGGCGGTCGCGGGCCTTGCCGTCGCCGGCTTCCGGTCGGCCGCCGGCGCGCGCGTGGCCGTGCCGCTCTGCCTCACGTATGTCGGCGGCTACGCGCTTTACTCCCTCATCCGCTGGCTGGTGACGCCCGGCTTCGACCAGACCTCCATCGATGCCGGCGACGTGTTCGACCGCGGATTCCTCCGGCGCAAGCGCTACGGCGGCCCGCCGGTCCAGGTGGCACTTGCGGTGCTCGCCGCCGCGGCGCTCTGGGTCGCGCTGGCGGTCGTGCGGCACCATCGGTGACCGCACGCGCGTGGCGTATCCTCCGCCCATGGCCTCCGGAACGCAGGACGCGAACGGCACCACCCTCAAGCAGCGCTATCTCGACGTGAAGTCGCGGATCGCGGCGGCCGCCGTGCGCGCCGGCCGCCGGCCCGAGGAGGTGATGCTCGTCGTCGTCTCGAAGAGCGGCTCCGTCGACCAGATCCGCGAGCTCGTGCAGCTGGGGCAGGCCGACTTCGCGGAGAACCGCGTGCAGCAGCTGCTGCAGCGCGTGGCGCAGGTCGACGAATGGCGCGCGCGCCGCGCGGAGCTCGGCGGCCAGGCCCCGCCGGTCCGCTGGCACATGATCGGCTCGCTGCAGCGCAACAAGGTGAAGAAGGCCGTCGAGTGCGTGCGCCTGGTGCACTCCGTGGACAGCCTGCGCCTTGCCGAGGAGCTGCAGGCGGCATCGGTGCGCCGCGAGGCCCCGACCGAGGTGCTCGTGGAGGTGAACGTCTCCGGCGAGGGATCGAAGCACGGCGTTGCGCCGGGCGCCGCGCGCCACCTGGTGGCGCAGATCGAGACCATGGTGAACGTCCGCGCCCGCGGGCTGATGTGCATGGCGCCGCTCGAGGGCGGCGTGGCCGCCGCACGCCCCACGTTCGAGCGCTGCCGCGAGCTCTTCGAGGACATCCGCCACTCCGGGATGGGCGGCGAGCGCTTCGACATCCTGTCGATGGGCATGAGCGCCGACTACGAGGTGGCCGTCGAGTGCGGCGCCAATCTGGTGCGCGTGGGCGGCGCCGTGATCGGCCCGCCGCAGGTCACCGAGGAGCCGGAAGAGGCGTGACGGCCTCGCGCCGCCGCTCGCGGCGCGGGTTGATGTCCGACGCCAGACCCACCAGCGACAGCGCGCGCACTTCCCAGTAGGTGACGTCGATCTCCCACCAGCGGTGCTGAACGGTGCAGCAGGCGGGGTCGGCATGGTGGTTGTTGTGCCACCCCTCTCCGCAGGAGACGAGCGCCACGAGCCAGTTGTTGCGGCTGTTCTCGTCGGTGTCGTGGTTGCGGTAGCCGAACATGTGCGTGAGGCTGTTCACGCTCCACGTGATGTGCCACACGAGCACGGTCCGCAGGAACACGCCCCACGCCACCACGCCCGCGGCGAACGCGCCCGCCGACGCGGCATCGCCCCACAGCAGCCCGATGCCGAACGCCACGGCCGCGTAGAGCACGCCCTGCGCCGCGTAGAACCACAGCGGGCTCCACGGGTGCTTCTCGAGCCACATGTAGAACGGGTCGCGCAGCACGTCGCGCGCGTAGCGCTCGTAGTTCGAGCGGTGGTGCAGGTCGCCGTTGCGGACGAGCAGCCACCACACGTGGCCCCAGAGGAAGGTCACCAGCGGCGTGTGCGGGTCGCGCTCCTCGTCGCTGTGCGCGTGGTGCATCCGGTGCGTGGCGATCCACCGCGCGGGCGAGTCCTCGAGGCAGCAGAGCGCGCCGACCACCAGCAGGTGCTCGAACCACAGCGGCGTCCGGAAGCTCCGGTGCGCCAGCAGCCGGTGGTAGCCCATGGTGATGGTCTGCCCGAAGACGTGCACCCCCAGCACGCACGCCACCACGGCCGTCCAGGAGAACCACGAGGGCACCAGCACCAGGAGGGCCAGCGCATGCACCGCGAGGATGGGCGCCGTATAGCGGACAAGCACCTTGCGCGGCTCGGTGGCCGGCGGGTGCTGGAGGGGGATTCGTGCGATTGTCACTGGCGGGCCTGGGGAACGGAACGGGCGCCGTCGCCGAGACGCGGCGTCGGGGACGCGGGTGTGCGGACGCTACCCGTTTCGCCGTCCGGCCGTGAGCCGCGATGCCACCACCGAGGCCACGGCCTCGATCGCCTGCGGGAGCGTGTCGTTGACCACGAATGCGTCGAAGGTTCGGTTGCCGCGTGCCCGCTCGATCTCGCGCTTGCTCTCGGCGAACCGCCGGTCGATGGCCGCCGCGTCCTCGCGCCCCCGCGCGCGCAGGCGCTTCAGCAGCTCGTCCTCGCTCGGCGGCAGGACGAAGATCCCCAGCGCCTGGGGCACCTTCCGGCGCACGTTCTCCGCGCCCTGCACGTCGATGTCGAGCACCACCAGCTCGCCCCGCGCCAGGGCCTGGCGCACGGGGTCCTCGGGAGTCCCGTACCAGCTGCGCCCGAACACCTGTGCGTGCTCCAGGAAGCGGTCCTCGTCGATCCAGCGCTGGAACGTCGGCGGGTCGACGAAGAAGTAGTCCACCCCTTCGCGTTCGCCCGGGCCGGGCGCGCGGGTGGTGGCACTCACGGAGAACAGCCCGCCGAAGCGGCGGATGAGTTCGTGCGCGATGGTGGTCTTGCCGACCCCCGACGGCCCGCTCATCACGAGGAGCAGCCCGGGCCCGGTCCCTGCGGGGGCCGTGCCTGCGCTGCCTGCTGCGTGGCCGCCGGTCGCCATCGGGCGGAGTCTAGTGCGACCCCGCCCGACGGCGGACCGCGTGCCCGTCGCGTGCCCGGGCTAGAGAGATGGCCACACGTTCTGCAGCCACCACGCGTAGATCGGGTTGACCTGCGCCGGTGTCATGGTGAGCTGCCAGGCCGTGCCGCCGTTCTGCGCGTTCATCCACTGCACGAAGAGGCGTTCCTGCATCGAGTGGCTCCAGTAGTCCAGCCACCAGCGGCGGCTGCGCTGCCGAGGGGCGCTCTCCGGCTCGATGGAGCCCGTGTTGCCCGAGCCGTGCACCTCGGGCACGGCCGCCGCGAGCACCGCGAGCGCGACGGCCAGCATGGCCGTGGCACCGCGCCACGGCACAATGGCCCGCCGCGGGGGAATGTGTCGATTCATGTTCGCTCCTTTCATTGTGCACCCACGATCTTCGCCTGCGACAGGATCCGCCATCCGGTCTCGCGGAACGACGGGAACCGGCCCATGGTGCCGGCGATGGTCCGGACCTCGTCCTCGTCGAGCACCCAGTCCTCGCCGAAACCCGTGGCCTGCCCTTGCCGGTCGCGGCGGACGAGCTCCATGCTGAACGCCCGCTCGCGCAGCGACCAGTTGCCGAGCCTCTCCGCGATCTCCACGGCCTTGTTGGTGAACACGGCCATGGCGCGGTCGAGATCCGCGCCGCGCGTGTGCCGCAGTGCGATGTTGCATCCGTAGATGCACCACCACCCGTAGCTTTCCAGCCAGTCGCCCGGCGGGGCGAGCTGCGGGTCCTCGACGCCGCCGAGCGACTGCACGATCAGCGCGACCGCGTCGCGCGGGTCCCTTGTCCCCAGCGCGCACTCGGCCTCAATGAGCGCGCCGCGGCAGGTATTGCCGACGCCGCCGTAGCTGTCGTCGCCGAACTCGCGCGCGAGTCCGCCGAAGAGCGTGCCGGCGAGCGCGAGGTCCGCCTGCGCCGCCTTGGCATGCCGCTTCGCGGCGCTGCCGGCGTCCTCGATGCCGCGCCGCCCGCACTGGCCCCGGTACATCAGCGCGAACGCCTGCGCGACCCGCTCCAGCCGGCCGTCGGGCGGGGCGGACTCGAAGCGCTCCACCAGCTCGTTGGCCGTGGCACGCGCCTCCACGAGGTGCCAGAGCGCGTAGTGCGCGCCTGCCAGGTTGACGCGGAGCATCAGGTCGATCGCCGGCGGCAGCCCGCGCATCCCCACCGCCTCGCGGAGGCAGTCGAGGCTCCTGACGAACCGGCCCATGCCGTCATGCCCGCCGGAGACCCGGTTGAGCGCGCGGGCGCGGTCCACCGGAGTGGACGCCAGCGCGACCATGCGCGACCCGACCTCCACCAGCCGTTCCCAGTCGCCCGCGCGGTGCGCGTCGAGCGCATGGCCATCGAGCGTGGCGAAGTCCTCGTCGCCCTGCACGAGCGGGCGCGGCTCCTCCCAGACGGTCCGGGCCACGTCGCCGACGTTCCAGTCGAGCGCATCGGCCAGTGCCACCACCAGGTCGAGCTTCGGGTTGCCGCTGTCGGGAACGACTTTCGACAGGTCACGGCCGAGGTTTGCCGCCATCTGCTGGCGGCTCCACCCTCGGTACACGCGCGCGAGATCCACGAATCGGCAGAGCCGTTCGCGTCGCGCCAATGTCATGTCCATGTCCCCACGCTGTCTGCGGGCCAATCGGTGCCCGCGCTCCGTCCACACCCGGGCGAGTATGGGCGCGCTCAGGCGCGGGTCAACGGGATTTGGCGCAAATTCATGCCGAAACCGCAACCGAACGTGCAATCATTCACGATGTGGACAACCGGTGGACGGGCGCGCCGCGCAGGCTCCATCCGCGCACCGCGGCGAGCAGCGCCGCCGTCACCTCATCTGGACCGACCCCGGAATCGACCACCGCGTATCGATCGGGCCACCGGCGCGCCTGCGCCGCGTAGCCGGCGCGCACGCGCGCGTGGAACTCCGCGCCCTTGCTCTCGATGCGGTCGAGGAGCGGCGACAGGCGCTGCATGGCGATGTCCGTCGGGACGTCGAACACCACGGTCAGGTCGGGCCAGTGGTTGCCGGTGGCGACCTGCCCCACGGCCAGGATCTCCTCCTCGTCCAGCCCGCCCGCGGTGCCCTGGTAGGCCAGCGTGCTCGAGACGAAGCGGTCGGCGAGCACCAGCGATCCCGCCGCGATGGCCGGCGCGATGCGCTGCTCGTAGAGCTGCGCGCGGCTCGCCATGTAGAGGAGCATCTCCGTGCGCGTGGTCATATCGGCGTTGGCGGGATCAAGCAGGATGGCGCGGACCTTCTCGCCGATGGCCGTGCCGCCCGGCTCGCGCACCTCGACCACGCAGAGCCCCGCCGCGCGCGCCGCATCGGCGAAGCGCCGGAACTGCGTGCTCTTGCCGCTGCCGTCGGGCCCGTCGAAGACCACGAACTTCCCCTGCAGCGCACGCATCCACGCGGCGTCGCCGGGGGCGGGCTGCTGTGCGGGCGTGCTCATGGCGGCGATGGTAGCGATGGCTCGCGCGCCTCGTCCCGTGCCTCGGCGGCGGCGCGCGCATCCCAGGGCCGGACGTAGCGGGCGATGCGAACGCGCGAGTACGTGGTCCCGCACGCGTAGCAGCAGAGCTGCGTCCGCGCGAGCACCAGCACCGCGGCGTCGAGCGCCACCAGCGCCACAAGGGCGGCCAGCACGGCGGGGTCGCTCGAGTAGCCGAGCACGCCTGCCACGACGCCGGCCGCCGCGAGCACCAGCGCGAAGGGCGCGAACCGAGGCAGCGAGCGCCTGCGGTAGAGGTGCCGCCCGCCGCACGCCACGCAGGAACGCAGGCAGCCGCCGTCGTCCACGGCGCGCTCCCAGTCGAGGAGCACCTCGCGCGACGAGCCGTCGTCGGCCGTCGCGCGCACGATGGGCGGCCGCAGCGCGGGGTCCACGGCGGCGCGCCCCACCGGCCGTCCTTCGTGATCGCGGATCTCGAGTTCCATCGCCGCCTCGAGGATAGCCCGCCGCGCGTTACGATCCGCCCGCGATGCAGGACCGTGCGCACGAGACGCCGCTGTGCCCCGAGGGGGACTTCCGGTTCTGGACCGGCGTGGGCGCGGCATCGCTTGCCGCGTACGTGCTCGGCTGCCTCGCGGGGCTTCCCGGCGTGGTGGCGCAGGGCGCCGACGGCGTGGGCACCATCGACAGGCTCTCCGCGGCGGGCGCCGCCACGGTGTGGCTGCTGCTCTGCACGGGCGCGCTTTCCGCGGGCTTCGCCGCCGTGTCCCTCGTGCGCGGCCGGCCGCCGGGCTCGGCGGCGGACATCGCGAGCCGCGCGTTCGCGTGCGCGGCGGTCGCCTCGCTCTGCAGGTACGTGCCGATCGGCGTGCCGCTCCTCAAGGCGGCCTTCGATGCCGTGGCCACGGCGACGGCATCTGCATTCCTGGTGCGCTCCGCGTTCCGCGTGCACACGCTCGACGCGTTCGCGGCGGTGGCGGTGGGGAGCGGGGCGCTGGGCGCGCTCGCGGCCGCGGCGTTCGTCGTGACGTGGGCGGTCCGCGCGGGGTACTGACGCCCGCGCGTCAGTGCTCGCGCTTCTCGCGCTTGCGCTCGCTGAAGACCAGCTTGATGGGCACCTCGCTGAAGGGCAGGTGCTCGCGCAGCTGGTTCTTGAAGTAGCGCTCGTAGGTGCCCTCGAAGAGGTCGGGCTTGTTGACCACCATGGCGATGGTCGGCGGCTTCACGTCGATCTGCGCCACGTAGAACACCTTGGCGCGCGTGCCGAGGCGCGAGCTGGGGCCGCGCGCCTCCAGGATCTCGCGCACCGCGCTGTTGACGCGCCCGGTGCCCTCGCGGTGCTTCGCCTGCGTGTCGAGGTTGGCGATCAGCCCGAGCAGCTCGCGCAGGCCGGTCGCGTCCTTCGCGCTCACGAAGACGATGGGCGCGAAGTCGAGCCCGGGGAACTCCTGCGTCAGGTACTCGATGTAGTCCCTGGGCGACAGCTTGGGCTGCACCAGGTCCCACTTGTTGACCGCGATGACGGTGGGCTTGTAGCCCTCCTCGAGCTTGCTCGCGAGGCGCTTCTCGACCTGCGAGCACTTCTCGGTGGCGTCGAGGAGCAGCACGCAAACGTCGGCGCGGTGGATGGCGTCGTCGGTGCGCGTGCTCGAGTAGTACTCGACGTCGTCGGCGTAGCTCTTGCGCTTGCGCACGCCGGCGGTGTCGATCGCGACCAGCACGTTGCCGTCCACCTCGAAGCGCACGTCGACCGCGTCGCGCGTGGTGCCGGCGATCTCGCTCACGATGACGCGCGGCTCGCCGGCCAGCGCGTTCACGAGCGAGCTCTTGCCCGCGTTGCGGCGGCCGACGATCGCGAAGCGCACGTCCGGCGACTCGGGGCGCTCGCCCGCGCCCGCCGTCCCGAGGCGCTCCCACAGCGCCTCGGACAGCGCGCGCGTGCCGAAGCCGCTCGTCGCGCTCACGAGCACCGGGTCTCCGAAGCCGAGCGCCGCGGCCTCGATGCCGTCGCCCTCCCAGCTCGGGTCGTCGACCTTGTTGCACACGGGCAGCACCTTCGCGGCCAGGCCCGCGCCGCGCAGGAGCTTGGCGACCGTCTCGTCGAGCGCGACCACGCCGTCGTGCGCGTCGACCACGAAGAGGATGAGGTCGGCCTGCTGCGCCGCGGCCTTGATCTGCCGCTCGATCTCCGGCGTGAGGGCGGCGAGGTCCTTGCCGGCATCGTCGATGCGTCCGTCCTCGGCCGTGTAGACGCCGTAGCCGCCGGTGTCCATCAGCTCGACGAAGCGCGGCGCCGCGTCGCCCGCGTCGGGCGGCGGGCGCAGCTCGACCACCGAGGTCACGCGGTCGCGGGTGACGCCGGGCGTCGGGTCGACGATCGAGATGCGGCGCCCGGCGAGCCGGTTGAAGAGGCTCGACTTGCCGACGTTGGGGCGGCCGATGATGGCGAGGCGGGGAAGCGGCATGGGCTACTCGGGGCCCCGCAGGATCTCGCGCGTCTGGTCATCGACGCCCCGGCTCACCTGCTTCTCCATGAGCTGGTCCATCTGCGAGTCCCAGCCCATGTTCATGTCCTGGAAGTACTTGGACATCGCCTGCTTCTGCGCGGACATCTGGCCGATGGCCTGCTGCATCTGCGCGCGCATCTTCGCGGGGTCGCCCTGCTGGTACTGCACGCGGACGTTGCCGCCGGTGGGCATGCCGTCGGCACCGGTCGGTGCGTCGGGCGTGGTCGAGCGGGTCATCAGGAGGCGCACGTTGCGCGCCGGCTTCATGCCGCTCTGCAGCGTCATGTTGACCGCGATGCCTGCGTTCGAGAACGCGTACTGCATGCCCACGCTGCGCGGCGTGCCCGTGGGCGTGTCGAGCGGCGCCGCCATGGCGAACACGAACGCGCCGACCTCGGGCATCCACTCGCCGTGCTGGTAGACCATCGACTTGTCGAGCTCGGTCATCATCACGTGCGTGTACTTGCGCAGGCCCGGGGAGTAGCCGATGTAGTCGACCTGCTCGAGCACGTAGCTGCCGCCCTGCAGCGTGGTCTCGCCCATCAGGAAGTTGTTGTCGAGCGTGAACGCCCAGGTGGCGCTGCCCGTGAAGTCGCCGACGGGCTTGTCGTTCTCGTCGAAGGACTGCCCCTTGATGTCCCAGCGGCCGACGAACTGGTTCAGCACGCTCATCGCGGCGGCCGTCTCCTTGCTCACCTGGTCGGGCGTGGGCTTCGTGCGGCCGGGCGGGACGGCGGGGCCCGGGATCGAGGCCCCGAGGAGCAGCGTGAGGGCGGCGCCGGCAAGCGCGCCGAGGGCCACGGAGGCGGCGGCGCCCCGGTGGGGGGTCGATGGACGGTGTTCCTGCATGGTGGTGGGCTCCGGGCCGCGGCAGCGGCCGAGGTGCGGAGTCTACGCTTCGCGCCCGGAGGCCCCATGCCCACGCAGAGCAGCGCGTTCCCCAACCTTCGGGTGTTCGACCATCCGCTCATCCAGCACAAGCTGGCCGTGGCGCGCGATCGGCACACGCTGCCTGCGGACTTCCGGCGGCTGCTGAACGAGATCGCCGGGCTGATGACCTACGAGGTCTCGCGTCGCTTCGAGACGCGCGGCGTGAAGGTGGAGACGCCGCTCGAGGTGGCCGACGGCCGCCAGCTCGCGCGCCCCGTCACGCTGGTGCCTGTCCTGCGCGCGGGCCTGAGCATGACCGACGGCGTGATGCAGCTCTTCCCCGAGGCGCGCGTGGGGCACATCGGCATCCGCCGCGACGAGGCCACCCGGCGCCCGGTCTTCTACTACGCGCGGCTTCCGTCGGACGTGCGCGACGGGTATTCGATCGTGGTTGACCCGATGCTCGCGACCGGCGGCAGTGCATGCGCTGCGATCAGCTACCTCAAGGAGGCCGGCTGCCGGGACGTGCAGATGGTGTGCCTGGTGGCGGTGCCCGAGGGCGTGAAGCGCGTGCTCGACGAGCACCCTGACGTCATGATCCACGCGGCCGCGCTCGACCGCGGGCTCGATGCGGACGCATTCATCCGCCCCGGTCTCGGCGACGCGGGTGACCGCGTGTTCGGCACGATCGGTTGAATCCGCTCCTGGTTGGATGAATCAGCTCCTCGTTCCTTTGGCACCATTCTCCTTCTCCCGAGACTGGCGCGTTCTCTGGAGAGAGCAAATGGTGCCAAACTAACCAGGGACGGATTTCGCGGTCCACGGGGCGTCGGGGATGCCGCGCTCGTGGTTGGCGCGTCGCGCCATCGCAAAGAAGAGATCGCTGAGCCTGTTCATGTAGCGCAGCAGCGGGTCGCCGACGGGCTCGATGCTGCCGAGCGAGATGATGGCGCGCTCGGCGCGCCGGCAGACGGTGCGCGCAAGGTGCAGCCGCGCTGCGACCTCGGTGCCGGCCGGCATCACGAACGTCTGCAGCGGCGGGTTCGCGCTATCCATCTCGTCGATCCAGCCCTCGGCCTCGGACACGTCGGCGTCGTCGATGCGGTGGATCTTCGCCTGCTGCTTGGCGCCCTCGGGCGTGGCCAGGTCCGCGCCGATGTCGAAGAGCCGTGACTGCAGCGCCGAGATCACCTCGTGCGTCCGTCGCTCGAACGCGTGCCCGTGGTCGCACGCGGCAAGCACGAGCCCCAGCACCGCGTTCAACTCATCCACCGTGCCGTAGGCCTCGATCCGGGGGTGGTCCTTCGATACCCGCGCGCCGCTGAAGAGGCCGGTGGTGCCGTCGTCGCCGGTGCGGGTGTAGAGCTTCATAGGGGAGGGGCTTCGGCGGCCGGCACCGGCCGGATTCGTCCGGCGCGGCACGAGCCGTCAGTCAGCGCGCAGCGTAAACCCGGGCGGCTCGAGCCGTTCCCCGGAGGCATCCTGCACCGCCACGAGGAACCCTGTTCGCAGGGCCGCCGCGCCCACCGCGCCGTCGCGGCCCATCACCACGAACGCCGTCTGGTGGTGGGGCTCGATGCGGTAGCTGTGCCCGATGCGCTCGACCACCGCCCGCGCCGCCTCGAGCGGCGTGGCCCCGCGGCGCAGCTCCTCCACCGCCAGGAACGAGCCGCACACCCCCATGATCAGCTCACCGGTGCCGGTGGCGGTGGCCGCGCCGGCCTCCGGGTCGACGTAGAGACCGTGCCCGATGATGGGCGAGTCACCCACGCGCCCCGGCACCTTCCAGGGCGTTCCGCTCGTGCTGCATGCGCCCGCGAGGCGTCCGTCTGCGCCGACGGCAAGCGATCCGATCGTGTCGTGCGCGTGCCAGCGCCGCTCGGCGCGCGCGTGCTGCCCGAAGAGCGCACCGGCTCCCGGGACGCCCGTGTCCACCGGCCGGAGCGCCCGGTCGCGCGCCTGCGCGGCGGCGTCACCGCCCGACTCGAGCGCGCCCGCGCGCCAGCGTTCCCACTTCGCCCGCGCCTCGGGCGAGACCAGCTCGCGCTCGGGCTCGCCCTGCGCCCGCGCGAACGCATCCGCGGCCTCGCCGACGAGCATCACGTGCGCGGTCCGCTCCATCACCCATCTTGCCACGCGGGCCGGGTGCAGGTGCCGGCGCAGCCCGCACGCGCTCCCGCACTCGGCCGGCGAACGCATGACGCAGCCATCAAGCGTGACGCGACCGGCGGCATCCGGCAGGCCCCCGAACCCGACGCTGTCGACGGCCGGATCCTCCTCGGCCACCCGGCACGCCTCGAGGACCGCGTCCATCGGGTCGCCGCCTGCGGCCAGGCTTGCCCATGCTGATCGGTTCCCGAGGGCGGAGAAGCTCCAGGTGGACGCGATGCGGGGGCCGGAGGGAACGCTTGTCATTATTGGCCCTTCAGGCTACCCCGCATCGGCGCCCGGCCAACCCCGGTCCGGAATTCGAAAGCCTGCCTGAATCCCGCGCCGAAAGGTGTCTCGTATGGAAGGGGGGACGGGTACCCTTCCCTGTCCTGGCCCCGCGAGGGGCTCGGGACAACCAAACGGCCTCGCGATCCTGCCGCCAAAGGACCGCATCCTGTTCGAGTCCAGCCCGCCGGAGCTGGCTTGCCGAATCTCGAAGCCTCGGCAAGGTCCTACGCACCGGTCACGTCTCGGTTCGGACTCTTCATGCGGCCCGCGGGCTGCAGAAAGGCGAGATGGAATGAACCGTCTCAAGAAGGGCTTCACGATCGTCGAGCTGCTGGTGGTCGTTGCGATCATCGCGCTGCTCATCGCGATCCTGCTGCCCGCCATCGGCAAGGCGCGTGATGCAGCGCTCGTCACGCAGAGCCTCGGCAACCTCCGCAACCTGGTTGCGGCGTGCAACGCGTACGGCGCCGACTACAACGACCGCCAGTACACGGCCTGCCCGGACGAAATTGGCCTCTACGGCAACTTCCCCACGGGCGCGTGCGCCGGCATCGTCGCCTCCCAGTGCATCCCGCAGATGGTGCTCGGATGGGACCAGACCGGCGGCCTCTGGGGCTACTGGATCGCCGGACAAAACCCCTCGGGCCGCTGCGCCGGCTGGCCCGGAAACTGCGGTAACTTCATCGTCTACCAGCCGTGTGATTACTGGAGCGGCAGCTGGCTCGGCTCTTGGCGCCTGACCAACTGCAAGGCCTTCAACACCTACGTCAACGGCAGGTACTACGACAAGGTGTTCTGGGCGCCCAAGGACAAACTGACCCTCGAGAATGTGCAGAAGTACTTCGAGATGCCGGTCGAGTTCAGTTACGACCAAACCAACTACGAGGAGCCCACCTATTGCTGGAGCCCGGCTGCCATGTGGTCGCCGGACGTCTTGGCGTGGTCCCGCCGCCTCAACGGCACCGCAGGCTGCCCGGCTCGCCCCGGTGCGGCCCCAACCGCGGCGTTGATGCCCGGCGCGTACAGGAGCCCGTCCGCCAGCATGTCGCAGTACCCCTCGCTGAAGTGGCGCATGTGGGAGCACCAGTGGCTGCAGAACACCGAGGGCGGCGAAGTGAACCCTGCGTTCAACACGCCGACCCCCTGGTTCTACAACCACGGCTACAACAGCGCTCCCGCAGTGATGTGCTTCGACGGCCACACGCAGGTCGTGTCGATCGCCGGCATCCAGCAGGATGACGACCTTTCGCAGGCCCAGAACCCCGGCGTCGGGGGCAGCAAGACCCTGTGGTTCCACTCGATCACGGGCACCGGCGACGGGTACTACTCGAACGGTGCCTACGACCAGCTCGTCTACCGTTTAGGCCAGTCCTGCCCCTCGGTGGCGGCCGGCGTGGCGACCGTCGACGGCATCCTCGGCCGCGACATGCTCCGCATCGGCGACTGAGTCCGGCGGAGGCCTCGCCTCCACGGCTGCGCCGACGACACCAGTGCTTTCCCGCGAGGGCCGCTCCGTGCGGCCCTCGCGGTGCTTTTACGGCCGAAGGCACCCGACGTGTTCCTACAATCACGGCCTCGAAAGGCCCGAAATGCAGCACGCTTCCGCTTCCGTTCGCCTAGCCGCCGTCTCCCTGCTCTCGACCGTGGCATGGGCGGCCGCGCCATGGCAGGATGCGCCTGTCACGAAGGAGACGCCCGCCACGAAGGATGCGCCCGCATCATCGGAGGCACCGGCGACGCAGGACGCGCCTGCGGCTGCGGACGCGCCCGCTGCGCCGCCCGCGGGCAAGATCATCGAGGGTGCGGTCAACGTCTACTCGTGGGCACCCGACGACAGCGCCAAGCGCGTCGAGGCCAAGGACATCGACCTGCGCAAGGTCTTCGAGGACCTCGGTCCCGTGGCCACGCGCTGGTACCAGCACGCAATCACGCTCTCCAACCCGTGGTTTGAGGGGCGCGCGCCCGGCGTTCGTGGCAACGACCTCGCCGCCGAGTACCTGGAGTTCTGGATGAAGGACACCGGGCTCGAGCCCGCGTTCCCCGCGGTGGGTACCGATGGCGTGACGCCCAAGGACGGCGAGTGGACGAGCTACATGCAGGAGTTCGCGCTGACGGGCGGCTCGCCGAAGGTGGAGCTGGCGCAGGCCTCGTTCGGCGGCAAGGACCTCGAGCGCGGCAAGGACTACGCGGTCCTCGGCATCTCGGGCACGGCCAAGGCCGAGGCGCCGGTGACGTTCGTCGGCTACGGGATCGAGAAGGGTGAAGGCGGCTACTCGAGCTACGAGGAGGGCGCCGACCTCACGGGCCGCATCGCCATGGTGCTGCGGTACGAGCCGCTTGACGACCGCGGGCACTCGAAGTGGGCCTCGCGCCGCTTCAGCGAGTTCGCCAACATGAGCGACAAGATCAATGCCATCGTGGACCGCGGCGCCGCGGGCATCATCCTGGTGGCGCCCCCGGGAGTGCGCTACGGCAAACCGGACCTCGAGGACGTCTCGACCAGCCGCTGGGGCCGCCCGCTGGACATCCCCGTGGTGCAGGCAAGCGCGGAGCTGGCCGAGTCCATCCTGAAGGCCGGCGCGCCCGACAAGGGCTCGCTCATGGACTGGCGCGTCCTCGCGGACGAGGGCAAGGTGAAGACCGTCGCGCTCGGAGACGGGTCGAAGCTGGCGCTCGAGACCAAGCTGTCCGTCGGCGGCACCCCTACGCAGAACGTGGGCGGCGTGCTGCGGGGCAAGGGCTCGCTGAAGGACGAATGGGTGGTGGTGGGCGCGCACTACGACCACGTGGGCTACGGCTACTTCGGCACCAGCCCGCAGTACACCGGGCAGCTGCACCCCGGCGCGGACGACAACGCAAGCGGCACCTCCGCCATGCTGTGCGTCGCGCAGCTGGTGGCCGAGCGCTACGCGGCGAAGGACGCTCCCGCGGACGCGCGCAGCGTGCTGTTCCTGGGCTTCACCGCCGAGGAGAGCGGGCTGCGCGGCAGCAAGTGGTTCGTGGAGCACCCGACCATCCCGGGCGACAAGATGTCTCTGATGGTGAACATGGACATGGTGGGCCGCCTGCGTTCGGACGACCTCGCCGTGGGCGGCATGTCGTCGGCCAAGGACATGGTGGAGATCATGCGCCCGGTGTTCGAGCGCAGCGGCCTCGTCATCCGCGCCGACCCGTCCGGGCGCGGGCCGAGCGACCACGCCAGCTTCTACGGCGCCGGCATCCCCGTGGTGTTCATCTACACGGGCAACCATGACGACTACCACACGCCGAAGGACAAGGGCTACACGCTCAACCCGGAGGGCGCGGCCAAGATCGTTGGCATGACCACCGACATGGTGATGACCATTGCCACGCGCCCCGAGAAGCTGGAGTTCAAGCAGGGCAGCGGCCGTTCCGCGGACCGCGGCTACGCGGCCGTGCGCCTCGGCGTCATGCCCCGCATGGACGACGAGCGCCCCGAGGGCGCGCCCAACAACGGCGTGATGGTGGATGCGGTGAGTGCCGATACATCGGCTTCGGATGCCGGCATCCGCAAGGACGACGTGCTGCTTGCGTGGAACGGCGAGGAGCTCGAGGGCGCATCGACCATGATGGCCAAGCTGCGCAGCCACAAGCCGGGCGACGTGGTGAAGTTGAAGGTCTGGCGCGAGGGCAAGGAAGTGGAGCTCGACGTCACGCTGCGCGCTGCGAAGCCGAAGGAGTAAATCTGCTCCTCGTTCGTTTGGCACAAATCGTTTTCTCCAGGGAAATCTGGGAGCGGGTGGTGTTTGGTTGCCGGTCGGCGAGGCGTCCAGGCCCATCTGCGTCGCACCGCGCATCGGCCGGCCAACCGGACTTCTCTGGAGAAACGATTGGTGCCAAACGAACCAGGAACGGATTTCGCCGGCTGGTGGCAGCGCGTCACCCCAGCGCGAGGCGGCCGCCGTCGACGGGCAGGTTCACGCCCGTCAGGTAGCTCGCCGCGGGCGAGGCAAGGAACACGGCGACGGCGGCGATCTCCTCGGGCGCCGCGAACCGGCCCATCGGGACGAGCCGCATCGCATCGGCCTCCACTTCCTGGAGGCTGACGCCCGCCCGGCGCGCGCGTCCGTCGAGGAGGGACTCGAGCCGCGCCGTGCGCGTGAACCCGGGAAGGATGGTGTTGACGGTGATGCCGAACGGCGCCAGCTCCACCGCGAGCGTGCGGGCCCAGTTGGCGACCGCGGCACGAATGGTGTTGGAGACGCCGAGGCCACGGATTGGCGTCACGACGCTGGTGGAGGTGACGTTGATGATGCGCCCGTGGCGCGCCTCGCGCATGCCGGGCGCGAAGCACTGGACCAACGCATGCGCGCTCAGGAGGTGCATCTCGAACGCCTTGGTGAAGTCCTCGGCCCGTGCCTCGATGGCGCTTCCGGCCGGCGGCCCGCCGGTGTTGGTGAGCAGGATGTGCACGGGCCCCGCCGTCTCCACGTGCGTCCGAGCGGCCAGTTCCACGTCGCGGGACGAGGAGAAGTCCACCTCGACCGACCAGTGCTTCTGGCCCGCGGTGCGCGGCAGCTCCTCGAGCGTGCGGATGAGGCCTTGGTCGTTTCGCCCGCAGGCGGTCACGGTGGCGCCCGCGGCGGCCATGGCGATCGCGGTGGCCTTGCCGATGCCCTGGGTGGCGCCGCAGACGAAGGCGTGTCGGCCGAGGAGCGGGAGGCTGGCGGTGGCGGCGGCCGTGGACATGGCGGGAGGGTAGCGAACCGCGGCAGGCGGGAGCGGTAGAACTCCCGCATGGGCGCGCTGCTCCGTTTCCGTGAATTGGCCGTGGCCGTCCTGGCGTCGGTGGCCGCGCTGCGTGCGCCCGCCGATGCACTGGCCGAGGCGCCGAACGCGCCGAACGCGCCGCCCGCGCCCCATGTGTCGCACGCCGCGGGCGACGACGCACGCACGCTCTCCGGCATCACGCTTGCCCCTGCTGCCGTGCCCGGCGCATGGGAAGGGCATGGACTTCCCGTCGGTGCAGACGGCATCGCGTGGTACGTGGCCGAGGTTTCGCTCGATGCGGAAGACGTGCTCGGAGACCTCGTGCTCTCGCTCGGCCGCGTCGATGACGACGACGAGTCGTGGTTCAACGGGACGCGCATCGGTGCCACGCAGGGTGCCGACCGCGTTCGGTCGTATCCGGTGCCGCGTGCGCTGCTGCGGGAGGGGATCAATCGCGTGGCCATCCGCGTGACGGACCGCGGCGGTGCTGGCGGCATCATGGGCGCGCCGGGAATGCCGGCGCTCGAGGGCGCGCGCACGCGCATCGAGCTTGCGGGCCGATGGTGGATCGCAGCGGGCGATCACCCGGCGCTCGCGTCGTTCGACCCCGTGATGGACCCCGACCTGCGTGCGCGCATGGCGCCCATCGCCGTGGGCGTGCGCGCCACCAAGGTGAACCCCGACGAGGCAGTCGTCGGCCCGCAGCCGGACCTCTGGTACGCGCGCCCCGCATCACGGTGGACCGAGGCGCTGCCGGTGGGGAACGGGCGGCTGGGCGCCATGGTCTTCGGGGGCGTGGGACACGAGCGCATCCAGCTGAACGAGGCCTCGGTCTGGGAAGGGAACGCGGGCGACCGCAACGCGCCGAAGGCCGCGGCGAGCTTCCGCGCCGCGCGCGCGCTCGCGCTTGCGGGGAAGGTGGTCGAGGCGCAGGAGATCCTGCAGCGCGACTGCATGCTGCCCCAGGACATGATGCCGCGCAGCCACCAGACGCTCGGCGACCTGTTCGTGGAGTTCGAACGTGCCCCGCGCGCCGTGGATGAGTATCGGCGCGGACTTGACCTGCGCACGGGCGTCTCGACCACGCGCTTCGAGGTGGACGGGGTGCGGGTGGTGCGCGAGGTGGTGGCGAGCGCGCCGGATGAGCTGCTTGCGGTCTGCGTGCGCGTGGACGGCGATGGCACGCTGCCCGACCTTCGCGTGCGGCTGCGCCGCCAGGCCTTCGGGACGGACGTTCCGGCGCATGCGGCAATCCCCGCCCAGCGGGGTGCGCGGCTTTCCTACGCAGGTCGCACGGGGCAAGGTGGCGTTCGCTACGTGACCACGGCGGACGTTCGCGCGGATGCCGGCAGCGTCGACGTTGCGGATGGTGACGCAGTGGTGCGCGGCGCGCGGCGCGTCACCGTGTGCGTGGCCGGGCGAACGGACTACTTCGGCATGCGCCTGGCCGACCGTGTGCCCGCACCGGGTGCCGAGGGCGCGGCGGTGGCCTCAAGCAGCGACCCGGCGGCGCAGTGCGAGACGGACCTTCGCAGCGCGCAGGTCGGGTTCGACGCGCTTCGCGAGCGCGCGACCGCGTGGACCTCCCGCGCGATGGATCGGGTGGAGATCGATCTCGGTGGGCCGCCGCCCGAGTCGAGCGCTGCGCCCGGGCTGCTCTCCACCGAGGCGCGCCTCGCGAGGTTCCGCGGCAAGCCCGAGTGGGACAACGGACTGGTGGAGCTCTACTTCCGCTATGGCCGCTACCTGCTGCTCGCCTCGAGCCGCGAGGGCAGCCTGCCCGCAAACCTGCAGGGCATCTGGAACGAGCACTTCCGTGCGCCGTGGAACGCGGACTTCCACACCAACATCAACGTGCAGATGAACTACTGGCCCGCGGGTCCGTGCGCGCTGCCGGAGACCGAGCTGCCGCTCATCGACCTGATCGACCGCGTGCGCGTGCGCGGCGCCGACACGGCACGCGACCTCTACGGCATGCGCGGATGGTGCTGCCACCACATCACCGATGCGTGGGCCGTGACGTCGCCCGAGGGGCAGACCGTGTGGGGGATGTTCCCGCTCGGGGGCGCATGGCTTGCGCGCCACCTGTGGGAGCACTACGAGTTCACCGGCGACGCGGTGTTCCTCCGGGACCGTGCGTACCCGGGGCTCGAGGGCGCGGTGCGGTTCGTGCTGGACTACCTGGTGGAGGACCCGGCCACCGGGATGCTGATCGGCGGGCCGGCAAACAGCCCGGAGAATTCCTTCGTGCTCGCGGACGGCCGTCGCGCGGACGTGAGCATGGGGCCGTCGATCGAGCTGTGGATCGCGCGCGACCTGCTGGTGAACTTCGTGGATGCGGCGCGGGTCCTCGGGCGCGGCGGCGAGGCGCTTCCGATGCAGGCCGATGCGGCGCTGGCGAAGCTCGCGATGCCGCGGATCGGCGCGGACGGCCGGCTGATGGAGTGGTGGCAGCCCTACGGCGAGGCGGAGCCCGGGCACCGGCACATGAGTCACCTGTACGGGCTGCATCCGGCGTCCTTCATCACGGTTGATGGCACGCCGGACCTCGCGGCGGCTGCGCGCAGGAGCCTCGATGAGCGGCTTCGCCAGGGCGGCGGCCACACCGGCTGGAGCCGCGCGTGGCTGATCAGCTTCTGGGCGCGGCTTGGCGAGGGCGAGCGTGCGTGGGGCGACGTGTGCGCGCTGCTTGCGAAGTCGACGCTGCCGAACCTGTTCGACGACCACCCCCCGTTCCAGATCGACGGCAACTTCGGCGGCACGGCGGGCATCGCCGAGATGCTGCTGCAGAGCCACGTGCGCAGCTGGTCGGCGGGGCACCTGGTGCACCGGATCGACCTGCTCCCTGCGCTGCCGAAGGCATGGCGCGATGGCAGCGTGCGCGGGCTGGTGGCGCGCGGGAATGTGCGCGTGGACATGGAGTGGAAGGGCGGGACGCTCGTGCGCGCGAGGCTGGATGCGCCGGATGGCCGCGAGCTGCGCGTCAGGATGCCGGGCGGCACGGAGCGCGTGAACGTGCGCGTGCAGGGTCAGCCGGCGCTCGACCTGCCCGTGCCGGACGGCGTGGTCATCATCCCCCGTGCCGCGGCCGGCGCGGCGCGCACCGTGGAGCTGCGGTAAATCCTCTCCTAGTTCGTTTGGCACCAATTTCCTTCTCCCGAGACCAGCGCGTTCTCTGGAGAAAACAATTGGTGCCAAACGAACCAGGAACGGATTTAGAGGTCTCGCTCGGCGAGCTTGCGATTGAGCATGAGGGTCCGGACGTCGGGGTCGACGACGGCCTTCGTGGGCTTGAAGTCGCTCTCGATGGTCAGCGCGATGGTCTCGCCCGCCGAGATGGTGCCACGGGCGCGCGCATCGCGGTACTCGGGGCGCTGGGTCGCGGCGGCGGCGCGTTCCTTGGGCGTTCGGCAGATGGAGGCCTCGGGCCAGCGTTCCTCGCCGTTGGTGACGGCCACCTCCAGCGGGACGGTCGCTGTGTTGGCGTTGCGCACCGTGATCACCGTTCGCCACGGGTCACCGTCCTTCGCGGGTGCAGTGACCGTGGCCGACTCGACCTTGAACTCCGGCACCACCACGTCGTAGAACCACTGCTTGGTGAATGCGTCGTAGGCCGCGGCATCGGGTGCGTGCGGCCGCAGCGCCTCCACCAGGTCCTGCAGCAGCGGGAAGTCGGGACCGTCCTTGAACGCACCGATGAAGTCCCGCATCGCGGCGTCCATGCGCTCCTCGCCCATGTGCTCCATGAGCATCCAGAACACCCATCCGCCCTTGTCATAGGTGACCGTCTGGTCGCCGCTGCGGCTGCCGTCGGTCTCGGTCATGGGAAGCTCGTCGTCGGCACTGCGCTGGACGCCGTACTGGAACTCGAGGTTCCGCATGAACGCCATCCGCATGCGCTCGCCGCGGATCTGGCGGATCAGGCGCGCGGACGAGTAGTGCGCCATGCCCTCGCTGAGGATGTTCCCGCCCGGGTCGATGCCCGGGCGCAGGATGTTGCCGAACCACTGGTGCGCCGCCTCGTGCGCGGTCACCATGAAGGGCGTGTCCTCCTCCGGCGTCGGCCGTGACATGAAGCCGATCGTCTCGCTGAAGGTGATGTTGGTCGGGAACCCCTGCGCGTAGGCCGCGAGCCCCGGAAACTCGCTCAGCCGAAGCTCCTTCCACGGGTACGGCCAGAACCACTTCGAGTACCACTCGTGCGCGCCGTCAAGCGCCTCGAGCATGACCGGCACGTTGAACCCGTGCTCCGGCAGGTGCCAGATGACCGTGGACTTGCCGCGCGACTCCTGCCACCGGCCCGCCACCACGTTCACCGCCATCACCGGGTGATCGGTCTCCCATCGCATGGTCCGAACGCCGTCGGCGACGGTGTCCGCGACGCATACGCCCGGCATGTTCGCGCGGTAGTCCTCGGGCACGCGGATGGTGGCCCTGACGGTGGTGTGGCCGCCGGTGCCGAAGGCGGTCTTGGTGACCTTCTTCCAGTCGTTCGGTCCGACGCGCTTCGGCTCGGGGGTGCGCTCGGGGTCCACGCCCACGCCGTCCACGTAGCCCATCTCGGGCAGGAACGTCGGCCCGAAGCTCGTGAGCACCGTGCCCGCGGGCAGGATGAACTCACCCGCCCCGGCCGGGTTCTTGCGCGTTCCCGAGGGCACGCGCACCTCGTAGCCGAAGCCGACGTCCACCTCCGCGCCGGGCGCCAGCGGCGCGTCGGGCGTGAACACCCAGAGGCCCGCGCTGTCGTCGACCTTGCGCGCGCGGGGGTTTCTCTTCCTGGCCTCGGCCGCGGACTCGCGCGTCCACTCCTGGCCGTCGAAGGTGAACGTCAGGCCGGTGAACGTCGTGTTCGGCGTCATCGCGAACTGCCGCATGGGCGCATCGGTCATGTTGCGCAGGCCGTACGAGCCCTTCACGCGCAGGCTGCCGTCCGCGGGCGCCAGGTCCATGTCAAGTTCGATCCGGACGATGGTCGGCTGCGACACGTCCTTCCACGTGTTCGCGTTGCCGACGTAGTACTGCTTCTCGCGCTCGCGCTCGGGCGAGCCGCCTGGTCCCTCGCGCACCATCACGGCCAGCGTGACGCCGCAGGCGATGGCCGGCGCTGCGAACACGAGCATCCGCGCGCCGCGCTTCCATGCGCGCGACCACTGCAGGCGCGAGGTGATGCCCTGTGCGTCCGGCGTGCGCCGGCGCCACCACTCGACGGCCGCGTGCAGCATGGTGAGGCCAACCAGTGCCCAGAGCACGCGGTTGAGCACCAGCGCGCCGCGGTCCATCTGGAGCGGCCCGAAGTCGGTCCACGTGAGGCCGTCCCACAGGTACCAGTTGAACACCCAGTTCATGAACCCCTGCCGCACGCACCAGCCCGTCGCGATGAGCGCGCCGAGGCCCGCCGCGTACACGCCGTAGCGGTTCCGGAACAGGCTCCACGCAAGCGCGAGGAAGCACATCCATGCGAAGAGCGTCGCGGACATCATCGCGCCCCACGCGAGCATGAACGGCCACGGAGTAGGCGGCATGAGGATGCCCGTCTGGACCCACTGCACCGCCAGCGCCACGGTCACCGTCGACCAGACGGCGCCCAGCACCGCAAGCACCACGGTCGCGGTGCAGGCGAGCATGCGCCCGAGGAGGAGCGGCGCGAGCGACGTGGGCGTCGCGTTCACGATCGCCGAGATGCGCGAGCGGTCGTCGCGCGCCAGGCTCTCCGTGAAGTAGTAGAGCACCATCAGCGCCGAGAGCAGGGTGACGGTGTTGTAGGTCTCGCCCGCGAACGCGCCCGCGGAGGTGAGGTTGGGCGTGCCGAACGCGCCCGGCGTGTACAGCGCGCCGATGCACTGGACGCAGACGAGCGGCACGAACACCCAGAGACCTGGCGAGCGGCGCAGCTCGCGGGCCTCCGCGCGGAATGCATCGGCAAGCGCGGCCATCGCGCTCACGCGCGACTGCGTCATGCCGAGCGCGGCAAGCGTGACATCCGCGCGCGGGCGTGCCTCGGCCATCCGCTGCTGGGCATCGGCCTGCGCGATGATTGCCGCGCGGGCCGCGCTCGCCACGGCGAACGGCGCGCGCATCCTGCGCCGCTCGCGGTGCGCCGCGGCCAGGAGCGCGGCGACGGCCGCCGCGGCAAGGCCCGCACGCTGCGCGAGCATCAGCCCGTCGAGCGCCAGCGGCTGCGTGTTGTAGAAGGCGGCACCGCGGTCCACCTTGATCCACGTCTCGTTCATCCAGCGGAACCCGGTGAGGTCGACCGCCTGCAGCGCGCGGTTGCCCCATTGCGGCAGCCACTCCGGGGAGAAGCTCCACAGGAAGAAGACGTTCGCCAGGAGCAGGGCCACCGGCAGCGCGAACACCAGCACGGCCTGGCGAGTGACCGCGCCGATCGCGAAGCTGATGGCGCCGAGCGAGAGCACCGGCAGCAGCACGAAGAGCGCCATCGGGCGCACGTAGTTCACGAGCGCGAACGGCCCGCGCATCTTCTCCGGCTCCGCGAGCGGGTAGAGCTCGTAGAAGCCGACCTGCATGGCGAGGTGGATCCCGACGATGGCCGTGTACACGAGCGCCACGCCGAGCCAGCGTCCCGCGACGTACTGCCCGGGCGTGAGGCCCGTGCTGCCGACGATGGGCATGATGCGCAGTGCGTCGTCCTCGCTCGGGGCGTTGCCGAACGCCGTGCACACGAAGAAGACGTAGAAGAGCGCCAGGAGCAGCATGTCGCCGAACGCGAGGTTGAACTCGCTGTTCAGGAACGCGCGCTCGCCGCCGGCCACGCGGCTGCCGGTGCCGATCTGCACGGCGCCTGCGGCGAAGCCCCAGTTCAGGAAGAGGAGGATGGCGAGGAAGACCCAGAGCGACGGGCGTCGCCAGGCGGTCTTCAGCTCGAGGAAGGCAAGGGTCAGGATGCGGTGCATCGGCGGTCGGTCCTGTGTTGGTCGGCGGGGCGGTTGCTTGGGTCGCTGGCGTCGGGCGCGCGGTCCGTCGATCTGCGGGTCTGCGGAACTTCGTGGGCCCTTCAGGCCGCGGCGACCGGGCGCGTCGCATCGGAGGCCCGGCTCTCGTCCATCACCCCGAAGTACACGTCTTCGAGCGTCGGCGGCACGGGAACGAAGCCCGCGGGCTGCTGCCCGGCCTCGCCCTGGACGCGCGTGCGGAACATCGACCCCTCCACCAGCACGGCCTGCGTGACGCGGTGGGAGGCGCGGATCCGCTCGAGCGCCGCCGGTTCGACGATCCCCTCGAAGACGCGGCCGTCGAGGCGCCGGCGCGCGTCGCTCGTGCCGCCGCTCGTGACGCATCGGCCGCCGCGGATCACGGCGAAGCGCGGGCAGAGCGTGGCGATGTCCTCGACGATGTGCGTCGAGAGCAGCACGATGCGGTCGCGGCCGAGCTCGGCGAGGATGCGGTAGAAGCGCTGGCGCTCCTCGGGGTCGAGGCCGGCGGTCGGCTCGTCCACGATGACGAGCCGCGGATTGCCGGCGATGGCCTGCGCGATGCCGAGGCGCTGGCGCATGCCGCCCGAGTAGGTGCGCACCTTGCGCCTGGCCGCGTGCGCGAGGTTGACGCGGTCGAGCAGCTCCTCGACCAGCCTCTTGCGGCCCTGCGGCGCATCCACGCCCTTGAGCCGCAGCAGGAAGTCGAGCATCTGCGCGCCGCTCAGCGACGGGTAGAAGCCGAAGTCCTGCGGCAGGTAGCCGAGGCGGCCCCACACCGCGCGAGGGTCGGTCACGATGTCCGTGCCGTCGAGCGTGACCGTTCCGCCGGTCGGCTCGAGCAGCCCGGCGAGGATGTTCATGAGCGTGCTCTTGCCGGCGCCGTTCGGGCCGAGCAGCCCGAAGAGCCCCTCGGGGATGTCAAGCGAGACGCCCTTCAGCGCGGCGACGGGACCGGGGTAGATCTTGACGAGGTCGTTGATGCGAAGCATGCCTACATTCGCTCCTGGTTACATTGGCACCAATTGTTTTCTCTGGAGATGTCCGTCGTTCCGTGGAGATGGAAACTGGTGCCAAACGAACCAGGAACGGATTTCAGCCGCGTGGCGGCACGGTGGCCCGCGGGCGTGCCACCTGGATCGCCTGCACCACGTTGCCGTACACCCAGCCGAGGCCACGCATGAGCCAGAGGCCCGCGGTGGCCACGGCAACGCCGACCGCGAAGGAAAGGACGATGAGGGAAGGCGGCAGCCGCACGACTCCGTCCGCGTCCGGCGTCAGCTCGCGGCCGAGGTAGGAGACGGTCACGTCGTCCGCGTCGTCCAGGTCGAGGTGCAGGGCGTGGACTCCCAGCACCTCGAGGAGCGGCACGCCGATGAGCACGGCGCTTGCCGCTGCCACGGTGACGGTCACCGCAAAGAGCACGACGGCGACCGGGAAGTTGCCCAGCAGGTAGCCGAGCGACAGCCAGCTCCGCACGTCCTTCAGCCAGCACCAGATGCGCTGCCAGAAGCCGACGGTGTCCGCGCCCTCGACGGGCTGCACGCGCCTCGGCATGCGCACGCCGAGGAAGACCTCGACCACCTTGCCCTCGAAGAGGCACAGTGCCCGCGCGCTCCCGAGCAGGAAGATGAAGAGCGGCACGCCGACGATCACGGTCGCCAGGCCGATCGACAGCGACCCGATCACGATGGCCCACACGAAGTAGGCGACAGACAGCGCAAATCCGACCGCGCCGAAGTAGACGAGCGCACCCCACGCCCTCGCATCCGCCCAGATGCCGAGCACCGGGATGTCGCGGACGCGCCAGGGCGCAGGCACGGCCGGGGCCGCCTCGACGCCCCCTGGCACGCTCGAACGGTGGCTGCCCGAACCAGTGCCGGCGAGCGCCGTGCCGGGCTCGCCGCGCCACGCGGAGGCAGACACCGGGCGCCCGCTCGCTGCCGACGCGCCCTCGGCCGCCAGGTACGCCGTCGCGATCTCCGCGGGCCTTCCGTACTCCGCGATCGCCCGCTCCGCGTCGACGCCTGCCCGTACCGCCGCGCGGAGGTGGCCCTCGGCGTCGAGGAGCGCATCGTGGCGGAGCGCGGGATCGGCGCGCTCAAGCTCCAGCTCCAGTTGCAGCAGGTAGGCGCGGATCGGGCCGGGGATGACGGGCGGTTCAGCGGATGCCATCGATGCCTCCGAGCGTTCGGTTCACCCACTTGCTGGTGGTGCGCCACGTCTCGCACCAGGCGGCGAGCACCCGCCGTCCCTCGGCGGTGAGCGTGAAGCACTTGCGCGCCGGGCCCTCGTTGGAGGGAACCAGCGTGCTGCGGACCAGGCCGTCCGATTCCATCGACCGCAGCATCGGGTAGAGCGTTCCTTGCTTGAACGAAAGGCCTTCCGGCGCCTGCTCCGCCAGCTGCCGCGCGATCTCGTACCCGTGGATCGGCTCGTCCGCGCGCGCGATCGTCGCCAGCACCACGAGCCACGCGGTGCCGACGCTTAGGTCGCGCTGGAGCCTGTCGCCGGGGTCGGTCGGCATGACGGTACTGTACGACGCACAATACTGGTTGTCAAGTAGCACTGGTCCCGTGCGCCGCACGTACCATCCGCGCATGAGCGAAACCCACGCCCACGGCAGCCAGGCAGGCGCGTCCGCCCCCATCGCGCTCGACGGGAGATTCACCGAGCGCCTCTTCTCCCCCATCTCCGGCTGGGTGATGCTGCCCATGACCCTCGCGCTCCTGGGCGTGTTCGTGTTCGGCGTCATCTCCACCATCCGGCAGCATGAGCCCGCGCCGCTGGTCGTCGGTCTGCCCTGTCTCCTGCTTGCCTTTCTCTCGGTCTTCGGCTTCTTCGTGGTCAGCCCCAACGACAGCCGTGCGCTGGTGCTCTTCGGCCACTACCGGGGCACGGTGCGCGCCATCGGGCTGCACTGGACCAACCCCTTCACCATCAAGCGGCGCGTCACGCTGCGCGTCCGCACCTTCGAGACTGGCTCGCAGCTCACCGCGGCGCTGAAGGACCCCATGGGCAAGGTGCTGCAGGAAGGCACGCGCAGCCGCCACCCGCTGAAGGTGAACGACCTCGACGGCAATCCGATCGAGGTGGCCGCGGTGGTGGTGTGGCGCGTCGTGGACACCGCCGAGGCGCTCTTCGCGGTGGACGAGTACGAGAAGTACGTCGAGATCCAGAGCGAGGCCGCGCTGCGCAACCTCGCCAGCAAGTACCACTACGACTCGCCCGAGCCGGGCGGCGTCAGCCTGCGCGGCAGCACCGACCTGGTGGGCCAGCGCCTGAAGGACGAGCTCGACGGCCGCCTGCGCGGCGCCGGCGTGGAGGTGCTCGAGAGCCGCATCTCCAGCCTCAGCTACGCCCCCGAGATCGCCGCCGCCATGCTGCAGCGCCAGCAGGCGAGCGCGGTGGTGGCCGCGCGGCAGAAGATCGTGGAGGGCGCGGTCGGCATGGTGGAGCTTGCCATGGAGCAGATCCACGCCAAGCGCCTCGCCGAGTTCACGCCCGAGCAGAAGGCCGCCATGGTCACCAACCTGCTCGTGGTGCTCGTGAGCGAGCGCGGCGCGCAGCCGACGGTGCAGACCGGGCAGTGAGCGCGCGGCCGCACGTCAGGGTGTAATGCCCGGATGATCCCGAGCAGCCACGCCGATGCACCGCCGCGATGGGCGCAATGCTCCGTGCTTGCGGTGGCCATCGCGCTCGTCTGGCATTCGCTCGGGAATCACGCGCTCTTCCCGCCCGACGAGGGCCGCTACGCCGCGGTGAGCGGCTGGATGGCGACCCACGGCAACTGGTTTGAGCCAACGATCCGCGACGAGCTGCACATCACGAAGCCGCCGCTGGCGTACTGGGCGCAGGCCGCCAGCATGCGTGCGTTCGGGATGGACGAGTTCGCGGCGCGCCTTCCGAGCGCGGTCTCATCGACGCTACTGCTGCTCTCGGCATTCGCGTTCGCACGGCGATGCCTTGGATCGCTGGTTGCAACGCTCTCGGTCGCCGTGCTCGCCTGCATGCCGCTTTTCGAGGTGGTCGGCCGGCTGGCGATCACCGACGCGATGCTCGCGCTCTGGTGGTGGCTTGCCACCTGCGCGGCGTGGATGGCCTTCTGCGCAGGCCGTGCGCGGGCATGGTGGGTGCTCGCATTCTGGGCGTCGAGCGCGCTCGTCGGCGCCACCAAGGGGCCGCTCCTGCTCGCGCCGTTCGCGGTCGTCGTGTGCTGGCTTGCCCTCGCGGGGCGGCTGCGGGAGCTGCGCATGCTGCGTCCGTGGATCGGACTCCCGCTTGCGGTCGTGCCGCTCGCACTCGTGGCGTGGGGCTTCTACGTGGCGAACCCCGACCGCACGCTCGACGTGTGGCGCTTCGAGTTCGTCGATCGGTTCACCGGCGGGAAGCACGACACGCCGCGGTGGTCGATCCCGGCGGCCTTCGTTGCCGGCCTTTTTCCCGCGACCGCGATGCTCACGCTGCCGTGGTTCAACATGCCGTGGCGGCGCGCCCTCGATGCGTTCCGAACGGGCGACCTGCGGGCGCTGCTCCTTGTCGCAGTGGTTCTTCCGCTCATCGGCTTCACGGTACTGCGGGGCTCGTCGCCGACCTACCTGCTGCCGCTCGCACCCCCGCTCGCGGTGCTCGTCGGCATCATGCTCGCGCGGTGGATCGACGGCAGTGTCGCGGACATGCCCGCCGGGTACACGCCGCCGGACGTTCGCATCACGATCGGTGCGGTCCTGACACTGCTTGCGCTCGCGATGCCGCTCGCGGCGGTGATCATCGTCGGTCGCGGCGATGGGCCTGCGTGGGCGCCGGGTTGGTCGCTCGCGTGGTGGTCGCTCGCATTCGTGCCTGCGGCGGCCGCGTCATGGCTGTGCATGGCCCTCTGGAAGCGGCGCGACCGGCGGCTACCGACGCTCGGCCTCGTGTGCCTTGCGTGGCTCGGCGGGTGGGCGTACGCGCACCGGGTCGAGGACCAGGCGATGGAGCGCCTGTCAATGCGACCGCTCGTCGCGTCGCTGCCGCCGGGCTGCCCGGTCGCGGTCGTGGGCTTCACTGACCTCGGCATTGACTGGCTGCTGGGCCGGTGGACCGCGGGCCATTGGGGAGGCAAGCCGCTGCGAGCCTGGATGGATGCGCATCCCGACGGCAGGGTGCTGGTCGAGCAGGCGGAACTCGATCGCATGCGCGCCAAGAAGGACCCCAACCTCCGCCGCCTCGATCCGGTCGATGCCTTCGATGCATGGCCGATGCGGCGCATCAACGTCTGCCGCGTGATCGCGCCCTGAAGGTCACGCGGTTCATGTGGCCGTCCGCAGCTCGCGCACCAGGAATCGCTGGGGAAGGATCGCCGGCAGCAGGTCGTCGCCGATGCAGCGCGGCGTGTCGCAGGCAAGGTCAGCGATCAGCTCGCCGGCGAGCAGCGCCGTGCACGTCCCGCGCGAACCGTGCGCGAGCGTCACGAAGAGGCCGGGCATCAGTGGCGGGTCGGGCCAGCGCGCGGCCGCGGGACCGTGCGCGAGCCGCTCGAAGGCGGCCCGGAACGCCGCGTCAGCCACCACCGGGCCGACCACGGGGCAGTGGTCGTGCACGCTGGTGCGGATGCCGGCCCACGCACCGCGGCGCGAGGGCGTGCATGCGGCAAGCGCTGGGAGCAGGCGCTCCGCGTGACCGAGGTTGAGCGCGTCGTCGTGCGGCGTGGGCGGGGCATCGAGGCGCTCGCGCTCGAAGGTGGCGCCGACGCAGGCCGTGCCGTCCACGGGCGGCATCACGAATCCGTTTGCGCTCACCACGCAACGCGGGATGTCGCCTGCGCCGTCGAACGCAAGCTGCGAGAGCTGGCCGCGCGTGGCGCTCAGCGGCACGGAGGGGAGGGCGTCGGAGGCGAGCGCCTCGGGCATGTCCGCAAGCGCACCGGCGGGGATGCCGGCCGTGGCGATGACCGCGACGCAGGACTCGAATGCGCGGCCGTCCTCGAGCTCGGTGGTCCAGCCGTGGTTGCGCGGGTGCAGGCGCGCGACGGGTGCGTGCTCGTGCAGCGTGATGCCCGGGTGCGCAAGCAGCGCGCGCACCGTGAGGTGCGGGGCGGTGGTGCACGCGTCGGCCACGAGGAGCGCTGCGTCGCCGACGGGCGTGCCCGCGTGTGCGCGCGCGGCATCGGCGTCCAGGAGGCGAAGCATGGATGCGGGCCAGCCCCAGTCGGCGATGGCCTGCTCGAAGGCCCACTCGTCGTCGGACGAGACCGGGCTGAGGAGCCCGCACGGCCGGTGCGGCACGCCGACCCGATCCATGAGTGCGCGTGCATGCAGGAACGCGGCGGAAACAAGGCGGGTCTGCGGGCTCTGCCAGCTGGCCAGGTGCGGCGCGAGCACCGCACGCGGCGCCGCGGATGCCCCCGATGCCGCGGCGCGCGCATCGAGCACGGTGACGCGCAGGCCGCGCTCGGCGAGCGCGCGTGCGGCGGCGGCACCGGCGAGCCCCGCGCCGATCACGGTGGCGGAGCGTGGGGTGGAGGGGGTGGGGGTTTGCGCTGCGGTCGCCGCTGGCGCTGGCGCGGGCGCACGCGCTTGCGCACCGACCGCCGCCGTCGCGAACCACTTCGGCAGCGTGCGCAGGCACGAGCGATCGGGTTCGCGGGCAAGCGCGCCGACGAGCATCTCGCGCTTGCCGAGCGCACCCGGCGGGCGCGCCACCGCGAAGCCGGCGGCGGAGAGGCGTTCTCCCACCGCGCTGGCCGCGGAGTACGTGGCAACGGTCGTGCCGATGCGGGAGCGCGCGGCCACCAGCGCGATGGCCTCGCCGGACCACATGTCTGGGTTGCGCGCGGGCGCAAAGCCGTCGAGGCACCATGCATCGGCCACGAAGTGCGCGGTGGGCAGTTGCTCGAGCACGTCGCCGAAGAGGAGCGTCAGCCGCACGCGGCCGCAATCGAACGCGCGGCGGTGGATGCCGCGCACATGCGGCGGCCAGGCGCGGGCCAGTTCATCGGCGAGCGGCGCGAGCGGCTCCATCGCCGGGTCCGCAAGCGCCGCGCGCCGGGCCAGGGCGCGGTCGAGCGGAGCGCCCTCGACGCTCACGAAGTCAAGCTGCGCATCCGGCGCCGCATGCGCGCGGAACGCGGCCCATGCGCACAGGAAGGTGATGCCGGCGCCGAAGCCGAGCTCGGCGATCACATGGCGCGGGCACGCGGACCAGCGCGCGGCCTCGTCCCCCG